>NZ_QEZG01000009.1:0-408 GCF_003993495.1 Xanthomonas sp. BRIP62418
CCGCAGCGGCCTGCCGGCCGGCCCGTTCGAACTCCCCCTCACTGCCGCCACTTCTCCCTGAGCGAGACCACGATGTCACAGACCCCCGACTCCCCTGCTCCGCTGCAAGGCTCGGCCCGCGATCGCGAGATCGTCGAGGCGCGCGTCATCGTCACCTGCCCGGGCCGCAACTTCGTCACCCTGAAGATCCGCACCCGCTCGGGCATCACCGGGCTGGGCGATGCCACGCTCAATGGCCGCGAACTGGCGGTGGCGGCGTACCTGCAGGAACACCTGGTGCCGAACCTGATCGGCCGCGATGCCGGCCGCATCGAAGACATCTGGCAATTCTTCTACCGCGGTGCGTACTGGCGGCGCGGCCCGGTGACGATGAGCGCGATCGCCGCGGTGGACGTGGCCTTGTGGGAC
>NZ_QEZG01000010.1:0-411 GCF_003993495.1 Xanthomonas sp. BRIP62418
CCTGCTTGCCGGCTTCCAGGTGCTTGTCGATCTCGTCGCCGCGCAGTTCCTGGTGCTGGCACTTGACCACCGCGCCGCCTTTGATCGGATCCTTCATCTCGCACTCTTCGCCCAGGCTCAGGCCTTCGGGCAAGGGTTCGCCGGCGATCCAGCCGGTGAGGATGGCGCGCGGTGCGACCTCGGCATTCAACGGCAGTGTCGGGAAGCTGCCGAGTGCGCCGCGGATCTCGCTCATCACGTTCTCGCCGCTCTTGCGGCTGGAACTGTTGACCGCAATGTAGCCGTGCTGCAGGTCCAGAATGGCATCGGTGCGCGAGCTCTTGACGAAGGCGCGCGGCAACAGCTCATGGATCAGGTCGTCCTTCAGGCGCTTGCGGGCCTTGCCACCGGGGCGACGGCCTTCCTTCTCTT
>NZ_QEZG01000011.1:0-418 GCF_003993495.1 Xanthomonas sp. BRIP62418
GTATCGTCGTCACGATGTTCGACGCCCGGACTCTGCACGCTCGTGAGGTGATGGCGCGAGTCGTCGAGGTGTTCGGCGACGTCGTCTACGACACGGTGATCAACCGCACCGTCCGATTCCCCGAAACCAGCGTCGCCGGTGAGCCGATCACGACGTGGGCGCCGAAATCGGCTGGGGCCGAGGCATATCGAGCATTGGCCCGCGAGGTCATTCACCGGTCTGGTCGTTAGTGGAACTGATTGCATCGCAAGAAGATTCGGTCGAAGTCGAGCCGGATTCGATCGACCCGAACGTGCCGACCGACGCTCAGACCGCAGCCAAGGCTGCCGGTTTCCGAGTCACTCTCCGGAACTTCGAAGGCCCGTTCGATCTGCTGTTGAACCTGATCAATCAACGACAGCTCGATGTCACCGAAGTC
>NZ_QEZG01000012.1:0-511 GCF_003993495.1 Xanthomonas sp. BRIP62418
GCCACCCGCGGCACGGCCTACAGCCAGACGCTGAGCGCCAGCGGCGGCACCGCGCCGTACACCTACAGCCTCGGAAGCGGCACGCTGCCGGCTGGCCTGACCCTGGCCAGCAACGGCACGCTGTCCGGCACCGCAACGGTGGAAGGCAGCTTCAACTTCACCGTGACCGCGACCGATGCGGGGAGCTTCACCGGCAACCAGGCCTACAGCCTGACCGTTGCCGGCCCGAACGTTGTACTGCCGGCGAGTACCTTGCCCGCAGGCACGGCCGGGCAGGCGTACACCGCGGCGATCACGCCCGCCACCGGCGGCACCGCGCCCTACAGCTATGCACTGACTGGCGGCGCATTGCCGGCGGGTGTTGTCGTGGACGCGGCCACCGGCAGCCTCAGCGGCACGCCGACCGTGGCAGGCACGTTCACCTTCACCCTGACCGTGTCCGACAGCACGCCCAGCCCGGCGGCGCAGGCCAGCCGCAGCTACACGCTGACCATCGCGGCACCGGTGATCG
>NZ_QEZG01000013.1:0-539 GCF_003993495.1 Xanthomonas sp. BRIP62418
GGTGCCAGCCCGCCCTGGCGCAGCACCACCAGCATCGCGCCGACGGTGTCGTACAGGTCGGTCGGGAACTGGTCGGTATCCCAGCCGTTCTGCGGGTTGCCGCGGTTGGCATCGATGCTGCCGAGCAGGCCGGCATCGGCTGCCACCTGCAGGTCGTGCTCGAAGCTGTGGCCCGACAGCGTGGCGTGGTTGGCTTCGATATTGAGCTTGAAATCCTGGTCCAGGCCGTGCTGGCGCAGGAAGCCGATCACCGTGGCGCTGTCGAAGTCGTACTGGTGCTTCATCGGCTCCATCGGCTTGGGCTCGATCAGGAAGTTGCCTTGGAAGCCGATCGCACGGCCGTAGTCGCGTGCCAGGGTCAAAAAGCGCGCCATGTTGTCCTGCTCGCGCTTCATCTGGGTGTTGTGCAGGCAGGCGTAGCCCTCGCGGCCGCCCCAGAACACGTAGTTCTCGCCACCCAGCTCGACGGTGGCATCGATCGCGGCCTTGACCTGCACCGCCGCACGCGCCACCACGTTGAAGTCCGGGTTGGTCGATGC
>NZ_QEZG01000014.1:0-562 GCF_003993495.1 Xanthomonas sp. BRIP62418
TGGGCACCGCACTCTTTGATGGTCCACCGACGCACTCTGAGTATCCATTTAACGCAGTCAAGGGGGTCTATAGTTCCGGGAACGCAGTAATGAGTGCCTGGTTTTCCCAGTCGCGCACTCTGGGGGGCGAACAATTGAAGGTGGCCCGGCGTTTGGCGTCCTTGCTTGCCGCTGCCTGTCACGGGTTTTGGGCTCTATGGCCCGCGCAGCTGCTGAGGCAGATCGCTTAACGTAAATGGCGGGCCTGATCGACCTTGCCCAGCGCATGCTTTCCGGTGGCGCCAACCCGGTTCCGAAATTCCCCGCGCTCCTGCTGGTGCTGTCGCCCCCTGCGCTTCCAGTCACACGTTCAACGTCGCCAGTTGCTGATCCAGGCGTTCGTTGCGGGCGAAGGCCCGTTGAGCTGACGATGCAGGCGATTGCCTACGAAGATACGTGCCGTCGCTCAAATCCGATGAGGACCTTTGGGGTAACTGCGGAACCAGTCCTGCTCGAACTGCGAGGTCAAGTAAGGCCGCACAAACGCCGACTGTGTGAGGTCCCGCAACCGCTCCTCATGTTG
>NZ_QEZG01000015.1:0-845 GCF_003993495.1 Xanthomonas sp. BRIP62418
AGCCTCAGCGGCACGCCGACCGTGGCAGGCACGTTCACCTTCACCCTGACCGTGTCCGACAGCACGCCCAGCCCGGCGGCGCAGGCCAGCCGCAGCTACACGCTGACCATCGCGGCACCGGTGATCGCGGTCGCGCCCACCACGCTGCCGGCCGCCACCCGCGGCACCGCGTACAGCCAGGTGCTGAGCGCCAGTGGCGGCACTGCGCCGTACACCTATGCGGTAAGCGCGGGCACTGTGCCGGCCGGCCTGACCCTGGCCAGCAACGGCACGCTGTCCGGCAACCCGACGGCGGAAGGCAGCTTCAACTTCACCGTGACGGCGACCGATGCGGGGAGCTTCACCGGCAACCAGGCCTACAGCCTGACCGTTGCCGGCCCGAACGTTGTACTGCCGGCCAGCACCTTGCCCGCAGGTACGGCCGGGCAGGCGTACACCGCGGCGATCACGCCCGCCACTGGCGGCACCGCGCCCTACAGCTATGCACTGACTGGCGGCGCATTGCCGGCGGGTGTTGTCGTGGACGCGGCCACCGGTAGCCTCAGCGGCACGCCGACCGTGGCAGGCACGTTCACCTTCACCCTGACCGTGTCCGACAGCACGCCCAGCCCGGCGGCGCAGGCCAGCCGCAGCTACACGCTGACCATCGCGGCACCGGTGATCGCGGTCGCGCCCACCACGCTGCCGGCCGCCACCCGCGGCACCGCGTACAGCCAGGTGCTGAGCGCCAGTGGCGGCACTGCGCCGTACACCTATGCGGTAAGCGCGGGCACTGTGCCGGCCGGCCTGACCCTGGCCAGCAACGGCACGCTGTCCGGCAACCCGACGGCGGAAGGCAGCTTCAA
>NZ_QEZG01000016.1:0-281 GCF_003993495.1 Xanthomonas sp. BRIP62418
CGGACAGCGTGCCGTTGCTGGCCAGGGTCAGGCCAGCCGGCAGCGTGCCGCTTCCGAGGCTGTAGGTGTACGGCGCGGTGCCGCCGCTGGCGCTCAGCGTCTGGCTGTAGGCCGTGCCGCGGGTGGCCGCCGGCAGCGCGGTGGGCGCGACCACGATCACCGGTGCCGCGATGGTCAGCGTGTAGCTGCGGCTGGCCTGCGCCGCCGGGCTGGGCGTGCTGTCGGACACGGTCAGGGTGAAGGTGAACGTGCCTGCCACGGTCGGCGTGCCGCTGAGGCTG
>NZ_QEZG01000017.1:0-1644 GCF_003993495.1 Xanthomonas sp. BRIP62418
TCATCGACCCATTGGAGCCGGAGCCCTTCAGCTTCGATCGCGACTACGTCGTGATGCTGAGCGATTGGACAGACCTGGACCCGACGGCCCTGTTCGATCGTTTGAAGAAGATGCCGGGCCATGACAATTACTACAAGCGCACGGTCGGCGATTTTGCGCGCGATGTGAAGCGCAACGGCCTGTCGGCCACGTTGGAAGATCGCAAGATGTGGGGCGTGATGCGGATGACGCCCACGGATCTGTCCGATGTCAACGCCAACACCTACACCTACCTGATGAACGGCACGACCTCACTGGGCAACTGGACCGGTTTGTTCCGCAGTGGCGAGAAGGTGCGCCTGCGTTTCATCAATGGCTCTGCCATGACGTACTTCGATGTGCGTATTCCGGGGCTGAAGATGACCGTGGTGGCGGCAGATGGCTTGTATGTCCATCCGGTTTCCGTCGACGAGTTCCGCATCGCGGTAGCAGAAACCTTCGATGTGATCGTGGAGCCCTCCGGGCAGGACGCATTCACCATCTTTGCCCAAGACTCCGGTCGCACCGGCTACATCAGCGGCACGCTCGCTGTGCGCGAAGGATTACGCGCGCCCGTTCCGTCTGTGGATCCCCGGCCGCTGCTGACGATGGCAGACATGGGCATGGATCATGGGTCGATGGATATGTCTGGCGGCAGCAAGGGCATGGAAGGCGGCTGTGGTGCGGCCATGGGCATGCCTGGCATGACCCCACCTGTCAGCGGTAACGCGACCTCGGCCCATGCAGGCCATGCGATGCCCGCCGCCGGCGATGGTGCCATGGCAGGCATGCAGCACGGGGGCATGCAATCACACCCTGCTAGCGAGACCAACAATCCCCTGTTGGACAACCAAGCCATGAGCGTGAGTTCGCGCTTGGATGATCCGGGCAATGGCCTGCGCGATAACGGCCGTCATGTGCTGACGTATTCCATGCTCAAGAGCACCTTTGAAGACCCTGACGGACGCGACCCCGGTCGCGAGATCGAGCTGCATCTGACCGGACACATGGAGAAATTCTCCTGGGGCTTCAACGGTCAGAAGTTTTCCGATGTCGAGCCGCTGCGGCTGAACTACGGCGAGCGTATGCGCATCGTATTGGTTAACGACACGATGATGACCCATCCCATCCATTTGCACGGCATGTGGAGTGACGTGGAGGACGACAACGGCAACTTCATGGTGCGCAAGCACACGGTGGATATGCCGCCAGGTAGCCGACGCACGTATCGCGTGCGTGCCGATGCGTTGGGCAGCTGGGCGTTCCATTGCCACCTGCTTTATCACATGGAAGCCGGAATGATGCGCACGGTGAGGGTCGACGAATGAACATCAATAGACGCGATACCACCCTGACTGCGCTGACGCTGGCTATCTCGCTGGCCCTGGCCAATGGGGCCAGCGCCCGATCCATGCAGGACGGCTCCATGCCGATGGAGCAGGGCGCGCAGACCCAGACTCAGGATCACTCTGCACATCAGGCGCCGACATCAAAACCTGCGCCAGCCCAAAAGCCTGCAACACCGGCCAAGACGAGCGAAGCGACGATCGATCATGCGGCGATGGGCCACGCCGCGCCGCCGGCTGAAGCAGCCGAGCCTGCCATGCAGGGCATGGACCATTCGCA
>NZ_QEZG01000018.1:0-1797 GCF_003993495.1 Xanthomonas sp. BRIP62418
CCGACGCGCCCATGTTCGGTAAACGACGGTGGGAACAAGCCGGGTGCCAGCGTGGCGACCAGGCTGTAGCCAAAGGCGGCCGCAACGCCAATCCCGATGAGGGTGAACATGTTCGGGCTGCGGTTGCGGATCGACTGCACGCAGCGCTCGAAGAACGGCCAGCCGGCCCACAGCACGACTGGTGTGGTCAAGACCAGCTCGACCCAGGTCTGCACGTCGATCGACAACGGCAGGATCTGCACGTCGCCCAGCACGACACGCGGGAGGTACTGGCCGAACATGGCCAGCACGAGCGTCACCACAGTCAGCGGAAGCGTCCACCAGAACCGGCGCGAGAAGTCGCGAAGTTCCGGATTGTCATCGTCCTCCAGGCTCGGCATTTCCGGCTCCAGCGCCATGCCGCAGAAGGGACAGTTGCCTGGACCTTGTTGCCGGACTTCCGGGTGCATCGGGCAGGTGTAGATGGCGCCGGGCTGTGCCACCTCGGGTTCGTCCTGGGGCGTCAGATAGCGCTCCGGATCGGCCACGAACTTCGCGCGGCATCGCTCCGAGCAGAAGTGGAAAGGTGTGTCGGCGTGGGTCGCATGATGCTGCGTCGTGGCGGGATCGACCTGCATGCCACAGACCGGATCGGTGACCCGTCCATCCGCAGCCTCGACAGGGGCTGCGCCTGCAGAATGGTGATGGTCATGGGACGACGGTGAGTTCATGCCGATGCTCGCTTTAGTGGGGATGGACTGCCAAGGCAGTGTGCCATTGCGGGTTACACAGCTATTCGGGGCTGAGCGTCCCGAGCACTGAAACAACAATCAGGATCAAGATGGCCAGCGCGGCCTCAGCCGTAACACTCTGCCGCAAAGCCCGCACCTCCTGCGCGGGATCTCCGCTGGTCAGCGCTCGTTCCAAGCGCGGCACCAGCGTCCATCGGTGCAGCGCTCCCAAACCCAGCATTCCAGCGAACAGGGCCAGTTTGAACAGCAGCAACTTCCCGTAGGTGCTCTGGAACAGGGCCGAAAACGACCACGCGGTGAGATCCCCGTAGTGCGCGATGCCGGACACGATGAGCGCACCAACGAAGATCGTTCCCAGCGTCGAAAAACCATGCAGAAAGTCATGCGTTGATCGCAGACGCCCGCTGCCGTTCGTCTCTTTGCCGCGCAGCAGCATGGCAAGGAACATCAGGACCGCTGCGATCCAGCCGCCTGCCGCGAGAAGATGGACGATGCCTGCAGCAAGCCGGACCGCGCCTGCCAAGCCCTCGCCAGCGGCGGCGTGGCCGTTCCATGCCAGCGAAGCGAGTGCGCCGCCCGCCAGCATCGCCCCCAGCGGGAAGGCGGTCTCCACCTTCCCGCGGCGACGATGCCATCCGAGCACGAACATCAGGGCGACCAGCAGCGCGCCTCTCGCCATGGCTGCCCGGCCCGCGGACGTCTCGAGCAGATACCAGCCAAGCGATCCGCGATCAACCTCGGCAAGCGGCATTCCCATGATGCCCGCGGTCTTGAAGACGACATCGAGCCCGGTGAGCACGAGACCGGCTACGGCACCCGCCAATAGAACGCCCATGAGTGACCACCCGGCCAAGGCGTCGGCGAGTGCCGATCGACGCGACCCGTACCAACCGAAGAGTGGAACCCCGAAAAGAACCATGATGACAAGGTATTCCAAGAATCTCAGTGCATAAGCCGACAGGTCGAACATTCGCGACTCCTCAGCGCACCGTGAAGCTGAAGCTGCCCGGCATGGGGTGGTTGTCACCACCGACGGCGCGGTATTCCACGGTATAGACGCCCGGAG
>NZ_QEZG01000001.1:0-245 GCF_003993495.1 Xanthomonas sp. BRIP62418
TCTGCCTGCTGCGGAGATTCCGCACCGCGCCTGATCGAAATGAAGAGCCCGGCTGGCAGCCGGGCTGTTTATTGCAGTCGGAGGGCGGCTGCCGAGCAGGTCCCACGACCTGGTAGGAGCGTGCCTGGCGCTCAGCGCAACGCCTTGATGGTCAGGTCCAGCGCGTCCTGGCCCTTTTCCTTCTGCAGCAGGCGCGCCGGCACCGGCAGGTCCTTGACTACCCAGGCAATCAATTCCTTGTCACC
>NZ_QEZG01000019.1:0-224692 GCF_003993495.1 Xanthomonas sp. BRIP62418
GGGGAATGGGGAATGGGGGATTCGGGATTCGGGATTCGGGATTCGGGAATGGTCGCTGCAGATCCGCAGCGGCTGCAGGTAGATGCTGACGTGTCAATGGTGGCCATCGACGTTGCCGACCTGGTGCGGCAGGCATGGGTCAGCTGGGCACAGATGCAAGCTACGACCGGGAATGCCGAGCGTCGCACCTGCCGGATCGAGGTGCCGGCTTCGCGCGTGCGACAACTGCCTGGCTGGGCGTGCGAGGGTCACACGTGGTCGGCCTGCAGAAAGCCCAGCACGCTGTCGTTGAAGGCGGCCGGCGATTCGAGGTTGCAGATATGCCGGCCGGGCACCTGCGCGTAGTGGCCGCGTGGGGCGGCATAGGCGATCTCGCGCAGATCGGCCGGCGGACAGACCGGATCGTCGTCGCCGGCCAGTGCGAGCAGTGGCAGTTCCAGGGTGTCGAGCGCGCCGCGGAAGTCGGCGTCGGCCACCGCCTGGCAGCAGGCGATGTAGCCCTGCGGCGAGGTCGACACGAAGGCGGCCACGATCGTGTCCAGGCGCTGCGCATGGCGGGTGGCAAATGGCGGTGTGAACCAGCGCTGCAAGGTGGCATCGACCAGCCCCGGCAGGCCTTCGCTGCGCACCTGTTCGATCCGCGCGTTCCAGCTCTGGCTGCTGCCGATCTTCTGCGCGGTGGCGCACACCACCAGCCGGCGCAGGCGCTGCGGCGCATGCAGGCCCAGCCATTGGCCGGTGAGTCCGCCGATCGACAGGCCGCAGAAGTCGCTCTGCGCGATCTGCAACGCATCCCACAGCGCCAGCACGTCCTGGCCCAGGTCGGCAACGCGATACGGGCCGGGCGGCGTGTCCGAATCGCCATGGCCGCGGCGGTCGTAGCGCAGGATGCGGTAATGCGGCGCAAACGCGGCGATCTGCGCGTCCCACATGTGCAGGTCGGTGCCCAGGGAATTGCAGAAGGTCAGCCAGGGGCGGCCTTCGGTGCCGTCGAGACGGTAATGCAGGCGATGCGTGGGCAACTGGAGATAAGCCATCGGAGCACCGTCAGCGGGATGAGGAACCGGCCAGCACGCGATCGATCCAGACCGAGGACATGCCGCGCCAGCTGTCCACATCGAACACCGCCTGCAGTTGCGCCTGCGTGAGCACCGCGCCTACCTGCGCGTCGTCACCGAGCACCTCGCGCAGATGGCGCTGCTGCGCCTGGGCGCGTGCCACCGCCTGTTCGACCAGCGCATGCGCCTGTGGCTTGCCGAGCCGTGGTGCCAACGCAAACACCGCTGCCTCGGCGTACAACGCGCCGCCATGGCTGTGCAGGTGCGCGCGCATGGCCTCGCGGTCCAGTTGCAGGTCGGTCAGGCAGCCTTGCATCTGCGCCAGGCTGCCGGCAGTCAGGCACACGATCTGCGGCAAGGTCTCCCATTCGGCATGCCATTGCCCGGCGGCGCGCTCATGCGGCTGCGCCATCGCGCTGAACAAGGTCGCCACCAGGCCGGGCACGCGGGTGGCAGCAGCAACCGCGACGACGCTGGAGACCGGATTGCGCTTGTGCGGCATCGCCGAGGAGCCGCCCTTGCCGGCTGCGGCCGGCTCGAACACTTCGCCGACTTCCGACTGCATCAGCAACACCACGTCGCCGCCGATCTTGCCCAACATGCCGGCCAGCAGGCCGAACGCACAGCCAACCTCGACCAGGCGATCGCGTGCGGTATGCCACGGCATCGCGGGCAACGGCAGCGCCAGCGTGGTTGCCAGCGCCTGGGCGACATCCAGACCGCGCTCCTGCAACGACGCCAGCGTGCCGGCCGCGCCCCCGAACTGCAGCACCAAGCCATCGTGCTGCAGGGCCTGCAGGCGCTGGTGCGCGCGCTGCAGCGCATCCAGCCAGGCGGCGACCTTGAGCCCGAACGTGACCGGCACCGCCTGCTGCAGCAAGGTACGTCCGGGCAGGCCGGTGTTACGTTCGCGCGCGGCCAGCGCAGCCAGCTCGGCGCACAGGCCCTGCAGGCGCGGCAGCAGCAGGTCGAGCGCGGCGCGCAGCTGCAGTACCGTGCCGGTGTCGATGACGTCCTGGCTGGTGGCGCCCCAGTGCACCCAGCGCGCGGCCTGCGCATCGTGGGCGGCCACGCGCGCGGTCAGCGCCTTGACCAATGGAATGGCGGGGTTGCCGGCAAGTGCGGTGGCCTGCGCCAGCGCGGCCAGATCGTAATGCTGCACGTCGCATGCGGCCGCAATGGCTTGCGCGGCCTCGGCGGGAATCACGCCGCATTGCGCCTGCGCGCGAGCGAGCGCGGATTCGAAGTGCAGCATTGCCTGCACCCGCGCCGTGTCATCAAACAACGCGTCGCAGGCAGGCTCGCCAAACAGGGATCCCAACAGGGAAGACGTCGCAGTCATGCATGGCCTCTGGTGGCGTGCCGGCAGCATGGCACCGATGCGCGGGAGTGCCAACTGGCGTGCGCGGTGGGGCGTGGTGCAAACGCAGGTGTGCGTGGCGTGCACACGCGTTTGTCTGGCGTGGTCATGCGCGCGGCCTGCGTGTTTCGCCAATGCAACTGACCCTGCGGATCACGGCGCGGCGCGCCGGTCACGTGCCGATCGCGACGGGTCATCGACGGCATCGCGTATTGCCACGTGGTTGCTTGCCGCGCTGCATCTGCGTGCAGCGTCTGCACGCGGATGCAGGCGTCGTGCTCACGCGGACACATCGCAGCAGCCAACAGCGCGCCGACGATGCGATCAATAGTGGAAGAACACGGTTTCCGCATCGCCCTGCATATGAATGTCCCACACGTAGTCGCTGCCGCCACGCGACTGGGCCAGCAGCGTACCGCGACGTTCTGCCGGCACCAGGGCCAGGATGGGATCGCTGCCCAGCTGCGGGTCGTCGGCGAAGTACAGCCGCGTCGACACCCCACGCAACAGGCCGCGCATGAACACCAGCACGGTCAGATGCGCGGCCTGCGGCACGCCGCCGGGGCCGGCGACCCGGCCCGGCTTGATGGTGCTGAAGGAAAAACGCCCCTGCGCGTCGGTCGGCACGCGGCCCCAGCCATCGAAGCCGGGATCGTGCGCCTCGCAGCGTGCGTCGGCGGCATGCGCATAGATGCCGGCCGCATCGGCTTGCCACAGTTCCAGCACTGCGTCGGCCACCGGATTGCCGGCGCCATCGAACACGCAACCGCTGACCCGCACGTGCGTGCCTGCGGCCTGCGCAGGCGCGAGCTGCTGGCGATACAGCGGCTCCAGCCCGAGCCGGTAATACGGGCCAACAGTTTGCGACGGGGTGGTGTGCAGGCTCATCGATTCACTCCCAGACCGTTTGCTTGCGACCGCGCAACACGATGTCGAAGCGGTAGGCCAGCGCGTATTCGCTCACCGCGTTTTCCCAGTCGAAGCGGGACACCATGCGTTCGCGCGCCAGCGCATCGTCCACGCAGTTGTAGATCGGGTCGTGCGCCAGCAGCGGGTCGCCGGGGAAATACATCTGGGTGATCAGCCGCTGCCCGATGCCATCGCCATGCAGCGAAAAATGGATATGCGCCGGCCGCCAGGCGTTGTAGTGATTGCGCCACGGATACGCGCCCGGCTTGATGGTCTTGAATGCATAGCGGCCATGGTCGTCGGTGAGCACCTGGCCGGTGCCGCGGAAGTTGGGGTCCAGCGGTGCGTCATGCCGATCGCCGGCATGTTGATAGCGGCCAGCCGCATTGCATTGCCACACCTCCACCACGCTGTTGCGCACCGGCTTGCCGTTTTCGTCGAGCACGCGGCCAGACACGATGATGCGCTCGCCCAGCGGCTCGCCCGCGAAGCCGGCAGTGAGGTCGGCCGCATGCGCGCCCAGGGTGAGCCGATTCAACTGCGGCCCGGTGACTTCCGACAGCGTGGCCGGGATCTCGATTGGCGCGCGCGTGGGCCCGCGCAATGCGGTGGATGCGTAGGGTGGATGCAGGTAGGCCGGCTGCGTGCCGATCCGCGGCCGGCGATAGCCGAGCAGCGGATCGATCAATGTGTCAGAGCTGGGGTCGCGCATGCGGGATCTCCATCGGTTGCGCTGCGGCAGGATCAAGACGTGGGTGTGCGGTCACGGCAGCGGCGGTTGCAATCGGCGCACTACACGCGCTCGATTGCCAGCGCCACGCCCTGCCCCACCCCGATGCACATGCTGGCCAGCCCGAGCCGCCCGTCGACCGCTTCCAGTTGCCGCAACAAGGTCAGTGCCAGCCGCGCGCCGCTCATGCCCAGGGGATGGCCCAGCGCGATGGCGCCGCCATTGGCGTTGACGTGCGCGGCATCGTCGGCCAGGCCGAACGCGCGCGTGCAGGCCAGCACCTGCGCGGCGAAGGCTTCGTTGAGTTCGATCGCATCGAACTGCGCAATGCCCAGGCCCAGGCGTGCCAGCAGGCGCTGCGTGGCCGGCACCGGGCCGATTCCCATGTAGGCCGGCTCCACACCCGCCGAGGCGAAGCCGAGCACGCGTGCGCGCGGGGTCAGCCCATGCGCGTGCACGGCCTGCTCGGATGCCAGCAACATGGCGGCAGCGCCATCGTTGAGACCGGACGCATTGCCGGCCGTCACCGTGCCGGGCTGGCGGAACACCGGCTTGAGCTTGGCCAGCATCTCGGCGGTGGTGTTCGGGCGTGGATGCTCGTCGCGATCGACAGCGGTCGCCTCGCCCCCTTTGCGTGCGGTCACGGGCACCGGGGTGATCTCCCCCTCGAAAAATCCCGCTGCCTGTGCGGCGGCGGCGCGTTGCTGGCTACGCAGCGCGAACGCGTCCTGGTCTTCGCGCGCGATGGCGTGGCGCTGGGCGACGTTTTCGGCGGTTTCGCCCATCAGCTCCACGCCATAGGCGCCCTGCAGGCGCGGATTGACGAACCGCCAGCCCATCGTGGTGTCTTCCAGCTGTTGGGTGCGGGCGAACGCGCTCTCGGCCTTGCCCATGACCCAGGGCGCGCGGGTCATCGACTCGACCCCGCCGGCGATCGCCAGCCCCAGTTCGCCGGCACGGATGCCGCGCGCCACCGTGCCGACCGCGTCCAGCCCGGAACCGCACAGGCGATTGAGCGTGCTGCCCGGCACCGAACTGGGCAAGCCCGCCAGCAGCAGGCTCATACGCGCGACATTGCGATTGTCTTCGCCTGCCTGGTTGGCGCAGCCCAGATACACGTCGTCGATCAGCGCCGGCTCCAGTTGCGGATTGCGTGCCATCAACGCGGCGATCGGGACCGCGCCCAGGTCGTCGGCGCGCACCCCGGCCAGTGCGCCGCCGTAGCGGCCGATCGGCGTGCGGATGCCATCGATCAGATAGACCGCGCTCATGCCTCGGCTCCGGCTGCCTGCTTGCCGTGCGCCGCGTCGGTGCGTGCCTGCAGCGCGCGCAGCGCCTGCAATTCCGCGGCACTGGGCGGCGTGGTCTGCGCCAGAGCGTCGGCAAAGCGGATCGGCCAGCCGGTGGCCGCGCGCACCTGCTCGCGGGTGCTGCCGGGATGCAGCGCGGTGACGGTGAGTTCGCGGGTCACGGAGTCGGGCTCCATCACGCACAGGTCGGTGACGACCACGCTGGGGCCGGCGCCGGGCAGGCCTGCACGCTGCCGCGCATCGCCACCGTCCAGATGCCCGACCGTGGTGACGAAGTCCAGCGCGGGCACGAAGCTGCGTGTGGATTGGCGCATGATGATGAACACCTGCTTGGCGCTGGCCGCGATCTCCGGTGCCCCGCCTGCGCCGGGCAGCCGCGTCCTGGGCGCCGCGTACGGGCCGATCACCGTGGTGTTGAGGTTGGCATGGCGATCGATCTGCGCCGCGCCCAGGAAGCCCACGTCCACGCGGCCACCCTGCAGCCAGTAGCGGAAGATCTCCGGCGTGGAGACCACGGTATCGGCGGTGTCGGCCAGTTCACCGTCGCCGATCGACAACGGCAGCACGTCCGGGCGCGCGCCGATCGGGCCGGATTCGTAGATCAGGGTGACATCCGGCGCATGCGTCAGCCGCGCCAGGTTGGCGGCCGTGGACGGCAGGCCGATGCCGACGAAGCACACCGCGCCATCGGGCAGGCGCCGCGCCGCCGCCACGGTCATCATCTCGTTGGTGCTGTAGTCGCTCATGCGGCCACCTGCAGCAGCGATTGCGCGTACACGCGCTGGAACGCTGCGAAATCGTCGGTGTCGAGAATGTGCGCCTGGATCCAGGCCTGGAAGCGTGCCCGGTCGCGCGCGATGGCATCCCAGGCCAGATAGAAGCGGTTGTCGCGCGCGTAATAGCCATGCGCGTACGAGGGCGCGGCGCCACCGGGCACGTGGCAGACCGCATCGACCACCCAGCGCGGCAGGATGCAGGCGTTGGGCGGCGCCTCCAGCGTGTCGACGATTTCTTCCACCGTCACGATCACCTTGCGCGCGGCCAGCGCGGCCTCTTTCTGCACGCCCAGGATGCCCCACAGCAGCACATTGCCGCGGCGGTCGGCCTGCTGCGCATGGATCACGGTGACATCGGGGTTGATCGCCGGCGTGGTGGCCAGCGTCTCGCCGGTGTAGGGGCATTGCAGGAAGCGGATGCTGTCGTTGACGCGCGGCAGGTCCGAGCCGACGTACCCGCGCAGCACCGCAAACGGCAGGCCCGAGGCACCGGCCACATACGCGTTGGCCATGTCGGCATGGCTGTGTTCGCGGATCTGCAGCGGCTGCGGCCAGCCGCGTTCGACCGCATCGCGCAGCCGGTGCAGCGAGCCGACGCCGGGATTGCCGCCCCAGGAAAACCGCAATGCCGATGCGCAGCCGGCGCCGATCAGCTGGTCGTAGATCAGGTCCGGGGTCATGCGCACCAGGCGCAGGTCGCGCTTGCGCTGGCGGATCACCTCGTGGCCGGCCGCATGCGGAATCAGATGGGTGAAGCCTTCCATCGCCACGCAGTCGCCGTCGGCGATCAGTTGGGACATCGCTTCTGAAAGGGGGACGATCTGGGCCATTGCCTGGGTCCTGCGCAGCGAGCGTGCGGTCACGTTAGGCGCAGCTGCACGGCCCGGTCAATGCGATTATCGGTGTACCAATTCGATAATCGCACAATTTCGCTGCGCGACTGACGCTCCAACATTGTCTCCGGTGTATACATAGCTTCGCTTGCAAGCAGACGCCAGCGCTGGCATGGGCGTCAACTGGTTGCCAGCCGGCGCCCCACTGCCGATCCGCACCCCAGGTTGTATACAAACCCCAGGAGTCACGGTCATGTCCCAGTCCAAGCAGCTGTTTCCCCTCAACGCGTGGTATGCCGTCGCCTGGGACCACGAGATCAAGCACGCGCTGACCCCGCGCAAGGTCTGCAACCTGGATGTGGTGGTCTACCGCAGCACCGCCGGGGCGGTGATCGCGCTCGAAGATGCGTGCTGGCATCGCCTGGTGCCGCTGTCGATGGGCAAGCTGCGCGGCGACGATGTGGTGTGCGGGTATCACGGGCTGGTCTACAACAGCCAGGGCCGCTGCGTGCACATGCCCTCGCAGGAGACCATCAATCCCTCTGCGTGCGTGCGCAGTTTTCCGGTGGCCGAGAAGCATCGCTATGTGTGGATCTGGCCGGGCGACCCGGCGCAGGCCGACACCCGCCTGATTCCCGACCTGCACTGGGCGCACGACCCCGCCTGGGCCGGCGATGGCCGCACCATCTACGCCAAGTGCGACTACCGGCTGGTGCTGGACAACCTGATGGACCTGACCCACGAGACCTTCGTGCATGGCTCCAGCATCGGCCAGGACGAGATCGCCGAAGCGCCGTTCGAGGTGATGCATGGCGACCGCTCGGTGGTGGTGTCGCGCTGGATGCGCAATATCGACGCGCCACCGTTCTGGGCCAGCCAGATCGCGCGCCATCTGGATTACCGCGGCAAGGTCGACCGCTGGCAGATCATCCGCTTCGAAGCGCCCGGCACCATCGCCATCGATGTCGGCGTGGCCATCGCCGGCACCGGCGCGCCGGAGGGCGACCGCAGCCAGGGCGTCAACGGCTACGTGCTCAATACCATCACGCCCGAAACCGACACCACCTGCCACTACTTCTGGGCGTTCATGCGCAACTACGCGCTGCACGATCAATCCCTGACCACGCTCACCCGTGCAGGCGTCACCGGCGTGTTCGGCGAGGACGAGGCAGTGCTGGAAGCGCAGCAACGCGCCATCGACGCGCATCCGGATCACACCTTCTACAACCTCAACGTCGATGCCGGCGGGATGTGGGCACGCCGCGTGATCGACCGGCTGATCGCCCAGGAACAGCGCGCGCAGGAACTGTCGCTGCGCATGGTGGGCTGAGGCAGCGCGCCGGGAGCTCCGTATGTCGCCCACCACTCCGTTTCGCAGCAGTGCCGCGCAGACCACGCGTGCGCTGCTGTCGCTACGCGAACTGATCCTCGACGGCACCCTGCCCGCCGGAACGCGCCTGTCCGAGCTGGCGGTGGTGCAGCGGCTGGGCATGTCGCGCACCCCGGTACGCGCGGCGTTGCAGCGGCTGTGCGAGGAAGGCCTGGCCAGCGCACTGCCGGGCGGCGGCTATGCGGTGCAGGCCTTCAGCGAACGCGACGTGCACGATGCGATCGAGCTGCGCGGCACGCTCGAAGGCCTGGCCGCGCGCATCGCGGCCGAACGCGGCGCATCGGCCGCGGCACTGGCCCAGGCACGCCAACTGCTGGACACGCTCGACGGCATCGTCGGCCCGCCGCTGCAGGCCATCGACTTCAGCGCGTACGTGCAGGCCAATGCGCAATTCCACGCGCTGCTGGTGGCCATGGCCGGCAGCGATGTACTGGGCCGCGAACTCACCCGCGTGCTGCAGCTGCCGTTCGCCTCGCCCAACAGCCTGGTCATGGCGCAGACCACCAGCACCGAGGCGCGGCTGATCCTGACCCTGGCGCAGGACCAGCACCGCGAAATCATCGCCGCCATCGAGGACCGCCAGGGCGCGCGTGCCGAAGCGCTGATGCGCGAACACGCACGGCTGGCCCATCGCAATCTGCGCCACGTGCTGCAGACCCCGGCGGCGATCACCCGGGTGCGCGGTGGTGCATTGATCGGCCGCGCCCATCCCGCCACCGCTGGCAGCAGCCAGCCCGCCCTTCTGCCTGGAGTTCCCCATGCGTAAAGACACCCAGTGGCACCGCGCCCATGTCGTCAGCATCGCCGATGCCTGCGAGGGCGTGCGCGAGATCGTGCTCGACCCGGGCACCGCGGCACGCGGCTTCGAGGTCGGCAGCCATCTGGATTTTCGCCTGCAGCTGCATGGCCGCGCCGACGTGCGCTCGTACTCGCTGGTGGGCGAGCCGCGTGCCGACGGCTACTACCAGATCGCGGTACGGCAGATGCCCGACAGCCGCGGCGGCTCGCGGCACATGTGGACGCTGCAGCCCGGCGATGTGGTGGAGATCTCCCCGCCCAGCAACAACTTCGCGCTGGATGAAGGCGGCGAGGAGATCCTGCTGATCGCCGGCGGGATCGGCATCACCCCGATCATCGGCATGGCGCAGCGGCTGGCGCGCCGCCACCGCGCGTTCCGCCTGCTCTATGTCGGACGTACGCGCCGTGCAATGGCCTATGTCGACGAACTGGAAGCGCTGCTCGGCGAGCGCCTGCAACTGCACTGCGACGACGATGCCGGCCGGCCGGAGCTTGCTGCCGAGCTGGCGCGGCTGTCGCCCACTGCCGAGGTGTACGTGTGCGGCCCGCTCGGCATGCTCGAAGCGGTGCGCCAGCACTGGCACGCGGCCGGGCGTTCGCGCGCGCGGCTGCATTTCGAAACCTTCGGCAACAGCGGGCGGGTGCCGGCGCAGGCCTTCGTGGTCAAGCTGCCCGGGCTCGGGCTGGAAGTGCCGGTGGCCGAGAACGAATCGATGCTGGATGCACTGGCCGACGCCGGGGTGGAGCTGATCGCCGAATGCCGGCGTGGCGAATGCGGGCTGTGCGCGGTCGAGGTGCTGGACAGCGCGGCCGATATCGATCACCGCGATGTGTTCTTCAGCGACGAACAACGCCGCGAGAACCGCAAGCTGTGCGCCTGCGTCTCGCGCGCGGTGGGTGGCAGCATCAGCATCGATACCGGCTACCGGGGCGAGCTGGGCTGAGCGCGGCCGTCGACACGCCGACGCTCACGCGGCGCGTGTTTGCATCCTCACGCGCATGCGCGATCATCTGCGCATGGAGTCGACTCACTACAGGACGGTCCCGGCGCCGGCACTCAACCCGCGCCAGGAACAATTGGTGGCATTGGTGCGGCAGCAGGGCTTTGCCGAGGTGGAAGGGCTGGCGACGCGCTTCGAGGTGACGCCGCAGACCATCCGGCGCGACCTGACCCTGCTGTGCGATGCCGGCTTGCTGCGCCGCTATCACGGTGGCGTCAGCATGCCCTCGAGCGTGGAGAACCTGGCCTACACCGCGCGCAAGGCGCTGCAGGCGCGCGAGAAACAGCACATCGCCGCGCAGGTCGCCCGCTTCATCCCCGACGATGCTTCGCTGTTCATCAACCTGGGCACCACCAACGAAGAGGTCGCGCGCGCCTTGCTGCAGCACCGCGGCCTGCGCGTGATCACCAACAACCTCAACGTGGCGGTGATGCTCAGCGCCAATCCCAGCTTCGAGGTGATCGTGGCCGGCGGCGTGGTGCGCGGGCGCGACCAGGGAGTGACCGGCGAGGCGACGGTGGAGCTGATCCGGCAGTTCAAGGTGGACTTCGGGGTGATCGGCATTTCCGGCATCGACCTGGATGGCACCTTGCTGGATTTCGACTACCAGGAAGTGCGCGTGGCCCAGGCCATCATCGAACACTCGCGGCAGGTGCTGCTGGCCGCCGACCACAGCAAGTTCGGCCGCAACGCCATGGTGCGACTGGGCGCGATCGCCCAGGTGCACGACTGGTTCACCGACCGGCCGCCGCCGCAGGAACTGGCCACGGTGCTTGCCGAGGCCGGCACCCGCGTGCACCTGGCCGCGCCCGGCAACGCCGGCTGAGCCGATTGTTCGTTTGTGTGCGTTTGCGCAATGCACACCCCGATTGAATCGCCCGATCGATCCACCCTGGCGATCGAATTTGAGTTCCCGATAGGCTCAAACATTAGAACGTCGCCCGCAGCCCGGGCGTCGCAGCTCTTCACGTTCCAAAAAGGTTTGATGTTCGAATATGTTCGAACATGACAACTTGGGTTCGCTCCTGCGCGCCCGGACGGAGACACCGATGGGCGAGACATACGATCTTCTGGTGATAGGCGGCGGCATCAACGGGGTCGGCATCGCCCGCGATGCGGCCGGGCGTGGCCTGTCGGTGTGCCTGTGCGAGCAGGACGACCTGGCCGCGCATACCAGCAGCGCCAGCACCAAGCTCATTCACGGCGGCCTGCGCTACCTGGAGCAGTACGAGTTCGCGCTGGTCGGCAAGGCGCTGGCCGAGCGCGAAGTGCTGCTGCGGCTGGCCCCGCACATCATCTGGCCGCTGCGCTTCCTGCTGCCGCATCAACCGCATCTGCGCCCGGCCTGGATGATTCGCGCCGGCCTGTTCCTATACGACCATCTCGGCGGCAGCAAGCGCAGCCTGCCGCGCTCGCGCCGGCTGTCGCTGCGCACGCACCCGGTCGGCCAGCCGCTGCAGGAATCGCTGCGCACCGGCTTTGTCTATTCCGATGCCTGGGTGCAGGACGCGCGGCTGGTGGTGCTCAATGCGATGGACGCCGCCAGGCGCGGTGCCCAGATCCGCACGCGCACGCGCTGTGTCGGTGCCTGGCGCGATGCGGGCTTCTGGTACGCCGAACTGGAAGACCGCGACGGCCGCCGCCGCACCGTGCAGGCGCGCGCGCTCGCCAATGCGGCCGGGCCGTGGGCGGTGTCGTTCCTGGACAAGGTGGCCGCGGTGCCGCACAAGCACGCACTGCGGCTGGTCAAGGGCAGCCATATCGTGGTGCCAAAACTGTTCGACCACGACCATGCGTACATCTTCCAGCAACCGGATCGGCGCATCGTGTTCGCCATTCCGTACGAGCACGACTTCACCCTGATCGGCACCACCGACGTGGACTACCAGGCCGACCCCGCCGCGCCCAGCATCGATGCGGCCGAGGTGCAGTACCTGTGCGAGGCGGTGAACCTGTATTTCCAGCAGCAGATCACCCCTGCCGATGTGGTGTGGAGCTATAGCGGCGTACGCCCGCTGCTCGACGATGCCGAAGACAACGCCGCCGAAGTCACCCGCGATTACCAGCTGGAAGTGCTCACCGACGGCGCACCGTTGCTCAACGTCTTCGGCGGCAAGCTGACCACCTATCGCAAGCTGGCCGAAGAAGCGGTCGACCGCCTGACCCAGGCACTGGGTGCCCGCAAGCCGGCATGGACCGCGCGCGGCGATGCATTGCCCGGCGGCGAACAGCGCGATATCGCCAGCCTGCTCGAACGCGTGCGCACGGCACGCCCGTGGCTGCCGGCACCCACCGCGCAGCGGCTGGTGCGCAACTACGGCACCTGCGCGGAGCAGCTGCTGGGCGATGCGCAGGATATCGCGGCATTGGGCACGCACTTCGGTGCCGATCTGTACCAGGCCGAGGTGGACTACCTGTGCGCCCACGAGTGGGCCGTGACCGCCGACGACATCCTGTGGCGCCGCAGCAAACTCGGTCTGCGCATCGACGCGGCCGGGCGCGCGCGCCTGGAAGCGTACCTGCAGACGCAATCGGTCCGGCAGGCGGATGCCGTGCCGGCCTGATCGAACCGCGTTGCCGGCGAGGACGGGTCGTTCGGCAACGTATCCTGGCGCATTCGCCGGCATCATCCTGAGTCACGTGGAGGGCACCCCCAGATGAGCATTACCCAGCACCCCTGCGCGCCGATGCGCGCATCGCACCATCCTGCCTGCGTCGTCGCCCTCGGCATGGGGTCGCGCGCATGAGCCGCCAACTGGTGGGTGAGTTGATTTCCGAAGCGGTGGCGATGTTCATCATCATCGCGCTCGGCGATTCGGTCGCGGCCATGTACGTCCTCTACGATCCCAGCCCGTACCAGAACGCCTATTGGGGCGTCTGCATCGCCTGGGGCCTGGCGGTGACGCTGGCGATCTATGTCACCGGCTCGGTGTCCGGCACCCATGCCAATCCGGCAGTGACGCTGGCGCTGGCATTGTTCCGCGGGTTCTCCTGGAAGAAGGTGCTGCCGTACTGGGGCGCGCAGGTGATCGGTGCGTTCCTGGGCGCGGCCATCGTCTACCAGCTGTATGGCCCGGTGATCGACCACTACAACCAGGTGCAGCAGCTCACCCGCGAAGCCGGTGGCGCCGCCGGAGTGTTCTTCACCGCCCCCGGCCTTGCGGTCACGCCAATGCATGCGCTGGTCGACCAGATCATCATCACCGCGTTCCTGATCTTCGGCATCTTCGCCATCACCGAGCAGTTCAACGAAGCTGCGCCGACCGCCAATTCCGGCGCGCTGATGATCGGCCTGCTGGTGGCCACGCTGGGCGCATCGATGGGCTATCTGGAAGCCTGGGCGATGAATCCGGCGCGCGATTTCGGCCCGCGTCTGTTCGCCTACCTTGCCGGCTGGGGCGAGGCCGCGTTGCCGGCCAAGGACAACTACTGGTGGATTCCCATTGTCGGCCCGTTGATCGGCGGCCCGATCGGCGCGCTCGCCTACCAGTGGCTGATCCTGCCGTTCCTGCCGGCACGCGTGCGCCATCTGCAGGGCGGCAAACCGCTCGATCCGCGCTGATCGCCCTGCTGCACGACTGACAGCACAGCGCCGCCGCCGGGCAGGCTGGGTTTTATCGGCCTTTCGCGCAGCGGCGTGCACTGCCCCCTTTCTCGCCGTGCGTCAGCGCCGGCATTGTTCGAGGAATCTCCGATGGAAAAGCAATACGTCCTTGCGATCGATCAAGGCACCACCAGTTCACGGGCGATGTTGTTCGATCGCAACGGCAAGGTGGCCGGCGTGGCGCAGCGCGAGTTCGGCCAGATCTTTCCGCAGCCGGGCTGGGTGGAACACAACCCGCGCGAGATCATGACCAGCGTCTACACCACGATCACCGAGTTGCTCAACAACGCGCAGATCGATGCGCGCTCGATCGCCGGTATCGGCATCACCAACCAGCGCGAGACCGCGGTGGTGTGGGACAAGGCCACCGGCCAGCCGATCTACAACGCCATCGTCTGGCAATCGCGGCAGACCAAGGACATCTGCACGCAGCTCAAGGAGGCCGGGCACGAGCAGATGGTGCGCGACAAGACCGGCCTGCTGATCGATGCGTACTTTTCCGGCACCAAGGTCAAATGGATCCTCGACCACGTCGACGGCGCCCGCGAGCGCGCGCGTAACGGCGAGCTGGCCTTCGGCACCATCGACAGCTGGCTGATCTGGAATCTCACCGGCGGCAAGGTGCACGTCACCGACTACACCAATGCCTCGCGCACCTTGATGTACAACATCCACACGCTGGAATGGGATGCCGAGCTGCTGGCCATGCTCGACGTGCCGAAGGAGATGCTGCCGGAGGTGCGCTCGTCCAGCGAAATCTACGGCATGACCCAGACCCAGTATTTCTATGGCGAGCAGGTGCCGATCGCGGGCATCGCCGGCGACCAGCAGGCGGCGTTGTTCGGCCAGGCCTGCTTCGAACCGGGCATGGCCAAGAACACCTACGGCACCGGTTGCTTTGCGCTGATGAACACCGGCGACAAGGCGGTCGCATCCAAGGCCGGCCTGTTGACCACGATTGCCTGGGGCATCGACGGCAAGGTCGAATATGCGCTGGAAGGCTCGATCTTCGTCGCAGGGTCGGTGGTGCAATGGCTGCGCGACGGCCTGCGCATGCTCGGCAAGGCCAGCGACTCGCAGGCCTATGCCGAACGCGCCGGCGACAACGACGGGGTCTATCTGGTGCCGGCCTTCGTCGGCCTGGGCGCGCCGTACTGGCGCAGTGATATCCGCGGCGCGGTGTTCGGGCTGACCCGCGGCACCACCAAGGAACATTTCGTGCGCGCGGCGGTGGAATCGATGGCGTACCAGACCCGCGACGTGTTGACCGCGATGCAGGCCGATTCGGGCATCGAACTGAAGGAACTGCGCGCCGACGGCGGCGCAATCGCCAACGATTTCATGGCGCAGTTCCAGAGCGACATGCTCAACGTGCCGGTGCTGCGCCCGGAAGTAGCCGAAACCACCGCGCTCGGCGCGGCCTATCTGGCCGGCTTGGCAACCGGGTTCTGGAGCAGCCGCGAAGAGATCGCCAAGCAGTGGGCGGTGGATCGCCGCTTCGAGCCGACCATGGCCGAGGACAAGCGCGAACAACTGTATGCCGGCTGGCAGCAGGCGGTGGAAGCGACGATGGGCTTCCGCATCAGCTGACCGCTGCCATCAAGACGACAACGCCCGCCATCAGGCGGGCGTTGTCGTTTTCGTCAACCACGTGCATGGTTGTTACTCCCTGCACGGATCACGCATTGCAGAGCTGCACGCTGCAGCCCTGCAACGCAGCAGCGATTACTGCCCGCCGGTATTGGCGCGGCCGGCAATGGTGTCCGGATCCCAGTGCTCCTTGATCAGGCCCTTTTCGATGCGGAACATGTCGAACCAGGTGGTGGTGTAGGTCTTGCTCGGATCGCGCGGATCCGGCAGCGTGCGCACCGACACCAGCGTGACCAGGTCACGGTCGGCGGTGATGGCCACCAGCGGCAGCTGCACGCGTTCCTGCACCGGTGTCGGCGGCACGAACGCGGTCAGGAACGCGATGAAGGCATCGCGGCCGTTCGCCACGTTCGGGTTGTGCTGGATGTAGTTCTTGTCCATGTATTTCGGCGCTTCCTGCACCTGCCCGGCCTCGAACACGATGCGCCAGAAGTCGTAAACCAGCCGCTTGTTGACAGTCTCGGGCCAGGTGGAGCCGAGCAGCATCTTCTGGTGGTTGGGATTTTCGGTCACCGCGGTCTGCGCGAACGCAGCCACCGGCGCTACCAGCATGACCAGTAGCAAGGCGCGGGAGAACAGCTTATTCATGGAAGACTCCTTATGTGGAGACGGGCGCTACGCTGGCTGGAACGCCAGCACGGTGCGCCGCTGATTGGGGGAATGACGCGCCTTGGCAGACAGGGTTTCTACGCGTCGCCGCCAGCCTAACGGCCGCGTCTGCTCGCCCGCTAGCCGCCCTGGAGTGCACCAGGGCACTTCCGGCATTGGTGGTAATCCGAAGGTAACCACTGCAGCCGAATTCTCAGGGGCACACGAGGGATCTCCGGCATCGGTCATGGCCACACTTACTCCGGCAGTTCCACCAGTGGCAGGCCGGCATAGTTTTCAGCCACCGTCGCGCGCCCTGCCTCGCTGCCCAGCAGATACTCCAGCTCCGCGGCATGAATGCGTGCGGTGAACGCGTCCTGGTCGGCGAAGGTATGCAGCAAGGTGGTCATCCACCATGAAAACCGTTCGGCCTTCCAGACGCGTTGCAGCGCCAGCGCCGAGTACCGTTGCAGCACCTCGGCGTCGCCACGCGCGTTCCAGCGCTCGAACAATTGCGCAAGCAGGCCGACATCGGCCAGGGCCAGATTCAAGCCCTTGGCACCGGTGGGCGGCACGATATGTGCCGCATCGCCGGCCAGGAACAGGCGCCCGTACTGCATCGGCTCGGCGACGAAGCTACGCAACGGCGCAATGCTCTTCTCGATCGATGGCCCGGTGATCAGTTGCGCAGCCAGCGTCTCGGGTAACCGCGCACGCAATGCATCCCAGAACGCCTGGTCGCTCCATGCCTCTACCCGCGCATCGGCCGGTACCTGTACGTAGTAGCGCGAACGCGTCGGCGAGCGCATCGAACACAACGCGAAGCCGCGCGGGTGCTGCGCGTAGACCAACTCGTCGTGGACCGGCGGGGTGTCGGCAAGCACCCCAAGCCACCCGAACGGATACACCCGCTCGAACAGGCGCAGTCGCTCGGGCGGAATGCTGGCGCGGCTGATGCCATGGAAGCCGTCGCAGCCGACGATGTAGTCGCAGTCGATGCGCTGGCGCCGGCCCTCATGGGTGAACTCCACCGCGGGTGCGTCGCCATCCACCCCGCACAGCGTCACGTCCTGCGCGCTGTAGTACGTCGGTGCAGCGCTGCGTGCACGTGCCTGCATCAGATCGGCAGTGACCTCGGTCTGGCCGTAGACGGTGACGCTGCGCCCGCAACCGCGCAGCAGGTCGATCCGCTCCCGGCGGCCATCCAGCGACAGTTCGAAGCCGTGATGCGGCAGGCCCTCTCGCTGCACGCGTTCGCCAACCCCTGCCCGCTGCAACAGCGCCACACTGCCCTGTTCCAGCACGCCGGCACGAATCCGTCCCAGCACGTGGTCCGGCGTCTGCCGCTCGATCACCACGGTGTCGATGCCGGCCCGTAGCAACAGCTCGCCCAGCAACAGGCCGGATGGGCCGGCGCCGATGATCGCAATTTGGGTGCGCATGCAATGCTCCTGCCCCAGCTGACGGATGCAGGCCAGTGTGGGTAGCCAAGCGCGTGCAGTGAAGGGATGATTGCGCGCAGTGCTTGGACTTTTCGACGATGCCCAGACGCGCGCACGCCATTGCTGCAGCCACCGCGGTGCCCGCCTTCGGCCTGTACGGCGAGCAGCACGCCGACACGCCCGAGTTGTTGCATTGGGAGTCGATTGCCGCACGCAGCCGGCTACATGACTGGCACATCGCTCCGCACCGGCACGAGGACCTGGCACAGTTGCTGTACGTGCAACGCGGGCCGGCGACGCTGCAGCTGGATGGCCGCAGCCAGCGCCTGCGTGGCGCGCGCGTGATCTGGCTGCCGCCGCTGTGCGTGCATGGCTTCGGGTTCGATCCGCGGGTCCGCGGCCACATCATCACCTTGTGCATGCCGCTGGTGCGCGGCGCCTTGAGTGCTGCACCACTGTTGCAGGCTGCCCTGACCATCCCGCAGGTCCTGCACGCACAACGCGCACGCGGGCTGCTCGACGTGCTGTTCGCCAGCATTGCCGACGACCACGCCTGCCGACGCGTCGGCCATGAGGCCGCATTGCACGCCGCCGCAGCGCAGTTGTTGATCTGGACCGCCCGCACGGCGCTGGAACACGCGCAGGATGCCGCTGCGGTAAGTCCGTATGCCGACCCGGCACTACGCCATCTCCGCGGCTATCAGGCCTTGATCGACCAGCACTACCGTGCGCATTGGCCGATCTCCCGCTATGCCGAGCAATTGGGCCTGACGCCGGGCCATCTCAATGCGTTGTGCCAGCGACTGGCCGGCGCCTCGGCACTGCAATTACTGCAGCGCCGCATCATGCTCGAAGCCCGCCGCAGCCTGCGCTACACCAGCCTGAGCGTGCAGCAGATCGCCGCCGACCTTGGATTTTTCGACGCTGCGTACTTCAGCCGCTATTTCGTACGTCACGCTGGCTGTTCGCCGACGCGCTTTCGCGCTTGCGATTAAGAGCGGCCGATCCGTGGGCTGGTTGTAGGGTTTTCAACAAAGTAACCAGCGGACTGTCCGGTGCGGTGTCCTCGCCGGTTGCCGGACCGTGTGGCGGCATGGATGCCGCCACCGAGCCCCCCAGGGACGGGTTCACGGCGTGTCCCGCGAGCGGTGAAGGCAGCACGCACTCGATGCCGTCAGTTTGCTGCAGGGCCCTTGCCCGCCCACCATCGCGGGACACGCCGCAAGTACGTCCTTGTAGGCTCCGGCGCGGCATCCATGCCGCTCAGGGTCCCGCGACGGCGAGCGGGCAAGGACCAGTCCAGATGGTCTGGTGTGCACGGCTAAGAGCCGTGCTGGATGCGCCTTGTTCGACCATGGAGCATCGGCTCCATGTCTGATACACCGCAGTGCAGACAGCTTTTCGAACCAGCGCCGACCAATTGTCTGATGCGGTGTCCTCGCCGGTTGCGGGACCGTGTGGCGGCATGGATGCCGCCACCGAGCCTCCAGGGAAGGATTCACGGCGTGTCCCGCAACCGGTGAGGTCACCGTGCCCTCACCGCTGCGAGTGTGCTACAGGGCCCTTGGCGCAGTCGGTCGCCCCACACCGGTCAGAACGGGTATTGCGGCACTTCGTTCTTGATCGTCAGCCACTGCCAGTGGGTGTACTGCTCCCAGTCGGCCGGCCCGCCGACACTGGTGCCGTTGCCCGAGGCACCGGTACCGCCGAAGGGGTTGATGACTTCGTCGGACACGGTCTGATCGTTGATGTGCAACAGGCCGGTATGGAGCTTGTCGCCCAGGTTCATCGCGCGCGACACCGACGCCGACAGGATGCCGGCGGCCAGGCCGTACTCGCCATGGTTGGCCAGTTCCGCGGCTTCTTCGTCGGTGTCGAACACGGTGATGTTGATCACCGGCCCGAAGACTTCCTCGTCGAATGCACGCATGCCCGGACGCACGTTGGACAGCACCGTCGGCGCATAGAACAGGCCTTCGTTGCTGGCACCGGCTTCCACCACCGCACCGGCGGCGACGCTGTCGTCCACGATATCGATCACACGCTGCAGCTGGCGCTGGTCGATGATCGGACCCAGGGCCACGGTGCCGCTGACCGGATCGCCAACCGGCAGATGCCTGGCCTTTTCAGCCAGCCGCTGGGTCAGCGCATCGGCAATGCCACGCTGGACCAGCACGCGGCCGGTGGCCATGCAGATCTGCCCTTGATGCATGTAGGCGCCGAACGCCACGGCAGAGGCCGCCCTGTCCAGATCGGCGTCGTCGAGCACGATCACCGCGTTGTTGCCGCCCAACTCCAGCGATACCTTCTTCAGGTGCCGGCCCGCGATCTCGCCGATGCGTCGCCCGGCAGCGGTGGAGCCGGTAAAGGCAATCATCGGGACATCCGGCGATTCGACCAGCGCCTGGCCGATGGCGGCATCGCCGTGCAGCACGTGCAACAAGCCCTTCGGCAGGCCCGCTTCCTCCAGCACCTGCGCGATGACCACGCCACCGGTGTACGGTGTGCGCGGGTCAGGCTTGAGCACCACCGCATTGCCCATCGCCAGCGCCGGAGCCACCGACCGCAGCGACAGGATCAACGGGAAATTGAACGGGGAAATCACCGCGATCACGCCCAGCGGCAGATGCCGGGCCAGGCTGAGCTGGCCGGCGCCGGTGGGCAGCACCTGGCCGACGGCCTGCAGCGGCAGCGCCGCCGCCTGCTGATAGAACACCACTGACTCGTTCACTTCGCGCTGGGCCTTGGGCAGGATGCCGCCGGTCTCGCGCGCGATCAGCAGCGCCGCTTCCGCACTGCGTGCTTCCATCAGCTGCGCGGCACGGTGAAACACGGCAGCGCGCTCACGCGGCGTCGTGGCTGCCCAGGCACGTTGCGCTTTTTTCGCCAGCGCCACGGCAGCGGCGACATCGGCCAGATCGGCCTTGCCGACTTCGTGCAGCAGCTTGCCGGTGGCCGGTTCGATGATCTGCGCGGTGCCGCCGTTGCCGGGCACCCAGTCGCCATTGAAGATACAGCCATGCCACGCCGGGACGGACGACGCGGCAATCGCGGTGTTGGGGAGAGCGTTCATGGTCTAGCCTCCTGCTGAGGGGGTGGTGTTACAGGGTGGTGGACGCCAGCCCGCCATCGACCGGCAAGGTGATGCCGTTGATCCAGCGCGCAGCATCGGAGGCGAGAAACACGATGGCCTCGGCCACCTCGTCGGCGTACGCCGGACGCGTCATGCGCTTGGCGTCTTCCTTGACGCGCTCCTCGCCGAGCATGGTGACGAAATCGCCGAGAATCGGCGTAAACACCGGTCCGGGCGCGACGTTGTTGACGCGCACGCCATGCTCGGCGAACCAGGGCCGCGACTGCAGCAGGGTCCATACGATCAGCGCTTCCTTGAAATACTGGTAGCAGGTGTCGTGGCTCACCGGATGCGCCTGCAACCACGCAGTGCCGGACGTAAAGCTGTCGGTGGCGGCCAGCTGCTTGTGCAGCTCCAGGCGTTGCGGCCATTCGGCGCCCAGGATGGAGGCCACGTTGATGATGGAACCGCCAGCCGTCATGCGCGGCAGCAGCGCCTGGCTCAAATGGCGCAGACCCAGGTAGTTGACGCGCGCCACGACCTCCAGCGGTGCGGTGCCGGGAACGCCGGCCACGTTGGCCAGCGCGTCGATGCGCTCCGGCAAGGCCTGCACCAGCGCATCGATGGACGCCGGATCGCCAAGATCGGCCTGGTGGAACCCGTGCAGCGACATCTGCACCGGCGTGCGATCGACGCCGATCACCCTGGCGCCATGGAAACGGGCCAAGCGCGCCACTTCGGCACCAATGCCCGATGCCACGCCGGTGACCACGATCGTCTTGTTCTGCAAATTCATTGCCACTCTCCGAAGAGGCCGGCCGTACCGGCGCTAGAACACATGGACGTACTGCAGGTTGACGTTGTTGCCGGAGGCAGCGTTCTTGACCTCCACCGGCAGATACACATTGGCAAACAGCATGTTGTTGGCATCCATCCGCCATACACCGCCGGGGCCGGCATAGAACACGCGTTGGCGGGTGTCGGCCACGCGCTGCCCGTTGGTGCGGTTGTCGCGGAACTGGGTGAGGTAATAGGCATTCACGCCAAGGCGGATGTCGGGCACCACTTCCCAGGACGTGGCGAAGTTGATCCAGCCCGCATCGCCGGCCTGGCCGTTGCGGAACGCAAAACCCGGCGGCAGGTTCGGACGCCGCTCGCTGCGGAAGTTGTAGATGTAGTTGATGCGTGCGCTGACTTCCCAGTTGGGCGTCGGGAGCACGGTGAACGCGTATTGCGGCACCAGCGACCAGTAGCCGGCACCCTGATTGAGGTCGCGGTCGCGGTCGAACTTGCCGGTCGGCGCGATCGCATTGATTTCGAAACGCTGCGAAAACACCGGCCTGCCATTGCGGATCACCGGCAGCATCTGCAGATAGGGGCCAAAGGTCAGGTCACCCACACCGGCACCGTTGTCGCGCAAGCTGGCAATGCTGTTGCGCCCGAACGAGGCATCCAGGTTGATCAGCGGCAGCAGCGTGTTGATGCCCACTGCACCGCCAAAGAGCTTGTACGGCGTGACATAGGCGACCTGGGTCAGCAGCAGGGTCGAATCGATGCGCGGGCGATCGAACACCGGCACGTCGTTGCCGCGGGAATCCTTGATCGCATCCAGTGAGCTCTGACGCAGATAGGTGATCACCGCCCAGCCGGGAGTGGTGCGGGTGAAGCCGTCCAGATAGCTGGTACCGCCGGTATTGATGCCGTTGGTCAGCGTCGTACTCTGCGGCAGGTTCTGCGCCGCGGCGGTGCCCGCAGCGAGCAGCGCCACCATGGCAAGCGCTGCGCGGCGCAGCCCCGACGCGCGGGAAGACAACCCAGACAGGACCGATCGATAGTTCACTGCAAACATCTCCAGCATGGGGAGGGACAGCGGACACTGCGGCGGAACAACGGTCAGGCAGGCGCGATCGACACGCCGGCGACGGCGCGTGCAAAGCTCAGGTAGAAAGCGGGCCGTGCGCCTGCACGGCAGCTGCGGATCAGGCGGTGTCCAGACGGTCCAGCCGGTCGAGCGCGCGCAGCAACGGCGCCTCGCTGCTGCCAAGCACCACGCTGAGTTGCTGTTCCATCCGCAGCACTTCGGCCTCGGCGGCGCTCAGCAGGGTCACGCCGGCGGTGGTCAGCGACAGATGCTGCATGCGTCGGTCCTGGCGTCCCCGCACCTGCCGCAGCAGGCGGCGCTTGACCAGGCGTGCTACCACGATCGCCAGGTTGGGCGCCGACACGTGCAGCACATCGCCGATCTGGCGTTGATTGATGCCCGGGTTGCCGTCCACCAGCATCAGCAGCGAGAAGTCCACCGGCTTGAGATCGAACGCTGCCACGCAGTCCTGAAACATCCGCCGCACCAGCAACTCGGTGCGGGTGATGCGGTAGCCCAGCAGCCGCAGCAGGCGCGCCTGATCCACCGTGGTGACGGCATCCGGCGGCAGGGCGGCATTGGCAGTGACGGACATGACGGTTCTCGCAGCGAAGACGACGGGCGGACCGGTGCGCGCAACGCACACTGCCCGCAACGCCGGTCCGCGGCGTGAGCTGCATTGTAGACGCGCTCAGGCATGCCGAGGGGGCCTTGGCCCCGTCGTGCAGGCAGGCCACAGCATGCAGGTGCCGGTCCAGCGCCAGCACATGGCGGGCGTCTGCGGCGGCAGGCAGGTGTGGGAAGCGACGGTCATCCAGGCACGGCTGAGACATGGGTTACAGGTCGGCAAGTGATTGCGTTCCGGAATAGTTATGGATCATAACTACATTGCCAAGCTGCAGCGCAGCATGGTCGCGCTCGCCAGGCTGACCAATGCGCCTGGTGGTGGTGCGGCAACCGGCTTGCGGCCGGCGCGCCGGGCACGGGTGCGTGCGGTATGCCGGGCCTGGCAGCGGTGGCGGCAAGCACGACGACAACGCTGCGGTTGTCACCACGCGACGCTTGCGCATCCAGCCCAATCGCCCAGCGGGATTCCTCAACTGGCGAGGCGCTCGCTCGATGCATCTGCGTGCCAGCTAGGCCAACTGCTAACTGGTGGCCTACGGGTTACGAATTACCGATTACGGCAACCATAGCTTCTCGAGGTCGCGGAAGCCCCAGTCGGTGGGGCTTTCCATCTGTGCGATGCGGTCCTGGCAATCCGGCCGCGACAGATCGATGTCCTGCACCAGCACATGGCTGCGCAACTTGGCCGAATAGAACACGCGGACCTTGGGCTTGAGCAGCGCATCGGCGGTCTGCTCGATCACCACCGCCAGTTTCTGCGACTCCAGCCGCACCAGCGAGCCGACCGGATAAATCCCCAGCCGGCGCACAAAGGCCTGGAACACCACCGGGTCGAAATGCCCCTGCCACGACGCCATGCGCTTGAGCGATTCGGCCGGATCCCAGCCGCGCTTGTAGGGGCGGTCGGAGCTGATGGCGTCGTACACATCGCACACCGCACCCATCCGCGACATCAGTGAGATGTCCTCGCCCGCCAGCCGATTCGGGTAGCCGCTGCCGTCCATTTTCTCGTGATGGTGCAGCGCGATCTCCAGCACCACCGCGTTCTGCACGCCGCCGGCCACCAGCAGGCGATGGCCATCCAGCGGATGCTGGCGCATGACCTCCATTTCGTCGTCGGTGAGCTTGCCCGGCTTGTTGAGGATGTCCAGCGGCGTCACCGCCTTGCCCATGTCGTGCAGCAGGCCGCCCATGGCCGCCTCGACGACCTGCCCTTCGGGCAAGCCGAGCTGGCGCGCCAGCCCGCTCATCAGGCCGGCCACCGCCATCGAATGCAGATAGGTGTAGTCGTCGGCGGTCTTGAGCCTTGCCACGCTGATCAGGGCCTGCGGATGCCGCAGGACCGACTCGTTGATGGCTTCCACCAGCGGCATCGCCGCCTCGGTGTCGACGGTGCGTCCAAGCCGCACGTCACGGAACATCGCCTCGACCGTGTCGCGCCCGTCTTCGAAGATCTTGCGTGCGCGCACCACTTCGGACTCGATGCCGACCTGCGCGGTGACGCTATTTGTGCGTGCGGTGCGCGTGGCGGTGGGCGGCTCGGGGGGCAGTGATGCTGGCGGTACCGCCGGCTCGGGCTCCGGGCTGGGTGCGTCCGGCGCCGCCGTTTCCAGGTCCAGGCCACGCGCGGTGTCGATCACCAGTTGCTCGATCCGGCTGCCATGGATCTTCTCCACGTCATCCGAATCGACCAGGAACGAGGTCTTCCAGAACGGATGGTGCACCCACGCGCCCAGCAGCTTGTAGACATACATGCCGGGGCGGAGTTGATCGGAGTCGATGGTTCTGAGCATGCCGGCGCTGATCTGCAAATGGTCCGCGGAAGAGCCCGCCACAACGATGGAGGGTCTGTCGGGGTATCGGCAGTGCGCAGCATTTCTTTGGCCCGGTCGACCTCGCTCAGCTGCGTGACAACCGCCAGCCGGGCAGTTCAGCGCTCCGGCAGGCGCATGCCCAGCACGGCGACGGCCGCAAGCAGCAACGGCACGCTGCAGGCCAGGTACAGGGCCGCCGGCGACCAGCCCGCGTCCACCAGCACGCCCACGCACAGTGGCGAGGCGATCGCGCCGAAGCGGCCCACCCCGATCGCCCAGCCCATGCCGGTGGAACGCACCGCCGCAGTGAAGACCACCGGCGCCACCGCATACAGCCCGGCGATGGCGGCAAACAGCGCCGCGCCGCTCAGCACCGCCGTGGCAAACGCCCAACTCAGCACGGTGCTGTAGAGGCCAAAGGCCAGCAGCGCCAGCGCCGAGATCCCAAGCGCGCCGGCGGTCAGCCGCGACAGGCGCGCACGTGCGGCCAGCGCGCTGAAGACCGCCCCGCCGGCAATGCCGCCCAGATTCAACAAGACACCACCGGTTACACCCTGCGCCGCCGACAAGCCGGCCACGACCAGCAGCTTCGGGGTCCAGCTGAGTACGAAATAGAACGCGAACATCAGCAGAAAGAACGCCAGCGCGATCAACAGCGACTGCCGCCGCAATGCCGGCACGAACAGGGCCGCATAGCCCTGCGCCCGATTGGGAATCTGCGGCGGTGACGGCAGTACCGCATGCGGCGGCATGCCCATGCGTGCGAGCACCGCGTTGAAGCGTTCAGCTGCATCGGGCGGGCGCCGCGCGATCAAAAAATCCAGCGACTCGGGCAGAAACGCCAGCACCAAGGGCACGCACAGCAGCGACCCGAGCGCACCGAGCACAAACACCGCGTGCCAGGACCATTGCTGCAACAGCAACGCCGCGATTGCGCCGCCCAGCGTTGCGCCGATCGGGTAACCGGTGGCCTGCAGCGCCAATGCCGTGCTGCGCCACCGGGCGGTGGAATACTCGGCAGCGATGACCGCAACGCAGGCCAGCATGCCGCCGATGCCGATGCCGGTGAACGCACGCAACGCGCCGAGTTGCCACACGTCGGTGGCCAGCGCCGAGGCCCCCATGCCCACGGTCAAGATTGCCAGGCAGGCCAGGATCGTCGCGCGCCGCCCGATGCGATCGGCCAGCGGCGCCAACATCAGCGATCCTGCTGCCATGCCGACCAGGCCGGCACTGAACAAGGCCCCGAGCAGCTTGCCCGACAACTGCCATTGCGCCGACACATGCGGGGCGGTGAAGGCCATCGCCATTACATCGAAACCATCGAGCATGGTCAGCAACACGCACACCGCCACCGCCCTCCACTGGAACGGCGTCATGCGTTCCAGTACGAAGGGTGCAGGTGTCGCGGCGCTCGGGGTCATCGGGTGATCCTGGTGTAGGAATGGCAGGTGCGTCGGCAGCTGCAGGCGTGGCCATGCGAGCGTGCAGGGGCAGCACGACGAAGACGCGAGCAAGCCTCGAAGCAGCAACGACACTCGACAATGCATCGGCACTGCAACGCAGCACGAGCGCCGCGTTGCAAAACGCCATCGGCACGCTAGGCCGATCGCAGGGGACGTTCAATACAACCGCACGCACTGGTGTGCGCTTATCGAACAGGCTGGCAGAGCGCTTCGCCTGCCTCGCCATGCATTCGTTGAGGTGTTTGCATGGCGGCACCCGGGGTAGGCGGATTGCTTGCACGGACACGATCGACCTCGCGCCTACCGCTGCAGCGCGTGACCTGGCGTGCGATCGGACGGGGTAACCGCCACGTTCGTCTGGTCCGGAGTGCGAAGCGCATTGCTGCACTCGTCGCGCAGGCATGGCATGCGAGATTTCGCGGTAGCGAACTTTGAACGACGCAAGATGCGCATGACTGCAAACCTCCACACGCAGTGCAACTCGATCCCTTCGAAGCTGCAGCAAACATTCAGGCGTAGCCCCACAGGTTCTGGCGTCGGTCGTTTCAACACGCCGCGCCGCTGCGTCATCCACGGCCACAGCCAGACAGGTCATTTGCCACGCCAGCGCTTGCCGCATGCGACAGTCGCCCCGCTATCATGCCGGCAGTGCCCGCACCGGGCGGCACGCCGACATGCTGGAGATCATCGTGACCCCGATTCGCTCGTTCCTGGACCACACCCCGCAACTGGGCGCACGCGTCTATGTCGACCCTGCCTGCACCATCATCGGCAAGGTGAGCCTGGGCGATGATGTATCGGTGTGGCCGGGCACGGTGATTCGCGGCGACGTCAATCACGTGCAGATCGGCGCACGTACCAATGTGCAGGACGGCACCATCATCCACGTCAGTCACCATAGCCCGTTCAACAAGGCCGGCTACCCGACGCTGATCGGCGCCGACGTCACGGTTGGCCACGGCACCATCCTGCATGCCTGCACCATCGAAGACCTGTGCCTGATCGGCATGGGCGCCTGCGTGCTAGACGGCGCCACCGTCAAGCGCTACGGCTTTGTCGGTGCCGGCGCGGTGGTCGGCCCGGGCAAGATCGTCGGCGAAGGCGAATTGTGGCTGGGCAATCCCGCGCGCCTGGCCCGCACCCTCAGCGACAAGGAAATCGAAAGCCTGCATTACTCCGCGCAGCATTACGTGCGGCTCAAGGATCAGTATCTGGGCGGCGCCAGCGCCGGCTGAATCCGGGTCCCCGCCCTGCGGCTGCAGGCCAGCATCGGCCCTCTGCGACACGGGTACACCGCCTTCGAGCTGGATGCACCTGCCGCAGACGCCCGTGGCTTGATGCTGGCAGGCCGACGCGCAGAGAGATGACGGCAGCAACGCGCCGCACGTTGCGCATCCCTGGCCGCCCGGGATGCAGCGCAGCCGCAGCCAGCTGCGGGTTGCATGGCGGCGGGGTTGCATGGCGGCAAGAACGCCGGCGACCTGACGCCGCTTACGGCCGCGTGGCCTGCTCCAGTGCCCTCAACGTGGCCAGCGCCTGGGCGCGCGAAGCGCCGCACATGTCCTCGGATGGACGCAGGCTGGCGCACACCACCGGCCGCGTCGGCAAGCCGAACAGGCGACACCGGCCCTGGCCATCGAGCTGCACGCAGGGCACGCCCGCCGGCTTGCCCTGCGGCATGCCGGGGATCGCCGAACTGATCGACGGGGCAATACAACAGGCCGCGCAGCCGGCGCGGCACGGGAAGTCCATGCGCATGCCATCAGTGTAAACCGCCGCGTCCTCCGGGCCGCGGCGGCGCCGGGGTTAGAGAGGTGGCGGCACGTAGCCGGACAGGCGCACGTCGAAGAAGGCCTGCACCGCAGCGAGATTGCTCTTGGCCTGGATGTCCGCGCCCACGTCGTAGCTCATGCCCAGCACATCGTCATCCGGCCAGCCGGGGCCGAAGCACCACTGCGTGCTGGGGATATTGTTGGCCTGCAGATGGGCCAGCATCCGGGTGGTGGCGACCTCCGCGCTGTGGTTGTCGGCCGGATAGCCATGCTCACCCAGATAGCCGCGTTTGCCGGCATGCTGCAGGGCTTCGATGAAGGGCGCCACCATCTCGATGCCGGTGTCCGGCTTGACCACCTCGTTGCGCCCGCCGGGCCCGACCCAGTTGCCGCCGCCAGCTCCGTCGCTATCCAGGTAGTTGTGCGCTTCGTAGACGATGCGGTTGTAGGGATCGGGGATGTCGAACAGGCCCATCGAGTCCTGCTGCCAGAGCCGGGCACTGGCATAGCCGTTGCCGCACACGAACACGAAGTGGTCGCGGTCGCGATCGATGATGGTCTTGCAGCACGCGGTGGCGGTGTTCTGCCAGTGCGCCGACATCGACAGCACGCTGCCATCGGCGTTGCGCTCCTTTCCCTGGTATGGCTCGTTCATCACGCCCCAGCCGAACACCGCCGGGTGTTGCCTGAAGCGGTTGACGATGCGTGCCCACAGGTCGGGCAGGCCGGCCTCGTTGTAGAGCGTGCACCCCGGCGTGCCGATCACGCGGTATTCGTAGAGCTTGAGCAACTGGTCGCGGCGATCGAAATAGCCCTGGTAGCCGAAGCTGCGCAGCGGATAGGTGTCGGCCCAGACCTCGGCTGCGGCCGGGTCGTCGACGCGGTTGCCGCGTGCATCGACAAGCGTGCCGCTGGCGTCGCGCCGGTAGCCGGACTTGGCGGCCACCCGCTGCGGCAGGCGCATGTAGTCGTGCAGCTCCACGATGGCGCGCTTGCCGCGTGCAGCGATGTGGTCCAGTGCGTCCTGGACCTGGCGGCAGTAGGTCTCGTTCAGGGCCACGCCCTGCCCACGCGTGAAGCGCGCAGCGGTGGTCGGCAGCCGGAACAGCGGGCAGGCCCCGGCGGCAGCCACGTGCTGCGCGGTGATGGCGCGGTAGTGCGTGCCGATCTCGGCATTCTCCACATAGCTGTTGGAGGCCAGGCCCGACAGGTTCAGGCCCGCGAACGGCAGGGTGGCGCTCTGCGCGGCCGCGCGGCCGCCCCACCCGAGGCCCGCCAGCGCCGCCGCGCCGGCTGCGCCCTGCAGCACGCGACGCCGCGTGATGCCGGCCGTTGCCGCCGGCGTCTGGTCGATGGGATGCGACGTTGCCGCCGTGCGGCGTGAATGAGGATGGTCGGACATGGGCGCCTCCTGCGGTGCCGTTGGTGGAGATCCTTGGCGGTGCTGCTCCCCACATTGGCCGCACCGGTCTAGGGACAATCCTGCCGATGTCCCGGCGGCGCGATCTGCGCTCCGGTTCGCACTCCGGGCACTGCATGCGCGCCCGCATACGTTTACATCGCATTACATGCCGGGCCGACAACGTGATGCAGCGGGAGCCGGGGCGCGTGTTCACGTGCAGTGCCGGCCGGCGCTGCTGCATTCCGCGTGCGCTGCGCACGATGCCCTCGCCCGCCCGCCAGCACGGCGTGCATGCGCCCGCGTGCTACCGTGCCAGATCACCGGAACGCGCCGCGACCGTTGCAGCAGCAACAGTTGCGACGCGGTCTAATTGCCAGCCACCGCTCGCCAATCAGCCGTCGACTTCGCCATGCCCGAGTACCGCTCCAAGACCTCCACCCACGGCCGCAACATGGCCGGCGCCCGCGCACTGTGGCGCGCCACCGGCATGCGCGATGGCGACTTCCACAAGCCCATTATCGCCATCGCCAACTCGTTCACCCAGTTCGTGCCCGGGCACGTGCACCTGAAGGATCTCGGCCAGCTTGTCGCGCGCGAGATCGAACGCGTCGGCGGCGTGGCTAAGGAGTTCGACACCATCGCCGTGGACGACGGCATCGCCATGGGCCACGACGGCATGCTGTATTCGCTGCCCAGCCGCGAGATCATCGCCGACTCGGTCGAGTACATGGTCAACGCGCACTGCGCCGACGCGCTGGTGTGCATTTCCAACTGCGACAAGATCACCCCCGGCATGTTGATGGCCGCGCTGCGGCTCAACATCCCCACCGTGTTCGTCTCCGGCGGCCCGATGGAAGCCGGCAAGACCAAGCTGGCCGAACACAAGCTCGACCTGATCGACGCGATGGTGATCGCCGCCGACGACAGCGCCTCCGACGAAAAGGTGGCCGAGTTCGAGCGCAGCGCCTGCCCCACCTGCGGCTCGTGCTCGGGCATGTTCACCGCCAACTCGATGAACTGCCTGACCGAAGCGCTGGGCCTGTCGCTGCCCGGCAACGGCACCGTGGTGGCCACGCATGCCGACCGCGAGCAATTGTTTTTGCGCGCCGGGCGCGTGGCGGTGGAGCTGTGCCATCGCTGGTATGGCGGCGAAGACCCCACCGCGCTGCCGCGCGGCATCGCCACCTTCGAAGCGTTCGAGAATGCGATGACGCTGGACATCGCCATGGGCGGCTCCACCAACACCATCCTGCATCTGCTCGCCGCCGCGCAGGAAGGCGAGGTGGCATTCGGCATGCGCGACATCGACCGCCTGTCCAAGCGCGTGCCGCAGCTGTGCAAGGTCGCCCCGAACACGCCGAGATACCATATTGAAGATGTGCATCGCGCCGGCGGCATCATGGCCATCCTCGGCGAGCTGGCACGCGGCGGTTTGCTGCATACCAACGCCGCCACAGTGCACGCACGCACGCTGGCCGACGCCATCGCGCAGTGGGACGTCACCCAGACCGACGCGGAAACGGTGCACACGTTCTACAAGGCCGGCCCGGCCGGCATCCCCACGCAGATCGCCTTCAGCCAGGCCACGCGCTGGGACAGCCTGGATACCGACCGCAGCGAAGGCTGCATCCGCGATGTCGCTCACGCCTTCTCGCAGGAAGGCGGCCTGGCCGTGCTGTACGGCAATATCGCCCGCGACGGCTGCGTGGTGAAGACCGCAGGCGTGGACGAATCCATCCACGTGTTCGAAGGCAATGTGCGTGTCTTTGAGAGCCAGGATTCGGCGGTCAAGGGCATCCTTGCCGACGAAGTGAAGGCCGGCGACATCGTGGTGATCCGCTACGAAGGCCCCAAGGGCGGCCCCGGCATGCAGGAAATGCTCTACCCCACCAGCTATCTCAAATCCAAGGGCCTGGGCAAGCAATGCGCCCTGCTCACCGACGGCCGCTTCTCCGGCGGCACCTCGGGCCTGTCGATCGGCCACGCCTCGCCGGAAGCCGCCGCAGGCGGCGCGATCGGCCTGGTGCGCGACGGCGACAAGATCCTGATCGATATCCCGAATCGTTCGATCAACCTACTGATCTCGGACGAGGAACTTGCCCTGCGTCGCGCCGAGCAGGATGCCAAGGGCTGGAAGCCGGTCGAGGTGCGTCCACGCAAAGTCACCACGGCGCTGAAGGCGTATGCGTTGCTGGCGACCAGTGCGGACAAGGGTGCGGTGCGGGACAAGGCGTTGTTGGACGGCTGAGGCATTGCCATGAGGACCGCGGATTTTTAGCGGTCTTCATCGTATCCGGCATCGGACTGTGGAAGGCACTTCAGTCCCGACACCTGACCGCACCGCCACAGCGGGTTGGCTTTTCCTGGCGGCAACATCATCCACCGCCGATGCCCAGCCCATCCAGCGGGCTGTGCACCGCCGACGCCGCGTGCCCCAGCACATGCATGTAGATCTACGTGGTTGCCACATCCTTGTGGCCCAACAGCTCCTGCACTGTGCGCGCGCGAGCTACTCGGCAGAGAGCACCACTGGAATGGGCCGCCACCGCTTGGCGCGCACTAGATTCTCCATCCAGGGCAACTCCATGCCCAGAACCTCGCGATACAGGAACAGCAGTGCCGCCAGCGCCTGATTCTGCGTGCCGGCCGACACCTGCCCTGCGTCACCAGTTCGGTGAGAAACGCCTCGACCTCCACCTGCCCCATCTGTACTGGGTGCCGTTTGCCGTTGGCCAGAATGAAGCGTCGGATCCAGCCCACAAATGCATGCTCGGTACGCAGGCTGTAGTGACGAAGCCGCAGCCGAGCACGGACCTGATCCAACAGCTTCGGAGTCAGAGGCGTCATTACGCCTGCATCGCCGCAGGTGTAACTCATACGCTTACTCGAACGTAGGCTAACGCAACCAGCATCGGCACAAAGACTGCCGGTGGCCATCCGGTAAGTTATTGTCAAGGAATAGGAATTCCTCCTTTCCAGACCTCCGGCCTTAGTCGATACTTGGCGCAACACCGCTCTTAGGCGGTCCAATAGTGGTTAGGCAGCTATGCAAAATTCCGTCTCGCGCTTTCAAGGCAAATCGTTTGGTTGGGGGTTCATCCTTTTCATCGGTTTGTTTTCGGCGTCCGCTTTCTGGGGCGAGTCGGCGGGCCTTAGCAAATTGGCTGCCGCCATTCTGTTCGGTGTGAGCGGTTTTATTCCATTCCTCATTCAGGCCTTTACTGGTTGCGCACTTGATGGCGCGTGGATAGCCAGATTCAGCCGCAGAGAGCATCCAACCAAGTATTGGCTGTTGCTTGCTCTTTCTGCTGCTATTGGCATCGGCTTCTCATATGACGCGTACAGCACGTACATGGAGGCTGCACATGTCGCGGCCTAACAATTCATTCAAGCCGAACCCGCATCGGGGCAGCGCTCGGGCGCTTTTCCGCTACGCTAGCACCCAACCACCGCCCCGTTACGGGTCGGCTTAATTCAGGCGTTAGGCGGGCTATGACAGACCAACTCGGATCCGAACAAAGAGCATTACGCCAAGCAGTTGGTGAGGTGCTGCACTACATCTGGGATCCAATCGGAGTAGCAGGCGTTCCGCAAGCCCGTAATGAGTACGACGGCTACGTTGACCACATTTGCAGCCTGTTGTGGCAGGGCGCCGACAACTCCGCAATCGCTAGGCATCTTGTGCAGATTGCTGACCAACGCATGGGACTTCCGGGAACGGAGACCCGTGCTGAACTCGCGGCCGATAAACTCCTGGAGTGGCGAGATACGGTTGCACGCTAGCCCACCTAACAATTCATTCCAGCCGAACTCGCTTCGTGGTCGGCTTAATTCCGGCGTTAGCGCACCATGATTCCATGGGACCTTGAAGATTGGATCATTGAGGTCGGCCACACCGTCGTTGAGAGGCAGACCTCAGGCTCGGGCGACCTGCCACCACTTGATAACTTTCTATACGAGATTTGGCTCCTCGACACAGAGACACGCAATGGCGGCCTTTCGCAGTACTTCTTCAATCGCGGCATATCCCAATGGCGGTCCTGCGTATCAGCATCGATAAGCAATGGCTTATCTAACTTTGCGCCATTCGCCAGTGTCGTTGACACGATCATTTCTGACGCAACTGAGCCAGGTGAGGCCATAATTGATGCAGGTAGTTCCGAGGACATTTGGCTCGCGCACCAAGAGGCTGTTGTTAGACAACTTAGGGAGTTGCACCGAGGTGCGCCCTAACAATTCATTCAAGCCGAACCCGCTTCGCAGGTCGGCTTAATTCAGGCGTTAGAGCCCACATGGAGATGACATGGGTCTGAGTATTTCGGTCGGAGGCATGGAGGACCAAGAGATGTACGCTCCCGTGGCGCGAGCCTTAACGGAGGCGGGCTTGCCCGGTCACGCGGAGCCGTCAAGCTCTGAGGACGAGCCGTTCTTCTCCTGCCAGATGTGGGGCTATTCAGGGATCCACTACCTGCGGAGGCTGGCTGCGTACATCGGCCAAGGGCTCGAGGTACCTGGGCCGGCAGACGACGATCCGGCTGCAGACCCCGTGCTTGCCGAGTACTACGATCTCTTGGCCCCGGGCTTTGAGCATCTCGTACTTCACAGCGATGCCGAAGGCTTTTACGCACCCCAAGATTTCGAGTCGGTCATCTTCCCAAGTGAGGAGGTCGATTTGCCCGGAGGCATGCTCGGCTCGTCCCCGAGGCTTCTAGAAGAATGTCGCCGCCTAGCGGCATGGCTGGAACTTCCGCCAGAAATAGATCCTGAAAGTGAGGAAGTTTGGGAGGCTGCCGATCTGCAGCAGCAGCCCGGACTAAAGTGGAAGCGATACGGTATTGAGTCGTTTACGTGCCTCCGCCTCATTGGGGCAGCAGAGGCGTCTGTGTTCTCCGGAGCTGCAATCGTGTTCTGCTAAGTGGGTTCTAACAATTTATCCAAGCCGACGCCGCTTAGCGACGCGGCTTAACTCGGGCGTTAGGCGCTAAACAATCTTTCTGGCGAGACCAAGCAATGTCAGAGCAAAGTTGGCTTGCTTACACCGGAGCAATTGCGGGCATCATCGGCGCCGTCACTGGCATCGCTGGGGCTGTTCTCGCTTTCCTGGCGTTTCGACGCACTGGCCAGCTCAAATCCCTTGATCTTCGCCTAGAGCTACGTCGCGCCGAAATCACGTTGCATTCGGATATCCACGGTCTGGCTCCCCTGCTGGAGAGCGCAAAGACCTCACGGACGCGGCTCGCTGCCGCTCAAGGCACCTATAATTCTGGCGCTACAAAGCATTGGCTTGCTCAATGGGATGCAGACTTGGCAGATGCCAGCTCGCTCATTGAGGGCGCGTCGGTTCTGGATATTGATTGCTCAGCATTCTCTCAAGCAGAGCTCGAGGCGCGACTTGTCACGGTTCATAAGCTTCAGCGTCAAGTTGCTCTATTCGCTGGCAAGTACCAAGGTTCACTTGCTGCGGATGATGTTGGTCGGGAGCAGCTTCGGGCAGATCAACAGGTAATCACTCAGGCGCGCATCGAGGGCAAGATATGAGGCATGCGTCTAACAATTCATTCAAGCCGAACCCACTTCGTGGGTAGACTTAATTCAAGCGTTAGGGGCAGCGGGAGTGAGCAACGTGGGCAAGATCCTTCGGTTCGTACGCGGCGTGCTGAGCTTTGGCCAAGCCGATGCCACCAGCAAATTTGAGCAACCCCAAGACGAACCTCTGTTTATGGCGATGCCCAACGGGGAGCTTGCGGACGCCGCCCGAGCAGCTAACGGCTCGCTAGGCCACTTTCGTCGGCTCCTAGCCGATGGGACGCCGACTGACGTCTCGTCAATGGTAAAAACACGCATCTCTGATCCGGCAAGTGGCGTGATGTGGCTTTGGCTAACCGTGGAGTCCGCTACGCCTTCTGGATTCAACGCGTCCGTATTCGAGGCGCCGCCTGAGTTCACTGACATCTCCCCCGGCACAAGGAAGTTCGTGCCAGAATCAGAAGTAGCGGATTGGGCTTTGGTCAACTCGGGCGTTATGCAAGGTGGCTACTCGCTTCGCATTCAACGAAGCCGCCTTCCTGCAGCCGAGCGCGAGCCGTTTGATCGCTACATCGGAGTGAGCAGTTATGCACCGCTGCCTGCCCCCTAACAATTCATCCAGGCCGACGCCGCTATTCGGCGCTGCTTGACTCTGGAGTTAGCACCCTATGAAAGATTCGCTATCCGTCAATGAAGCGCTGGACCAGCTAGGCCATCTCGACGGAAAGCCTGTGACCGTCCATGGAATTCTCCACGTTGAGTTCGAGCACGTTGCCATCTGGCACTATCCCAAGGTCGAGAGGCACGACATCGAACCATTCGGCCAAGCCAGTTCCAGCATTTGGCTTAGTACCGCCACGGGCAGCGTGCAACTCAATTAGAGGGGCTTGGAGAAACTTCACGGACATCGCGTATCGGTTTTAGGTACGCTCCATTCACCAGGACCACACTTTCGTGGTTGCGGGCATCTTTCTGGCACCCCTGGGGAAATCCTGGTCAGCTCCATCGACCACCTGTAAGGATGCTAACAATTCATTCAAACCGAACCAGCTTCGCAGGTCGACTTAAATCAGGCGTTAGGCACTATGCCAAAGTGTTTCGTAATCGAGGACGAGAGCCACGCCGAGCAGATCGTTGAGTACGCGTCGCTGGACGACGCTGGGCAGCCTTCGCGGATCGGCTTAATTAAGGCGTTAGACGTGCAAGACAATAACCCGTTACTTGCGAAGCTGGAGGCCGAGCTATCCGACACTACGGATGTGTACGTCAATTACGACGTTGACGCGAAAAGCTACTTTGCTGGTCTAACGGATAGCATCCGCCACAACGTCTGCAAACCATTTCCTGTTAGCGATACAGTCATGGCGCCTGGCTTTCCCGACATTGCGCTTGGCCAAGTCATCTCGGGTCAATGCGTCGCTCATCAAGCAGGCTACTGGCTCGTGTACCAACCAGAGCAGAACCTCTTCTATTGCTTTTGGGGTGAGAGTGCAAGCAACCTTGGTGCCCATGGCGTGTTCGGCAGCCCACTGCATTACTGGTCTGCGTAGGCACGTCTAACAATCCATTCATGCAGAACTCGCTTTGCGAGTCGGCTTAATTCAGGCGACAGGCATCGCATGAAAGTTCGATGGCTATTTGTTGCATGGGGAATTTTTGCAGCTCTGGTTCTTTTCCTGCGTTTCGGTGTGGTCGGTCCACGAGAGCGGCTGACCACGCTCTATATCGTAGGTAGTCTTGCACTTGCCGGCGGAGGTGGCACCCTACTCAACATCCGCTTTCGTCGAGATCTTCTGGCTGTTGATCGAGCCACCTGGGAACACCTCACGCAATTTCCTGGGCTTGGTCCTGGCTACCACAACAATTTTCGTGAGCTGGGCTGGATCGCACGACCGTCGTCTACTATCCCGCCCCACCTCAAACCGCTGTGGCTTCGGACAGGTAAGCTCGTCTGGCTACCAGTTGTTTGGTTCCTAACCACACCGGCAATCTGCGTTATTGTAGGCATCGGCGGTGCCTAGCAATTCATTCAAGCCAGACCCGCTTTGCGGGCCTCCTTAATTCAGGCGTTAAATGCGATGGGAAGAGAACTTCCACTTCCAGATGGGGCTGCCGAGGACTTGGATGCCTTTGAGGTGGCACGGATTTGGGTGACGCGGCAAGACCTTTTGGTATCCCTCAATGTTGGCCTTTATCCACCAGAGGAGAGTGCTGGAGAGACGACTGCTTGGGGAGACATTCTGGCTGATACGGTCAAGCATTTGGCCAAAGCTCTCTCACTCCGCTACGACCAAAATCCGGCGGTGCTAGAGCAAGAGATCATTGCCAGGTGTAATCTGTCGCTCGGACAGCTCCGCAAAGACATCTCGGGCAGCCTTAAAGATTTCAGCTAACAAGTCATTTAAGCCGAACCCTCTTCGCGGGTCGGCTCAACCAGGCGTTAGGCGGCAGAGCAGACATGATTGCAACTCTATTCATCACACTTCTCGCTGCTAGCTCGTCGACTGTGCCTGCCACTGAACATCCCGCGCTTTAATGCAACATTGGACCGGCCTTGAAGCGGTTCGGAGGCAATAACTGGCTGGTGTATGGCTGCACCGATGGCCGTTCCGTAGTGATCACTGCCGACACGCCCAATCCCGCTACTCCGTTCTTCTTTATCCTCGCGCCGGACGGTAACGGTGGCATTAGGCTGTACGGCGAAGGTACTGGGACCGAGTCCGCCACCAAACCCGCGTATGACAGTCTCAGCAAGATGTCCAGCTCGGACCTGGCCGTGCTTTTTCAGGGGGCTAGTCGTGCCAGTCGGCGGTAAGCTGCCGCTGAACACTTCATTCAAGCCGAACACGCTTCGCGGGTCGGCTTAATTCCAACGCTACACCCCACAGGAGGGATTCTTGAGCCCCAAGCAACGCCATCGCCGCATCCCACAAGCTTTACTGTTGGCGGTAGCCCTGATCTCGGGTACTTTGGCGACCCTCTTTGGCTTCTTCTACTTTTCGTTCTATTGGCCATATCGCTGCCTTTTCAACGAGGAGGGGCGCTATTTCGACGGGCGTAATTTAGTTGTCTATCACGAGCAGAACGGCCTGCTCATAGTTCCCGCTCTTGCATTCTTGGCGTCTGCGTTATTCTTTGCTTTCGTATGGTGGGTTCGCCGTCGGCCCGTCGGGAGCATCACGGATGGACCCTAATAATTCATTCAAGCCGAATCCGCTCAGCGACGCGGCTTAATTCAGGCGTTAGGTCGCAAGGGAGACCGCGTGGAAGGCCCAACCAACAAGCTCCTCATCGTCGGCGGCGCACTGAGTGGCGTTGCAGCACTGGCACATCTTGCGTGCTTAGTAGTGGGCGCACCACTGTTCCGCCTCTTGGGCGCCGAAGAGCAGATGGCGCAACTTCACGCTGAAGGCAGCTGGTATCCCACAGTGGTCACGCTCGCAATCGCCGCCGTCTTGGCCACTTGGGGAGCGTACGCGCTCTCGGCCGCGGGCGTATTCCGGCCGTTTCCGCTACGTCGAACAGTCCTTATGGCGGTCACAGGTATTTACATCGTTCGCGGTGTAGCGTTCGTCCCGGTCATGGCCTACTTCCCTGGCAACAGCCTCACCTTCTGGGTCGTGAGCTCGGCGATCTGTCTCGCCATTGGTCTGGTGCACCTCGCGGGGCTTTGCCAGTCGTGGGGCAGACTGCGTCAGCTTGCGGCCTAACAATTCATCCAAGCCGAACCCGCTTCGCGGGTCGGCTTAATTCAGGCGTTAGCCGGCAAAGGAACTCATAGTGCACCTAGACGAAAAGCAGCGAGGAGTCGCCCTTGGCATGGTTTCGGGCCTCGTTGCCTCTTTGCTGGTTGTCTTCCTGGCATCAAGGGCATTTTTGGGGTGGCGCGCCGCAGATCGCATTGCAATCAGCCTGTTGTTGCCCGCCATAGCAATGTGCGTGGCGATTGCTCGTATGGCCAAACATCGTTTCTTCACACCTGCTGACATTGACGGCAGCGCATTGAGCGTGGGGACTATCCAGGCCAGAACGTTAGAATCTCTACTGCAAAATACGATGGAACAGCTGGCGTTGGCACTCCCTGTCTACGTTGCTGCCCTTGTCAGTACTCGCCCCAGCATTCAAGCCGCAGCTCCAGTATGCGCTTGTGCCTTCTTGCTTGGCAGGCTGACATTCTTTGCCTCGTATAGTGGCGGCGCACGCGCTCGTGCATTTGGCTTCGCACTTACCTTCTATCCCACAGTGCTACTTCTCATCTGGCAACTCATGATTCTGCTCTCGACGGTTGCTAGCTAACGATGAATAGGTCTCAGACCATTGAGGACTGGGCTTCAGTATACATCGCGTTTCAACAAGATAGCCGCAGCTCGGAGTCTTCTCTCGTATGTGGGTGCGCCCTAATAATTCCTTCAAGCCGACGCCGCTTCTCGGCGCGGCTTAATTCTGGCGTTAGGCGCTATTGGATAAAGCGCCATAATTAATTTAAAAATTGCTCATCCGGGCCACCCGCGTGCCCCGCAACACTGCGCCATTGGCTACGGCTACTACCCCGACAGCCACCAACGCATCCCCACGCTGCGCCTACTCGGCCGCTGGCTGGAACTGCTGGGCTTCACCATCGACAGCGAGCTCGACATTCGCATGTGCAACGGCGAGCTGGTCGTCAGCGTGGCAGCCAAAGACTAAGCAGGTGCGCCGCGCAGCATGCATGCCCACGCTAGCATCGAGCGTAACGCGCTTTATTACCATGCTGTGTGCGCTCACCGCTCCTCGCGCAGGAGGACAAAGATTGAACATCCGGCTGTCATCCTGCCTCTCACGTTGGAACAACTCGACTAAGGCATAGCACATGGTCATGGGCAGCCGCGCTGGCATCACGAGCGTTTGCTGCAAAGGTTTGCGGCGATTGACGGCCATCGACGACTCGGCGAGGATTGTTTTCACACCGCACACGGGCAGCCCCAGTAATGGTCAGGCAACTTTGGAGGTTTGGATGGAGTTGATGCTTCTACTGGGTGCGGTACTTGCTCTTGGCAATATCGTCGCATCGGTTGCAGTGCTTCGCGTTTCGACGCTGTCGCCATCACAACGCGCATTGCAAGTTGCTGTCATCTGGCTTGTTCCAGTCATCGGCGCCGTCGTTTGTACCGCGTTTGCTTCTTCTCAGGCAGCTGGCTCCACATCGTCCGATACAAGTGACCCGTTCTATCTGTCATCCGATGGTGGCGCATCGGGTGGTCAGGACATTGGTTTTTCCGGTTGCGATGCGGGGGACTCTGGCTGCGCCGGGAGCAGTGACTAGTGGCGACGCCTGGCAATTCATTCAAGCCGGATCCACCTCGCGGGCTGGCTTAATCCAGTTATTAGACCGCTAGAGATATTTCGAGAGAGACAGATGATTCTTTGGGGATGGGGCGAGCGAGTGCTGACCTTCGACCTGGAAGAACATGAGTACTGCCAGAGGTGCGAGCAGAAGCAAGACTTCACACTGCGTCTCAAGTACAAGTACGGACACTTCTATCATCTCTTCGGGTGGGTCATCTCCAAGCAGTACCAGCTCATTTGTCCTGTTTGCTCCCACGGCTGGATAGTTAGCGCTTCGGCGGCAGAAGCGCAGATCGGGTGCAACCCGGTGCCGTTCCATCAAAGATCAGGATGGATCGTCATGCTTGTGCTTGCAGCAATCATTTGGTTTGCAGCCGTGACGTATCGGCATGCGGCCTGACAATTCACTCAAGCCGGAACCACGTCGCGGGTCGGCTTGACCTGGCGATTAGGCCCTATGAGAAAGATCATTGCAGCCCTTGCTTTTCTCCTCTTCGCATCAGGCGTAGCCTGCTCGGCATCCGCTACAAAAATTGACGTCTCTGGTCTCTCCGAAGCTTCCATGAGCTTCGATCAGGATGGGGTTGGACCATTCCTGCATGAGTTGTCTGGCTCTGTCAGTACCAATCTAGACGCCGACGCACTCAAAGAATCAATCGATGCGTTGCCGGTTGAGACAGTGGGCAATTGGGAGTTCTCGGCCACCTTAAATGGTAAACGCGAGCGCTTGGTGGTGGTTGCGTTCAAGGATGATGTGGACGCCCCTGACCTTGCGTTCTACACCTCACCGGAGCTAGCCGCCAAGGTTCAGCAACAACTTGAATCATTTGCGCAGGCTCAGGGGTGGTAAGCCCCAACACCTCATTTAGGCGTTAGGCCGCTCTGCACATGTGCACACATCCGAAATCAACAAAGACGTCAGTTGGATATCGCGCGCTTCGGCTATTGGCTGCGCTACTGGTGGTCTTCGGTGCTTCCGTTACGTTCACCTGGTGGCATCACACCAAAACTCTTTCGCCCTGCGCCACTTTTGCCTCCACCGCAAGAGACCCGGTCGCGTGTCATTCTGGCCTTTGGCTGTTCGGCATGTCCTGGGCGGGGCTTGCCGCTTTTCTGTTTACGCTCTTCGGCGTCTGCTTGCTCTTCTCGTGGGCATGGTCCTTGACTCGCCGCAGGCGAAGCTAAAGCACTAAAATCTGTCCAGTCGCCCAGTGATCCGATCTCCTAGTCACGCCTTACCGCCAAGGAAAGCATGTTCTCCATCTTCAAGAAGAAAGCTGCTCCATTGCTGATCGTTCGAGCCAATGGGCAGGAGTTGTGTCGCGTTGACCAGAACGATGTTCCGTGCGAGATCAAGCCTTCTGCGTGGTTGAAGGCCGACAGCATCCTGGAGTTTGCCGACTCGGCGGGGGAGGTGCACCGGCATGAACTTGGTACTGCGACCGGGTGGTTCCACTTCTCGGTTCGCGTACATCCCAGCCTCGGGTGCCAGGCGGACTGCGTCATTTCGCAGACCGAGCAGCTCGATCCGGACGCATTTGCGACCGGCAAGGCATCCGGGATCAGGTTTCAGCCGTTCTTCCTGCCGGGTGCCAGCGTCAACAGTTCCGCCCTTGCGGGCAAGGGGCTGTTTGCCAGGGGGCTGCACTTCAACGGCTTGGTCACAAATAGCAACGTGGTGCTTTCCTGCGAATGCGACCATTGCAAGCGTTCGTTCCTGATCCGCTCCTATCACGCGGGTTTCAGCAACGCGGGATACTTTTACTCGGGGTCTGGCAGTTACACCATCACCGTTGATAGCCATCTGCCTGGCAGCCCTGCAGCGCTGTCCGAGCCAGATGCCGAAGCGCTTGCTGCGCTGGAAGATGCACTGCCGTTGGCACCGGATGGGTCCCGCTACGCCTACCTCAATCCCTTTCGATGCCCGCATTGTTCCGAGCCTTACATCGATTTTGAGGCGAACCCGGGTTTGCGGGCGAGTGAGTACTACGGGAACTACTTCGAGGGTTCGACGCTGCTGCGGTACGCGCCGGCGGATGTCTAGCATCCTTCCTGATGGCTCCATTGTTGCGTTGCCGCTGGTCTGGCCGAGGTCGCAAAGCAACGCTTTATAACGATTCCGAACGCGCTTGAGCAGGCGTGCATTGCCGTCTCATGTGCTGAAAATCAGCTTTTCTTGTTGTCGTGATGTCACGCTTCCGCTACGCAGCGCGTAGGCCCGGTGTTGCAACGTGAGCCCAAGACATTAAAATCAAAGCAGTGGTCTGCGTCAGTGACCGCCTGCGCAATGCAACGCTATCGCCAGGCGGATCGGTTCAACCATCAACGAAGGAATGCTCATGTTGAAGCCAGCAGATACCAAGCTCTATTCCAAATTGGTCGGCACCAGCATTGCCATCGGAGCAGGCCTGGGGTCGGCCCTCGGGGCAGCAATGGGCAACCTGCCTCAAGGCATTGGCCTGGGTCTGTCGCTTGGCTCCGTGTTCGGCATTGCCTTGGCGCGTCGGCGTGGTGCCATCTGACGCCTGCATGACGTGACACGCGCATGTCCCTCGGCCGACTGCGTTTTTTCGCCGGGGCCGACTCTGATGCCGCCTTGTAACAGCTATGAAATGCAGCCTTGGCAGCGGATCCGCAACTGTCTTGGTACCGCGCCTCGATGCCGGTCGGCAAGGCGCTGTCATGCGCTACCATTAGGTCGATGAACGTTAGATCGTGTCTTGCAGTATTCCTGCTCGGTGCCTGTGCATCGGTCTCAGCCCAAGGGATTTCGCCCGCCACCACGCGCGAGGTCGGTCAGCTTTTCAGGGTCCTTGAACAATCCAACTGCGAGTTTTCGCGCAATGGGTCGTGGTACGCGGCGCCGAAAGCCAGCGAACATTTGCAGCGCAAGTACGACTACTTACAGAAGAAGGGGCTGGTGACGTCCACCGAGTCCTTTATCGAACTTGCCGCCACCAAGAGCAGCATGTCGGGCAAGCCGTATCAGGTGCGTTGCGGCAATGCTGCACCTGTATCGAGCCAATCCTGGTTCAGCGGCAAGCTGCAGGAGCTACGCAAGTAGTCAGCAGGCGTCAGCATCAGGCCCTGCGCTGCAGCATCTGCCTTGCAGCGCCGCCTGATGCAGGCGCTGGCAACTGCCGCTGGACAGCCTCTGTGGACCGGCCGGCCGAAAGCGATGGTTGCACTATCGGCCTTAGAAGACCCGGCTTCAGCTCCGGCGATCAGGCAAGATCACGCGTGGTGCTATCGCGCGCCGAAGATACGCTGATGTAGATCAGGCAACGCGCAGCCGCTGCACTTCACCAACGCTGCCATCGCGCTCGTCGGCCACAAACGCACTCACCGCATCTTCCAGCTGCGCGGCGTGGTCGCCCATGGCGCGTGCGGCGGCGCTGGCGTCCTGCATGCGGGTGACGCCGTCGCGCATGTCCGTATCCACACCGGCGAGGGTGTGATGCACCTGCGCGATGCTGCCCGCCTCTTGTTGTGAGGCGGTGGCGATCCTGCTGAGCGTGCTGCTGACCTGGCCGATGGTGGCGACGATGTGCTGCATGCCTTCGCCTGCGTGGCGCACCTGTTGCACGCCGGCCTGCATATGCGTGACCGATTCGCCGATCAGGGTCTTGATCTGGCTGGCGGCGGTGGACGAGCGCAAGGCCAGCGCGCGCACCTCGCCGGCGACCACGGCAAAGCCGCGGCCTTCTTCGCCGGCGCGTGCGGCTTCGACCGCGGCATTGAGGGCAAGGATATTGGTCTGGAAGGCGATGCCGTCGATGACCGAGACGATGTCCTGGATGCGCCGCGAGGCCTGTTCCATCTGCTGCATGGTGCCCATCGCCTGGTGCATGGTGTCGCCGCCGCTGCGCGCGGCCTCGGAGGCGGCGGCGGTGAGCTTGTCGGCGTCGGCCGCCTGCGCGGTGTGCTGCTGCATGGTGCCGAGCACGGCCTGCATCTGGGTGGCGGTACGGCCCAGGGTGGCCGACTGCCGCTGCACCTGCTGCTCCAGCGCATCGTTGCGGGTGAGGATCTGGCCGGCGGCGTGATTGATCGCGGTGCTGGAGCTGCGGATCTGCGCAATGATGCGCGCCAGCTCGTCGGCGGTGGCATTGGCGTCGCGCTTCATCTGCTCGAACACGCCTTCGCAGTGACGATCGATGCGCTGGGACAAATCACCACGCGACATCGCCGCCAGCATGCGGCGCATGTCCCGCAGGCTGTCGTCGGTGATGGCGAGGAACTGGTTGACGCCCTCGGCCAGCTGCCCGAGCGTGCCGCCGCTGGCGTGCCCCTGCAGACGGGCGCCGAGCTCGCCGCGCGTCGCCTGTGCAATGACGGTGGCCAGCTGTTCTTCCAATGCTAGATCCTGCGTGCGGTCCTGCCACTCCACCACCACGCCCAGCGAGGCGCCGTCGTGATCGCGAACGGGGGTGATGTTTTCCTGCAGCTGCAGCGCCGCCAGCGCGCGCGTCCTGCTGGTGCCGGCGTCATGCCCGGCCTGCACCGCGTCGGCCAGTGCGCTGTGCAGCACCTGTGGGTCGACCTGCGTGCTCAGTTGCTGGAACGACTGGTTGCGATAGATGGCAGCGCCCTGCCCGTCCACGATGGCCACCGCCATTGCCGATGCATCCAGCGCCAGGCGGATACGGCGATTTTCCAGCAGCAGTTGCTGCTGTTGGGCGATGCGCTCTTCCACCTGCACGCTCATGCGCACCAGCGCCTGCGCCAGCGAGCCGCTGCGGAAGGGCTGCTGCAGGATGGCCGGCGGCAAGGTCGCACCGGTGGCCAGGGTGTCGGCCAGTTCGACCAGTGCCTCGGCCTCGTGGTCGAGGGCATCGACCTGGCGGCGCAGTTGAATCGCCATCACGCAGACGAAGGCGGTTTCGACGATCACATAGCCGGCGTGCAGCACCACGATGCCGAAGCCGCTGCCGACAGTGAACGCCTGCACCGGCATGCCACGCGACTGCAGCCAGTAGAACGCCAGGTGATGCACGGCGATGGCGCCTGCGGCGACCACCACCGGCAGCCAGTCGCGGTAGTACAGCAGCAGCGCCAGGATCACGAATACACCGAAGTGCATTTCCACCAGGCCATGCGCCTGCTGGATGGTGGCCGCGACCAGGGCCATCAGCACCAGCGCATTGGTGATGCGGGTCAGGCGCGTACCGGGGTTGGCCTGCACTTGCCAGGCCATCAGCAACAGGCTGGGCAGCGTGACGGCGACAAACGTGGTCCATTGGCCCTGGTACCAGGCCAGGCCCAGCGAGCCGATGCCCTGCAGCACGGCCAGCCACAGGAACAGCCGGTCGGCCTTGATCGCCAGGCGGGTGGCGTAGGTGGAGGTCGGCGGTGCCGATGCGGACAGTTCCATCATGACAGCGACTCCACGGCACAAGGACAAGGGGACACCAGCGCGGCACCGGGGGTGCGCGCCAGGACATCGGGTAACCAGCGCGACCACTCCGCCGCGCCGGCCGTGCCGCACACGGCGCCACCGTCTGCAGGGCCGGCATAGCGCGGTTGGCCGTCGGCGCCGAGCAGCCAGACGGCATAGCCGCTGCCACGCAACGCAGGGGTGTCGAGCATGCGCACCTGTCCGCCACGCGCGCGCACCGCGCTGCTGAGCACGGTCCAGGCGCGATCGGCGGCCAGATCGCTACACGCACAAGCACCTGCGACGCCGATCAGCATCGGCGTCTGCTGCGCGGCCGGCAGGCTGGCCTGGACCTGCGTCCATGCACTTGCCACGTCGTTGGCGTGCGCAGGTGGCGTGGTCCAGGCCACGGCGATCCAGCCGCACCATAGCGCGAGCAGGGCAGCGCCCAGGGTGCGTCGCGTTGAGGCGGACAAGGTGCCGAAGACAGGCATGGCGCGGTGGATTCACGAGATCAGGTGAGCCCTTATCGGATACCGGTGCATGCGCTTGAGCAGGCGTGCGATTGAAATTAGCGATGGCGGTGATAGCGCGCGGCCGGCCCTTGATGCCGCAAGGGTTTGCGGGCTGCGGCCCTGATGGTGGCGCCATCGGGCGTTTATCCGGCGCGGGATTTTGTGAGCACCATTTCACAGTTGCCATTGGTGCACCGGCGTGCCGGCGGTGCCGCAGAGACGGCGGCGGCAACGTGCGCAGCGGCCAGCGCGGCAGCTCGCTGTTGGCGCAAGGCGGCCGTGATGCCCTCACCCGTGGTGTGGATCACGCGCCGGACTGCGCCTGTCGACAGCAGCGGCGCACGACACGCCCTCGCCGGGGCTGACCCGCGCTTGAGGGACCGAAGACCGATGCGCCACCAATGCACGGCAGCCCTTGGCAAACGTGGCATCGGCCCACTGCTGCATCCCTGTCCCGCACACCGACGATCAACCAGCGCGCCGACTGGCCCACCTGGCAGTCAGCGCCACCAGCTTTCTCTTCATTACGGCAGGCGGATGCCTATGCCATCGCTTCGTCGGCATCCAGCGCAACCGCCGCCTGCTGGGCACGATCGAAGCGTTCGCGTGCGGAGCGGATGGCGGCATGGTTTTCGCCTGCCCAGTTGAGCAGCTGCGAGATCGGGTCGAGCAGCGCCACGCCGAGCTTGGACAAGGCATATTCCACGCTGGGCGGCTTGGTTGCGTAGACCTTGCGGGTGATCATGCCGTTGCGCTCGAGGTTGCGCAGGGTCTGGGTCAGCATCCGCTTGGAGATGTCCGGCACGGCGCGCTGGATGGCGCTGAAGCGGGAGGGACCGGGGATCAGCGTCAGCAGGATCAACATGGTCCATTTGTCGCCGATCTGATCGAGCACGTCGCGCACCGGGCACTTGGTCGCATCGAACGGCATGCCTTGCAGGGACGGCGGCGGTGGAAACAGAGCAATCGCGTTCACTGGGATATCTCACGGTAACCAGGGGGTGGAAAACTGCCTCCTTGCGGAGGTTTGAACGGCACTGACAATAGGTGCGCGGACCAAGAGTCTAGATAGTAGACCACACCTCTTATCAATACCTACTGGAGTTCACCATGGCACACACCTCCCCCCTGATCCTCGTCACCGGCGCCAGCGGGCAGCTGGGCGCATTGGTGGTCGAAGCACTGCTGGCGCGTGTCCCGGCCGGTCGGATCGTAGCAACGGCCCGCGATACAGCGTCACTCGCGCAGTTCGCAAAACGCGACATCAACGTGCGTCGCGCCGACTATGCGGACCCGCAGAGCCTGGACCAGGCCTTCGCGGGCGTGGGCCGGGTGCTATTGGTGTCGTCCAACGCGGTGGGCGAGCGCGTGCCGCAGCACCGCAACGTGATCGAGGCGGCCAAGCGCGCCGGCGTGGACCTGCTGGCCTACACCAGCGTGCTGCACGCCGATACCAGCACGCTGTCGCTGGCACCCGAGCATGTCACCACCGAAGCGCTGCTGCGCGACAGCGGCGTGCCGCATGTGCTGCTGCGCAATGGCTGGTACACCGAGAACTACACCGGTTCGATCGCGGCCGAAGTGGCGCATGGCGCGGTGATCGGCAGCGCCGGCGAGGGCCGGATCAGCGCGGCCACGCGCGCCGACTATGCCGAGGCCGCCGCAGCGGTGCTGGCCGCCGACACGCCGCAGGCCGGCAAGGTCTACGAGCTGGCCGGCGATACCGCCTTCACGATGGCCGAGTACGCCGCCGAGGTGGCGCGGCAGTCCGGCAAGCCGGTGGCCTACCACGACCTGCCCGAAGCCGACTACGCGGCGGCGTTGGTGCAGATCGGCCTGCCGGCCGCCTTCGCACAGGTGCTGGCGCAATGCTCTGCGTCCTCGCGTGGCGGCAGCCTGTTCGACGACAGCCACACGCTGAGCCAGCTGATCGGCCGCCCGACCACGTCGCTGCCCGATGCGGTGGCGGCGGCGTTGCAGGCGGCGCCGGCCGGCTGAGGCGAGCCCTGGCATCGCGCTGCTCGACACCCTGCAGCAGCACTGGCCCGGCAACCTGCCAGGCGTTGAGTGATCCGGCGAAGGCGGGCGACGACCCGCCTTCGCCCCGCTCTGATTCACCGCCCCCTCGCCCGCTCGCGAGAGAGGTAACCGCCGCGCCGCGGCCCTGTACGGCGTGCGCCTGCGGCCTTGCACGGGCACCCGCATCCTGCTTCACCGTCTCCGCGTGGCCCTGCGTGGCCTGGTGCCAGCATGGCACCACAGGCGCCCGGCGCCCGACCTGCGCGCCGATGGGCCCGCCTTCCGTGCGTCGCACAACTGACACGCGCCGGACACGCAGCTGACACAGCCTTGCGCCTTGCAGGCTGCCGATGTCACCAAACTGACATCAAATCTAAATATAACTGCACGCATTGCCGCACCGTCAGGACGACCGGTCGCCCTGGTGGCGTGCCGGTGCCGTGTTCGCCGCCCCGCCGGGCAGCGCCGGCCTGATGCTGCCGCCGACCCGTTTCCCTTGCACGAGCCGGACCCATGAAAAAACGCAATCTCGCCACCGTCCTGTGCGCCCTCAGCGCGACCGCCAGTGGCAGCACGCTGGCTGCCGAGCTGGAGCTGTACGTGGACCGCAAGACCAAGCAGATCTTCGCCGAGCCGGCCCCGGGCCGCGACAAGCTGGGCAAGTTCGTGCAGGTGGACGAGAACGGCAAGCTGCCGGCGTCGGCGATGCCGGCCGCCCCGGCATTGCCGCCCGCCCCCGCAGCGCCGTTGCCAGCCGATACCGCCATCGCCCAGGCCGCACCTGCGCCCGTGCCCGCACCAGCGCCGGCCAAGGCCAGCGAGGCCGGCAAGAAGTGGTACGACAAGCTGAGCCTGCGCGGCTACACGCAGATCCGCTACAACCAGGGCATCGGCGGCGACGCGCAGGATCTGCGCGCGCCGGGCGACCGCTTTCTTGGCAACGACCAGAGCCTGGGCATCCGCCGCGCGCGCCTGGTGCTCAGCGGCGATCTCAACGAGCACGTGTCGCTGTACTTCCAGCCGGACTTTGCGAGCACGCCGACCGGGTCGACCACCTCCAACTTCGCGCAGCTGCGCGATGCGTATGCCGACATCTACTTCGACAAGAAGCGCGAGTACCGCGTGCGTGTGGGCCAGTCGAAGATGCCGTACGGCTGGGAGAACCTGCAGTCCAGCCAGAACCGTCTCACGCTGGACCGCGCCGACGCACTCAACTCCGGCCTGCGCGACGAACGCGATATCGGTGCGGTGTTCTACTACAGCCCCACCGTGGCCAAGGGCCGCTTCCAGGACCTGGTCAAGTCAGGCTTGAAGGGCTCGGGCGACTACGGCGTGATCGGTGCCGGCGTGTACAACGGCCAGGGCGCCAACCGCGCCGAGCGCAACGACAGCATGCATGCGGTGGTGCACGCCACCTACCCGTTCAAGTTCGCCAACGGCCAGTACCTGGAAGTGGGTGCCGACGCCTACAGCGGCCGCTTCGTGCCGACCGCGGCGGCGGTCAACATCGGTGGACGCAGTTTCACCCCGGCCATCACCGACCCGAACGGCTACACCGACCAGCGCGTGGCCGCGCACATCATCTACTACCCGCAACCGTTCGGCCTGCAGGCCGAGTGGACGGTGGGCCGCGGCCCGGAGCTGGATGTGGAACAGCGGCGCATCCGCACCCGCTCGCTGAGCGGCGGCTATGTGCAGGCGATGTACAAGCACGATGGCAGCTACGGCACCTTGCTGCCGTACCTGAAGTGGCAGACCTACCGCGGCGGATCCAAGTTCGATACCAATGCGCCGCGCATGCGCCTGGACGAAGTGGAAGCCGGCGTCGAGTGGCAGCCGATGGATGCGCTGGAACTGGTGTTCGCCTATTCGAAGATGAAGCGCACCGACGTCACCACCGCGCCGTACCCGGTGGTGGAAGGCGACCTGCTGCGGCTGCAGCTGCAGGTCAATTACTGACCCCTGCCAGCCGATGAATAACGAACAAGCCCCCGCATGCGGGGGCTTGTTCGTTGTTGCTCCACCGGTCGTGACCAGCCGTGGCGGCGGCAGGATCGTACTCGCCCCGGCCCTGGTGCCTTGACCGCCGATCCAGTGCCGGCACCGGCGTGCTAGCGGGCTGCCAGCTCTCCACGAATGATCTCTGCGCCTGCACTGAGCGCCTTGAGCTTGCCCCTTGCAACGTCCCGGGCAAGCGGCGCCATCCCGCAGTTGGTGGACGGGTAGAGCTTGTCGGCATCGACAAAGCGAAGCGCCTTGCGCAGCGTCTCGGCCACCTCCTGCGGTGTTTCGACGGTATTGCTCGCCACGTCGATGGCCCCGACCATCACCTTCTTGCCGCGCACCAGTTCGATCAGATCGATCGGCACGTGCGAGTTGTGGCATTCCAGCGAGATGATGTCGATCGACGATGTCTGCAGCTTGGGAAACGACTCTTCGTACTGACGCCACTCCGAGCCCAGGGTCTGTTTCCAGTCGGTATTGGCCTTGATGCCGTAGCCATAGCAGATATGGACGGCGGTCTCGCACTTGAGCCCTTCGACCGCGCGTTCGAGGGTGGCCACCCCCCAGTCATTGACCTCGTCGAAGAAGACATTGAAGGCCGGCTCGTCGAACTGGATCATATCCACGCCGGCCGCTTCGAGCTCCCTGGCTTCCTCATTGAGGATCTTGGCAAATTCCCATGCCAGCTTTTCGCGGCTTTTGTAGTGCGCATCAAACAGGGTGTCGATCATCGTCATGGGACCGGGCAGCGCCCATTTGATCGGCTGCCGGGTCTGCTGGCGCAGGAACCTGGCATCATCCACGAAGACGGGCTGGGGGCGGCTGACCGCGCCAACCACGGTCGGCACGCTGGCGTCGTAGCGATTGCGAATCCTGACGGTTTCGCGCTTTTCGAAATCGACGCCACTGAGGTGTTCGATGAAAGTGGTGACGAAATGCTGGCGGGTCTGCTCGCCATCACTGACGATATCGATGCCGGCATGCTGCTGTTCCTGCAGCGACAGGCGCAATGCGTCCTGCTTGCCTTCGATCAGTTCGGCGTCCTGCAGCTTCCAGGGAGACCAGAGTTTTTCCGGCTGCGCGAGCCAGGAAGGCTTGGGCAGGCTACCGGCGGTAGACGTGGGGAGCAGCTTTTTCATGATGAGTGGTGTCTTGCGTTCCTGTTGATTAGACAGCGTGGCTGGAGGCCCACTGCGCGAGCATCGTCCCGTAGGGCCTGATGAAGTGCTCCTCGGTGAATTTCCCCTGCGTCACCGCGAGCTGGCTGCGCTCTTCGCGGTCGTAGACGATCTGGGTAGCGGAATAATCCTGGTGCTTCAGGCTCGGCTGGTAGATGGCCCCTGCCGCGGAATTGGCGTTGTAGATCTCTGGCCGGTAGATCTTCTGGAACGTTTCCATGGTGCTGATGGTGCCGATCAGCTCGAGGTTGGTGTAGTCGTTGAGCAGGTCGCCGATAAAGTAAAAAGCCAGCGGGGCAACGCTGTTCGGCGGCATGAAATAGCGCACCTGCAGGCCCATCTTGGCGAAATACCGATCGGTCAACGAGAAGTCGTCCTGCCGGTATTCGATGCCCAGGATGGGGTGCCGGTTTCCGGTTCGATGGTAGACCCTGCTGGTGGAGACGCTGATGCAGATGACCGGCGGTTTGGTGAAACGCGCCGTGTAGGCGTCCGAGTCCACGAAGTGCTTGAACAGCGTTCCGTGCAGGCTGCCGAAATCGTCCGGGATGCTGAAGCCGGACGCATCCTGATTGTGCGCTGGCAGCAGCACGCTGAAATCGTAGTCGCGCACGTAGGAGGAAAAATTGTTCCCTGCAATGCCCTCGATGCGCGCGCCGGTGGTCTTGTCGAGGATGCTGGGCTTCAGGATCTCAATCAGCGGAAAGGCATCGCTGTGTTCGCGCGCATCGATGTGCATCTGGACCGAGATGATGTCCAGCTCGACAGCGTAGCGGTCGCGCCCGGGGTTATCCCAATGCGCCAGGTCGTTGCAGCGGTTGTCGATCATCGCAAGCGTGTTGCGCAGGTTTTCCTGCCGACGCTGCCCTCTGGCCAGGTTGGCAAAGTTGGTCGTGTTGCGCGTATTGGCCGCGGGACGGTAGTCCTCGTCAAACCGGACGCTGTTGATGCTGAAGGTGAATTCTTGAGTCATTGCAAGCTGACGCCTTGTTTCCGAGTTGAATACGAGCGCAGGTCTCGGCGCAGGTATGGATACCCGCCGGGTGGATGCCGCCACTCCGGACCGGCGCGCAATCACCCACCGATCCTGTGGCCGGCGACGGGTGTGGCGGCCCGCCGAGCAGCCGTGGGCTGGATGGCCTCAGGCCGCAGCCACGTCTTCTGCAGCGATGGCACGTGCCTGCCGCGTCAATGCGATCAGCGGCAGTGCCCGCTGCACCGCCAGCCTGGCCCGCTCGGCCAGAGCCTCGTTGTGCACGCGGTAGTCCAGGAAGTCGCGGTCGGTGGCGTAGACGCCCAGTGGCAACGTGCGTGCCTGGAAGAAGCTGAAAAGTGGCCGCAACTGGTGGTCGATCACCAATGCATGGCGCTCGCTGCCACCGGTTGCCGCCAGCAGCACCGGCGTGTCGATCAAGGCATCCTGGTGGATGAAGTCGAAGAAGTGCTTGAACAGCCCGGTGAAGGAGCCGCGATAGACCGGCGTGGTCACCACCACGACGTCGGCCTGCTCCACCGCCGACAGTGCCTGCTCCACCGTCGCCGGCAGCTGCGAGCGCCACACCGCACCGGCAAACTGCGGTGCCAACGCCCCGAGTTCCACCAGCTGTTGCTCGCACGGCACGGCCTCGGCGATCAGGCCCAGCAGGTGCTCGGCCAGGGCGACGGCCTTGGAGGGGCGCTGCAGCCCGCCGGAGACCGCGACGACACGGAGGGGATGTGGCACGTTGACAGTCATGCGGGGTTGACCTGAAACGACGAACTCCGATGCTAGGGCTCGCATTCAATGAAGTAAAATGGTGTTATTTCAACAATCCATGAATTCGGATCATCTGAATGCTTGAGCGCATCCATCTCACCATCGTCCAGCAGGTCGAGCAGCAGGGCTCGCTGACCGCCGCCGCAGGTGTGCTGAACCTGACCCAGTCGGCGCTGAGCCACAGCATGAAGAAGCTGGAGCAGCAGCTGGGCACCGACGTGTGGCTGCGCGAAGGCCGCAACCTGCGCCTGACCCAGGCGGGCCAGTACCTGCTGGCAGTGGCCAACCGGGTGCTGCCGCAACTGGACCTGGCCGAAGAGCGCCTGGGGCAGTTCGCGCAGGGCGAACGCGGCGCGCTGCGCATCGGCATGGAATGCCATCCCTGCTACCAGTGGCTGCTCAAGCTGGTGGCGCCCTACCTGGCCACCTGGCCGGACGTGGATGTGGACGTCAAGCAGAAGTTCCAGTTCGGCGGCATCGGCGCGCTGTTCGGCTACGAGATCGACCTGCTGGTCACGCCCGACCCGTTGTACAAGCCCGGGCTGCGGTTCGAGCCGGTGTTCGACTACGAGCAGGTGCTGGTCGTGGCCAAGGGCCATGCGCTGGCGTCGGCGGCCTACGTCAAGCCCCAGCAGCTGACCCGGGAGGTGCTGATCAGCTATCCGGTGGACCTGGAGCGCCTGGACATCTACAGCCAGTTCCTGCTGCCGGCCGGGGTCACGCCCCGGCGCCACAAGGCCATCGAGACCACCGACATCATGATGCAGATGGTCGCCAGTGGCCGCGGCGTGGCCGCGATGCCACGCTGGCTGGTGGAGGAATATGCGTCCAGGATGGACGTGGTGCCGGTGCGGCTGGGCGCGCGCGGCATCCCCAAGCAGATCTTCCTGGGCGCACGCGAGGCGGATATCGCCGTCGACTACCTGCGTGCCTTCATCGAACTGGCGCGCCAGCCCGCCAATGGCACCGCCAACACCACCGCCGACACAACGACCACTCCGCCGGGAGCCCACTGATGGACAGCATCGCCACGCGCACGCCACTTCCACTGCCTGCCGGCCACGACAAGGTCTTGCTGCATTCCTGCTGCGCGCCATGCTCGGGTGAGGTGATGGAGGCCATGCTGGCGTCCGGCGTCGACTACACCATCTTCTTCTACAACCCCAACATTCACCCGCGCAAGGAATACGAGCTGCGCAAGGACGAGAACATCCGCTTTGCGCAGCAGTGCGGCGTGCCCTTCGTCGATGCCGACTACGATCGGGACAACTGGTTCGAGCGGGCCCGCGGGATGGAGAACGAACCCGAACGCGGCATCCGGTGCACGATGTGCTTCGACATGCGGTTCGAACGCACCGCGCTGTATGCGCACGAACACGGCTTCCCGGTGATCACCAGCTCGCTGGGCATCTCGCGCTGGAAGAACATGCAGCAGATCAACGACTGCGGCGTTCGCGCTGCGGCCAGGTATCCCGGCCTGACGTACTGGGAGTACAACTGGCGCAAGGGCGGCGGTTCCTCGCGCATGGTCGAGATCAGCAAGCGCGAGAACTTCTATCAGCAGGAATACTGCGGCTGCGTCTACTCGCTGCGTGACACCAACCGGCACCGCGCCGAAAGCGGTCGCAATCGCATACAACTGGGCGTGAAATTCTATGGCGATGGGGAACAGCAAGACTAAGCGCCTCGCCAGGGCAACGACGCTGTCCGGGATTTCAGTCTGTGTCATGGCGCCCTTCCCGCTCACCCAGGGCCCACGTAGCGGCGCCACCCAATGACCACCAACGCACGGCAAGATCGTTTGACTCATCCGGTTACGCACCGCCTGGCCAGCACCATCACCGATGCCTATTCCCTGGAGGTCAGCGCAACCGCCATTGCCGGGCTGAGCGCAGCGGCGCCCGCGATCATGCGTGGCGCGACCATTGCCATCCCCTACCTGCCCAACCAGGACGACGCCGCGCGGCTGGCCGCCGCATGCATGGTGCGCAAGCTCGGCTTTGCGCCCATGCCGCACCTGTCCGCGCGCCGCATCGGCTCGCGCGACGCACTGCACGCCTTCGTCAGGCGCGCCGTCGATGAGGCTGGCGTCGAGCGTTGCCTGGTGATCGCGGGCGATCCACCGTCGCCGATCGGGCCGTTTCCGGACAGCGTGACGCTGATCGACACCGGGGTCTTCGAGCGCTGCGGCATCCGGACCATCGCCGTGGCAGGGCATCCGGAAGGACATCCGGGCATGCCTGCAAGCGAGCGCTGGGATGTGCTGGAACGCAAGTGTCGCAGCATCGCCGAGCGCGGCATGGCACCGCTGATCGTCACCCAGTTCGCCTTCGATGCCGACCTCGTGCTGACGTGGTTGCACGCGCTGCGCGCGCGTGGCATCGCACACCCCGTGCGGGTGGGCGTGCCTGGTCCCGCCGGCGTGGCGGTGCTTGCGCGCTATGCCGCACGCTGCGGTGTCGGCGCCTGCACCGCGATGCTGTCCAAGTACGGCATCTCGCTGGGCAAGCTGTTGGGCACCGCCGGGCCGGATCGGTTTGTCGATCGCCTGGCCACCGGCCTCACCGGAACGCATGGAGAGGTCAGCCTGCACTTCTTCCCGTTCGGCGGCATCGCGCAGACGGTCGCGTGGGTGGAGCAGTACCGCGCCCGCACCGCGCCGCACCGCGCCGACTGACACCTGCCGGGCACGCCGCGCGTCATCGGCCGCAGACCTCGAATGGGCGAGCACGAACGTGCGGGTGGGCGAGCTGTCCACGACCTGGATCACAGTCTGGAATGCTTCATTTCTGTGGCTGTGCTTGCGGCGCGCCGGGTGCTGCAGCGCACAGCGGACCTGTCACACGGGCGCGGTATAACCATCGGCGAATCGCGGCGAGGGGGCGCTGCATCCGGTGTCGTTGCACTGCGCGACGGCATCGCTTCTGCAACGTTCAAGGAGAGATGTCGCCATGCCGAAGCCGTCGCTGTTGTCCTTGCTGTGCACCCTGTCGCTGGTTTCCCTGCCGCTTGCCGCGGCCGAGCTGCAGCCCAAACAACTGGCTGGCCCGCCGGAGGAGTTCGCGCAGATGCGCGCACCCGACCCGGCCGAGTCGGCGATTCTGTCCAAGAGCGCCTTGCTGCCGGTGGAATTGACGCCAGCCGGCAACTCCGCACGCTGGCAAGGCACGCTGCCGGTGGAAAACGGCCATCTACGTTTCATGGTGCTGGCCGGTGACCAGCCGTGGGAGGCGGCGGTGACTGCACCACGCATTGCCGGCGCGCGCGCGGCCGCCGTTGCTCCGCAACTGCAGGCGCAGCGCACGCTGCTGGGCACCGCAGAAAGCGGCACCAGCGGCATGCGCTATGCGGTGGAATCGGCGCAGAACGGAGCGTGGTCGCTGACCCTGCAATCGGCAACGCCGGTGGCGCAACGCGGCTATGTGCTGATGGAAGGTGATGCACGCACACAGCTGGCCTCGTACCCGCGCCATCGCCGGCAGCAGGTCGGCCAGACGCTGACGCTCAACGCACTGCTCAGCGGCAACGATGCGCGCGGTGCCACCCTGCTTGCCGCACAGGCCGGGCAGATCGACACAGCGAGCCTGCGCGTGATCGATCCGCAAGGAGGCATCCGCACGGTACCGATGGCAGACGACGGGCAACACGACGATGGTGCTGCCGGCGACGGCGTGTATGGCGGCACGTTCCAACCGACGGCCGAAGGCACCTGGATTGCGCAGGTGATGGTGCGCGGTCACGACCAGGCCGGGCAGCCATTCGTGCGGACCAGCGAGCACGTGTTGCCGGTGCTGGACACCTCGCTGCGCCTGCTCGGCAATGCCCTGAGCGCACGTGCGGCCGACGGCACACGGCTCAACATTGCCTTGCCCATCGCCGCACGCGGCAAGGCCCCGTCGCATTACCGCGTGTTCGGCCAGGTCTGGGGCACCGATGCCAAGGGCAGGCAGGTGCCGGTGGCGTGGATCGGCGGCATGCTGACACCGCAGCAAGGCCAGCTGCCGCTGAGCCTGGACGAACGCTGGGTCGCGCGTGCCGGTGCGCGTGCGCCGTTCACGCTGCGCGGGCTGCGTATCGAAGATCCGGACCATTACATCCCGCTGGTGCAGGCCGACACGCTGCCCTTGCAGCTGCCCGCGTTGCGCCGTGCCAGCATCGCGCGGTCTGCCGGTGCGATCGACGAAAGCATGCGCATGGGGCCGCGCCCGACAACGCTGGCCAGTGCCAGCGCAGTGGCGCAACCGCAGGCAGCCGGCTCGCAATTGGTCCTGGTGCACGGCTATTGCTCCAACGGCGTGTGGCCGCAGGCGCAGTTCACCAATGCGTCCTCGTTCCTTGATGCCAAACAAAACCGCAGCAACGACCAATTCGCACAACGGTTGGCGCAGTTCGCCAGTCAGTGGTCCTCGTTCGCGACGGTGGCACACAGCCAGGGCGGCATGGCCGCGCTGCATCTGTATACCTACTACTGGAGCGGGCTGGATAACGCCACAGGTGGACGGGTGATGCAGTCGGTCGGCACGCCGTACCAGGGCACCAATCTGTCCGGCATCCTGGCGGCGGTGGGCTCGTGGTTCGGGGTGGGTTGCGGCACCAATACCGACATGACCTACGACGGCGCCAAAGCCTGGCTGGCCGGCATTCCGGCCGATGCGCGCGCCAAGGTCAACTACTACACCACCTCGTTCGCCAAGACCAACTGGTACACCAACGACTACTGCAACGCGGCCTCGGACCTGGTACTCAACGACCCGGAAGATGGCACCGTGGAGCAGGTCAACGCGCAGCTGCCGGGCGGCGTGAACCGTGGCCACACCACCGGGCAATGCCACACCACCGGCATGCGCGACCCGGCGCAATATCTGGACGCAAGCCGCAATGCAGTGATGAACGCCAACGCCGCGAAGTGATGCGGCATCCATTGCAGGGTCCGTGGCCGCCCACCACGCACGCCGTACATGCGTGCGTGGTGGTTCCGATGCGGCCTGCCGCCTCGGCTCCTGCGAAGGTAGGCGGACAAGCCCGCGCTGCGACGAGGTCCGCGTGATGCGGGCAGCGCGCACCGCGCTGCCCGCCATCCACCGCCTGCACGGGCTGCACGGTCCCGACGACGACATTGACGAGCCTGCACCCCACCCTTCGTAGGAGCGTGCCAGCGCGCGACGCACATTGCCGAAGAGTCACCGACTGCAGGTCGGTGACCCAGCACACTCACACCCTCAACCAACGCGTCGACACCGCCACGCCTACCATCAACACCGCGACACCAAGCAAGGCGCCGACCAGGCCGATGCCATGCGCGGCGAAACCGATCAGCGCCGGCCCGGCCAGGATGCCGGCGTAGCCCAGGGTGGTGACCGCGGTGATGGCGATGCTCTCCGGCATGCGCGTCTGGTTGCCGGCCAGCGAGAACAGGGCCGGCACGATATTGGCGCAACCCAGCCCGACCAGCACGTAACCGGCCAGCGATGCCTGCCACGGGCTCACCAGCGTGAGCACCAGGAAGCCGGCGCTGGCCAGCAGCGCGCCCACCACGATCGAGCGGATGCGCCCCAGGCGCTCCACCACCGCATCGCCGAGCATGCGCGTCACCGTCATGGTCAATGCAAACGCCACATAGCCCACGCCGGCGGTGCTCGCGGCAACCTGGTGCACATCGGCCAGGAACACCGAGCTCCAGTCCAGGATGGTGCCTTCGGCCAGGAACACCACAAAGGCCAAGATGCCGATGAACAACACGATGCCCCTGGGCAGGGCCAGCAACGGCCCCTGCTGCGCCACGCGCTCGGTGCGCCAGTGGCGCACCGACAGCACGCCGACCACGAGCATGGCGATCACCCCGGCGAGCGCCGCGCTCAGCGGGGAAACCCGCGCCGACAGCAGCAAGGTCATCGCGCCGGCGCCAACGAAACCGCCGATGCTGAAGAACGCATGGAATCCGGACATCATCGCGCGCCGGGCATCGCGCTCGACCACCACCGCCTGCATGTTCATCGCGCAGTCCATCGCGCCCACGCCGGCACCGAACGCGAACAGCACCGCGCCCAGCACCCACGGATTGGCGACAACGGCCAGCAGCGGCAGGCTGATGCAGATCAGCGCCGCCGTCACCGCCATGACCGCACGGAAGCCGAAGCGGGCCGACAAGGCACCGGCCAGCGGCATCGCCAGAAACGAGCCTGCCCCCAGGCACAACAGGATCAGGCCGAGCGCGCCATCGTCCACGCCGGTCCTGGCTTTGGCAAACGGCACCAGCACCGCCCAGATCGCGGCAGCAAAGCCGGGAATGAAGAACGCCGCGCGGGTGGCGTGCTGTTGCGCGCGAGCGCTGGAGCCGGGGACAAGCGACATGCAGGCAATTCCAGGAGGGAGTGGCGGACGGAATGCGACGGTGGCGCCAGGCCGGCGCGTTCGCGGGCCGGGGGGGGCTTGAGCACCACGCCACCATGCGTGCTGCACGCGTCCCTGCGCCATGCGCAACGGTGCGCTAGCGAAACACCACCGTGCGATGGCCATTGAGCACGATGCGGTGTTCGACATGGCGACGCACCGCACGCGCAAGCACCAGCGATTCGGTGTCGCTCCCCAGCCGCACCAGGTCGCGCGGTGTCATCGCGTGATCCACGCGCGCCACGTCCTGTTCGATGATCGGGCCTTCGTCCAGGTCTTCGGTGACGTAGTGCGCGGTGGCACCGATGATCTTGACCCCGCGTGCGTGCGCCTGGTGATACGGCTGCGCGCCCTTGAAGCTGGGCAGGAAGCTGTGATGGATATTGATCGCGCGCCCCGCCAATGCGCGGCACAACGCCGGCGACAGGATCTGCATGTAGCGCGCCAGCACCACCAGATCGATCTGCAGCGCTTCGATGAGGGCAAGCAGCTGCGCTTCCTGCGCAGCGCGCGTGTCGGCGCTCACCGGCAGATGGTGGAAGGCGATGCCGTAGGAGGCGGCCAGCGGCGCGAAGTCGGTGTGGTTGGACACCACGGCGGCGATATCCACCGGCAATTGCCGGCTGTGCATGCGGAACAGCAGATCGTTGAGGCAATGCCCCTGCTTGCTCACCAGCACCAGCAGCCGCGCGCGACGGCGCGCATCGTGCAGCTGCCAGTCCATCTGGAATTCCTCGGCCAGCTGCGCAAAGCGGCGTTCCAGCCCGGCAATCTCGGTGCCCGGCGGCTTGTCGAAGTGCACGCGCAGGAAGAAGCGGCCACTCTCGTCGTCGCCGAACTGCTGTGCGTCGAGGATGTTGCAGGCCAGGTCGAACAGCAGCCCGGTCACGCGATAGACGATGCCGGTGCGGTCGGGGCAGGACAGGGTAAGGATGTAGTCGGAGCGCATCGGCACAATGATAGCCAATGCACCCGGCTGCGGGCGCAGTGCTTGCGCCCGTAACTTTCCCGTGCGGCTCAGCGCGGCGGCAGGCGCAGCATCAGTCGCCGGTTGATGTCATCCAGTTGCGCCATCGATGCCTCCACCGAGGTTTCCATCGCTTCCTGGGTGGTGATGTGCGCACGCAGATGCGCGGGGTCGGCCAGTTCGCCACGCACCAGGAACACATTCTCGCCCACCTCGCCGACGTGCCGGCTGAGCACCACGTAATCCACCTGGTCGAAGCCATGCTGCTTGGCCAGCGGCAGCAGGCGCGCGGCCATGCGCACACTGGCCTCGTCGGTGGGTTTGTCCAACTCGGCATCGAGCACGGCCACCGCTTCGCGGATCTGCGCAAACAGATAGTGGTCCGGATGCTCGGGATGGTCCGGGCCCACCGGGCCCTGGTCGACGACCGGTGCGGCGGTCATCGTCTACCACCGGCGCAGCGCAGTGCGCGCGGTGTGCGCCCGGTCGAACCGAGCGTGATATGCAGGTGTCGCATCGCATCCTCCCTGGAGCGGCGGCTGTCACGAGCCGGCATTTTAGAAGGTCTGCTGCATGTTTAGGTGAGTGAGAGATGGGTTGTGCTGCTTCGAAGCGACGCGGCCTGAGCGTGGGCGGCAGATGTCGCTGACAGCATGCGACATCTGCTGCATGGGCTTCGCCCCGTACCCTCACCTTGACCCCCGCTCCGCGCCCCCTGCCCGCGCCGGAGCGCAGACGCTTCAAGGCACGCACGCCAGTGACGCGCAAGCGGTGCGTTCCCGCCTCGCCGAGAGCGGGGCTAGCTCCGCCTTGCGGATGCGGCGATCAGGCCTGCCCTGCCCGCCGCGCCGATACCTCTGCCAGCACGGCCCAGTCGGCGTTGCCGTCGCCATGGGCGATCGCCTCGTCCAGGCCGGTGCGCAGCAACTCGCCCAGCGGCATCGGCACCTGCTTGTCGGCACCGGCCTGGATCGCCAGGTCCACGTCCTTGCGCCCCAGGGTGGCGGTGAAGCCGGCCGGCAGATAGGCGCGCTGCATGATCAGGCGGCCATAGCCCTGGTACGCGGGTGCGGCGAACAGGGTGCTGGTGAGCATGCCCAGGAACTGGGTGGCATCCACGCCGTGGCCGCGTGCCAACGCGCTGGCTTCGGCCATGGCGCCGATCGCGCTGGCCAGGCAGAAGTTGGCCGCCAGCTTGACCGCATTGGCCTGCTCGGGGGTGCGGCCGATCTCCCAGGTGCGTTGACCGAGCACGTCGAACATCGGCTGCACGCGCGCCAACGCTGCCTCGTCGCCGGCGGCCAGGATGTTGAGCTTGCCGGCTTCGGCCACATCGACGCGGCCAAGCACCGGTGCGGCCACGTAGGCCACGCCGCGCTCGGCATGCAGGGCGGTCAACTCGTGCGCCAATGCCACCGAGATGGTGGCCATGTTGACGTGCACGCTGCCGGCCGGCAGCGCGTCCAGCACACCATGCTCCAGCAAGGTCGCGCGCACCGCGTTGTCGTCGGCCAGCATCGAAAACAACAGCGGGCCATGCGCGGCGTCGCGCGGTGCATCCACCACCGTGGCGCCGGCCTCGCGCAGCGATTGCGCGCGCCCGGGCGAACGGTTCCACACACTCAGTTCGAACCCGCCGCGCAGCAGGTTGTGCGCCATCGGCAGGCCCATCGTGCCCAAGCCCAGAAATCCTATCGGCATCTGTTTTCCTTATTCGATCTTGCGTCAAGAGCGGCAATCCAGACACCGCACGCTCTGCTTCTTTACCACTCCCCGCGTTAATCAGCTGGCGAACACGCCACGCGCATCGCGTGGCTCGCAGCGCAGGTATTGCGGCGCGGGTGTGACCGAGGCGCCCAGTGCAGCGGCGGCATGCCACGGCCAGCGCGGGTCGTACAGGATGCCGCGCGCCAGCGCGATCGCATCGGCCTGGCCGTCCTGCAGGATCGCCTCGGCCTGGGCCGGCTCGGTGATCAGGCCCACGCCGATCACCGGCGTGTCGACCTGCGCCTTGATCTGTTGCGCAAACGGAATCTGGTAGCCCGCCTGCACCGGAATCTGCTGGCGCGGATCCAGCCCGCCGCTGGAGACATGGATGTAGTGCGCACCGCGCGCATCCAGCGCCTTGGACAAGGCGATGCTCTGCTCGACATCCCAGCCGCCCTCCACCCAATCGGTGGCCGAGATGCGCACGCCGATGGCGATCTTGTCCGACACCGCCGCGCGCACCGCATCGAAGATGCGCAACGTCAGCCGCATGCGGTTTTCCAGCGAACCGCCATAGGCATCGCTGCGCTGGTTGCTCAGCGGCGACAGGAACTGATGCATCAGATACCCGTGCGCGGCATGCAGCTCGATCAACTCAAGACCCAGGCGTTCGGCGCGCTGCGCCGCATCGACGAATGCCTGCACCACCGCATCGATACCGGCATCGTCCAATGCCTGCGGCAGCGGCTGGCCGTCACCGAACGCCAGCGCCGATGCGGACACGGTCTGCCAGCCATGCGCGTGATCCGGCGCGATCGCCGCGCCGCCGTTCCACGGCAGATCGGTGGAGGCCTTGCGCCCGGCGTGTGCCAGTTGGATGCCGATCGGCATCGGCGACCAGCGCCGCACCGATTGCAGTACCTCATCCAGCGCCTGCTCGGTGGCATCGTCGTACAGGCCAAGGTCCGCATAGGAGATGCGCCCCTGCGGCTGCACTGCGGCCGCTTCCAGGATCAGCAGGCCGGCACCGGATTGCGACAAAGTGCCCAGATGGATGCGGTGCCAGTCGCTGGCGCGGCCGTCCTGCGCGGAGTACTGGCACATCGGGGCGATGACGATCCGGTTGGCGAGCACAAGCGGACCGAAGCGGATGGGGGAGAACAGCTGGCTCAAGAGGGCATCCACAGATGACACGGGGGTGCCCATTGCACTGCGCCGCGCGCGTGGGCACAACCGCTGCGATGGATCACTGCGTCATGCCGAGCGCGCACTGGCGTCATCGATGCTGCGTGCAAGCAACGGATCGAACGGCGCGTGCAGGAATGCCAACGCCTGCGCGCACGACTGTTCGACCTTCAGGCTGAGCAGCTCGTCCGCGCGGGTGCGCCCGAAGTTGAGCGCGGCGATCGGCAGGCCGTTGCGTGCAGCGGTCTGCACGAAACGAAAACCCGAATACACCATCAGCGACGAGCCCACCACCAGCACTGCATCGGCCGCCTGCAGATGCGCAAACGCACGCTCCACACGCTCGCGCGGCACGTTCTCGCCAAAGAACACCACATCCGGCTTCAGCACGCCGCCACACACCGGGCACGGCGGCACCGCAAAATGGTCGAAGGCCACATCGTCCAGGTCCGCATCGCCATCGGGCGCCTGCGCCGCGTCCAGGTCGGCCCAGCCGGGGTTGGCCTGTTCGAGCAGCAGCTGGAAGTCGGTACGCGGCATGCGCCGCTCGCAGCCCATGCAGCGCACCACATCGAGCCGGCCATGCAGGTCGATCACCGCCTGGCTGCCGGCCGCCTGGTGCAGGCGATCGACGTTTTGCGTCAGCAGCACTTCCAGCTGGCCGCGCGCTTCCAGTGCGGCCAGTGCGTGATGGGTGGCGTTGGGCCGCGCCAGGCCGAAACGCGGCCAGCCGACCAGGCTGCGCGCCCAGTAGCGCTGCCGCGTGGACAGCTCGCCCATGAAGGCCTGGAACGTCACCGGTTGCGGGCGCTTCCAGCCGCCTTGCAGATCGCGGTAATCGGGGATGCCCGAATCGGTGCTGCACCCGGCGCCGGTGAGCACGAACAGGCGCCGGTGGCCTTCGATGAAGTCCTGCAGCGCGTTGCCGTCTTGCACCGGTGACGCCGTCATCGTGCAACTCCGGTGGCCATGAGGTAACTGTGCAGCAACACCACCAGTTGCGCCTGCAGCGGCGCAATCCGCACAGCCGGCGCGCCATCCTCGAGCAGGCTCTTCAACGGCCCGGTGATGGCCGCCATGCCGATCTCGGCCACCGCCTGGCAATCGTCGAAGCGCACATCCGAGGCGGTGGCGAGCGCGGCGGCGAACGCCTGCTGCGAGCGCCGGCGCGCCTGCGCGCCCAGGATGGCGCCACCATGCAGCTCGGCAATGGCGTACAGCGCACGCGAGACATCCACATGCTGCAGCTTGGCCTGCACGAAGGCGCGCACCAGCGCCTGGCACTGCTGCGCAAGCGTGCGCCCGTGCTGTTGCGCGCAGGCCAGCTCCACTGCATCGATCACCGTCTGCAGATGCCACTGCAGCAGCGCGATCAACATCGCCTGACGATTGGGGTAGTACTGGTACACACTGCCGACCGACACGCCGGCGCGCTCGGCTACCCGCGTGGTGGTGCAGCCCTGCAAGCCGTCGGCCACCAACACCTGGATGCTGGCCTGGCGAATGACCTCCACGGTGGCGCGCGAGCGCGCTTGCTGCGGGGCTTTACGCGGTGCGGGCAGGGGCAGGGAGGTGCTCACGAATGCGAATGTCCACACGGATGGATGGCACATAGTCTGGGGGCCTTCTGCCTGATTCCAAGGAAGCGCCTCGTCCAGCTCCGCATCGGTGGCGTTGATCGCCGACGCCGGCCGCGCTCGATGCCTTCACCGTCTGCCACGTACGGTTGAACCCGCTTGAAAACAGGCGCCACGTCACAAATCGTGGCACCGACTCACGCGGTTAGCGTGATCCGGTGCACACGCAACGCTGCGGAAACATGGCGCCGCGACAGTGGGCAGCTCCCCGCTACCCCCCATCCCTGCCATGCCCTACACCCACACCCGGACGCGCTCCGGAGTGCGTCGTGCCGTGTCGCGTCGTCCGCTCGTCGTCGCGCTGGCACTGACCCTGGCCACCCCCGCGCTCGCGCAGGAAGCCGCGCCCGCCACGCCTGCCACCCGCAAGAGCGAGGACGGCATCTTCTCGCTGGACCGGATGATCGTCACCGGCGCCGGCCAGGCCCAGAACCAGTTCGATGCCTCGTACGCGATCACCGCGCTGACCGCCGAGCAGATCGACAAGCTGGCCCCGCTCAACCTCGCCAGCCTGATCGGCTCGATGCCGGGCATCTATGCCGAATCCACCGGCGGCGAAGTGCAGAACGTCTACCGCATCCGCGGCATTCCCGACGAAGGCGCGTTTGCGGTGATCCAGGAAGACGGCATCAGCCCCTACCCGGACAACAACGGCTACTTCTACAAGACCGAAGGCCTGGTGCGCCCGGACCTGATGGTCGAATCGGTGGAGACCGTGCGCGGCGGGCCCTCGCCGATCTTCGCCTCCAATGCCGCGGCCATCGTCAACTTCGTCACCCGCCAGGGCGGCGACACACCCGAAGGCGCGGTGCGCACCACCGTCGGCGACACCGGGCTGTACCGGCTCGACGGCTATTGGTCGGGCAAGCTGGCCGACGGCTGGTATCTGGCTGCCGGCGGCTTCGTGCGCCGCAACGACGGCTACCGCGACGTGGACTTTCCGGCCGACGAGGGCGGGCAGTTCCGCATGAACCTCACGCACACGCTGGACCACGGCAAGATCACCTTCACTGCCAAGCATCTGGACGACAAGAATGCGTTCTACATGCCGATCCCGCTGTACGACCCGCGCGACACCACGCGTTCGCTGGACCCGTTGATCGACCGCTTCACCGGCACCTTGAGCACCGCGCAACTGAAGCGCGCCAGCATCGTGTCCAGCGATGCCAACGGCGCGCCGCAGCGCGAATTGCGCGACCTGTCCGATGGCCGCCACATGAAATTCAACCATCTGGGCGCGAACCTGGACCTGGCCTTCGACAATGGCTGGAGCCTGTCCAACAAGGCCATCGTCAATCGCCTGGACATGACCTTCGACGCGCTGTATTCCAGCAATGCGCCGCAGGACGCCAGCGCGTATGCCAACAGCCGCCGCGCTGCCGCCAGCGCCGCGTTTCCCGGCCTGAGCTCGCTGGGCTACGTCTACACCGACGATGGCAGCCGCTTCGATCCGGCCAGCACCGACGGCCTGGTGATCCAGGGCCAGTACCGCGCCATGAACGTGCGTGCCGATTCGTTTGCCGACGACCTGCGCCTGCATCGCCGCTTCGACTGGGGCGGTGACACCCACGACATCACGTTGGGCGTGTACGGCGCCTACTACGCGCGCTCCTACAATTCACGTTACCAGAGCTATCTGTTGGAGATGCGGCAGAACCCGCGCACCATCGACCTGCTCGGCTACGACGCGGCCGGCAACGTGGTCGGCGGCGTGACCAAGGACGGTGTGGTGATCTATGGCGCCGACCGCACCCAGGGCAAGGCCTACACCAGCATGCTGGCGCCCTACATCGCCGACACCTGGCAGGTGACCGATGCGCTGCGCCTGGAAGCCGGCGTGCGTCACGAGCGCTACCGCTACCGCGCCTGGAGCATGCTGCGCAGCACCGGCAACCTGGGCATGGCCGACACCCTGGCCGACGATGCCGCACGCCTGTTCACCGGGGCCCGCGCGCACACCGCGCTGGACGTGGGCGTGACCAACTGGACCGCGGGTTTCAACTACGACATCAACCCGACGGTCGGCATCTATGGCCGCGCCTCGCGTGCGCACCGCGCGCCCAGCGAGGGCGCCAACGAAGGCAACGTCAACATCCCCACCGCCGACCAGTTCGAGCTCGGCACCAAGCTCAACTTCGACACCCTGGACGTGTTCGCCACCGCCTTCTACACCAAGTACGACCCATACAACATCGGCACCAGCGCGGTGAACCCGCAGACCGGCGCGGCCGAATCCAAGGACTACCGCGGCAGCGTCACCAACCCCGGCATCGAACTGGCAGCGGTGTGGACGCCGGCGCAGTGGCTGCGTTTGGATGCCAACCTGACCTACAACGACACCAAGGTCTCCGACCTCACCGAGGTGGTGGCCAACGGAGCAGTGGCGGTGGTCGATGTGGACGGCAACATGCCCAACCGCCAGCCAAAGCTGTACGGCAATGCGGGCCCGACGCTGTACTTCACCACCGGTGCGTTCGACTGGGAAACCTCGTTGCGCTACGCCTACGTCGGCAAGCGCTACGCCGACCTGGAGAACACCACCGAGCTGGCCGCCTACGACACCCTGGCGGCCAACATCCTGGTGCGCAACGGGCCGTGGGATGTGCAGCTGTCGGTCGACAACCTGACCAACACCTTTGCGCTGACCGAAGGCAACCCGCGCACCGACACCATCTCCGGCCAGGGCACGCGCGAACCGATCTACGGCCGGCCGATCTACGAGCGCAACTCGCGGCTGGTGGTGACTTACCACTTCTGAGTGCACCGACGTCCGGGGTGTCGCAGCCTCGCTACCAGCGCTCCACTTCCCGATCCATCGCCTGCAGCGTGGCGTACGCACTGCAGGCCACAAGGACTGCCATGACACCTTCCCCTCTTGCCTGTGCGCTGCTGTTTGCGGCAGCGACCTGTTCCGGCAATGCCGCCGCCTGGGGCCACCGTGCGCACGCGGCCATCGACAGCGCCGCCGTGCAGGCACTGCCCGACGACGGCCCGGTCTTCCTCAAACAATACGCGCAGGTGATTGCCGACGGCGCCACGCTGCCGGACGGCTGGCGCAGCGAGAGCGAACCATTCCTCAAGATCGAAGAAGACCCCAACCACGGCTGGTTCCGCGAGCAGTTCGCCTTCATGCAACACCCGCCGCGCTCGCGTTACGCCTTCGTGCTGGCGCTGTATGACGAACAGCGGCGCATCGCCAGCAGCGACCCGCAACGGGCGCAGCGCATGAACGTACGCTGGGCCGGCACCTTGCCGTATGCAGCCACCGAAGGCTACCAACGCATCGTGGCGACCATGCGGCAACTGCGCGCGCTGCGTGCCAAGGGCCAGGACACCCGCGAACTCGAACGCACCTGCGCGTTCTATGTCAGCTGGTTCGCGCACTACATCGGCGATGGCGCGCAGCCGCAGCACGACAGCATCCACCACGACGGCTGGCAGGGGCCGAACCCGAACGGCTACAGCACCGACCCGAAGGTGCACGGCAAGTTCGAGAGCGATTACGTGGACAAGATTGCGCTGACCCCGCAGGACCTGCTGAGCCGCATGCCGGCCCTGGCGCATCAGCAGGGCGATGTGTTCGAGCAGATCCTGGACTTTCTCGACGTGGGCACCGGCCGTGTCGAGCAGGTCTATCGCCTGGAAAAGGCCGGCGCGTTCGACGATGCCTCCAGCAGCGACGGCCGCGCGATGGTCTATCGCACTGCCGGCGATGGCGCGGCGATGCTGCGCGACCTGCTGGTGCGCGCCTGGCGCGAAAGCGCGCTGCAACCAGAAACATCCACGCGGCCGCGCAGCATGGATCCCAGCCATCCGCAGTACGACCCGGCCACCGGATCTGCACCTGCCGGCAGGTCGCCCACCGCATGACCGCCGTAGGCGACATCGGCTTCCGCTAGCGGCGTGCCGACCCGCGCGCCGGCACCGCTCGCTGCGCGCCTGTCGGCAGGACGGCGCAGCGGGCCCTGCGGCTCGGTCCTGCCGTCACGCGGCGTCAATGGACCTTGTTGAGCTGTTGGACAAAGCGCAGCAGATCCCGATTGACAAGCGCTGCCACCGGCAACCGCGCGCGCCAGCTTTTACGATTCCCGATTCCCGATTCCACCAAGCCAACCACCCGCATGCCGGGCACGCCCATGCAACGCGCAGCTGGCGTCCATATCGGCCTCGGTGGTTCCCGGATGCTCGCGCCGGGCGCTCCGCATCATTCGCCGCGTGCGGGATGTGGCGCAAAGCGCCCGTACGGCCGCGCGTCGTCGGCGCGCTGGCGCAGCACGTAGGCCGCCGCGAAGGCGAGCGCCAGCAAGGTCAGGCACATGCCGACCAGGGCGCCCCAGCCACCGTGCTGCCAGAACCAGCCGCCGAGCGCGCCGATCACGCTGGAGCCGGCGTAGTACGCCAGCAGATACAGCGATGCGGCATGGCTGCGGTGCGCACCGCCGAGCCGGCTCACCCACGCGCTGGCGGCCGAATGCGCAATGAAGAAGCCGATCGTCAACAGCACGATGCCGGCCACCACCAGCGCCAGCACATGCGCCAGGGTCAGTGCCACGCCGAGCACGCACAGCACGATACCGGTGCTGACCACCGGGCCGCGCCCGAAACGATCCGACGCCGCGCCGGCCACCGACGAACTGACGATGCCGAACACATAGGCGCTGAAGATCATGCCGATCTGGCTCTGGCTCAGGCCGAATTCCGGCCCGCCCAGCCGGAAGCCGGCGTAGTTGTAGAGGCACACGAACACGCCCATCAGCAGGAACGGCAGCGCGAACAGGAACGGCAGGTTGCGGTCGCGCAAATGCCCGGCCCAGGCGCGCAGATGGAAGCGCAGATTGATGCCGTGCCGGCGCACGAAGTTGCGCGACGGCGGCAGCAACCAGAAGAATGCCAACGCACACAGCAGGTCGAACACGCTCAACATCGCCAGTGCAGTGCGCCAGTCGTAGTGATCGGTCAGCACGCTCATCACGATGCGTCCGCTCATGCCGCCAAAGGCATTGCCGGCCACATACAGGCCGGTGGCCGCGCCCATCTTGTTGGCCGGCAGCTCTTCGCCCAGGTACACCATCGCCACCGCCGGCACCCCGCCCAGCGCGATACCGGACAAGGTGCGCACCAGCACCAGCGCGCCCCAGTGCGGCAGGAAGGCGGCGAGCAGGTTGAGCAGCGCGGCCAGCGCGATCGACACGAACATCAGCCCGCGCCGGCCCAGGTTCTCCGACACCGCGCCGGCGCAGAAGATCGCCAGGGCCAGCGCGCCGGTGGCCAGCGACAGCGGCAGCGAGGCGGTGGCCGCGTCCACGCCGAAGGCGCGCGCAAACTCGGGCAGCACCGGCTGCACGCTGTACAGCAGCGAGAAGGTGGCAAAGCCGGCCAGGAACAAGGCCAGCCGGATGCGGCCGCTGGCGGGTGCGTCGGCGGCGGGTGCGTCGGCAGGGCCGGCGTGCGTGCCCGGCGAGCTGCCGGCGTGGCGATCAGGAGAGGACACGGGCGCAGCATCGAGACAGGGACGGCGAGTATTCGCCCGCTACGACCCCCTGTCCAATATATGATGCTGGCAGTTGCCATATGCAGGACAGATAGCATGGAACTTCGCCACCTGCGCTATTTCCTGGCCGTCGCCGAAGAGGGCAACTTCACCCGGGCCGCAGCGCGGGTGGGGATCGGCCAGCCGCCGTTGAGCCAGCAGATCCAGGCGCTGGAGCGCGATCTGGGCACGCCGCTGTTCCGGCGCACCCACAGCGGCGCCGAGCTGACCCCGGCCGGCGAGGCCTTCCTGGTCGAGGTGCGCCGCGTGCTCGCCGACGTGGAGCGCGCCGCAGAAACCGCGCGGCGGGTGGCGCGTGGCGAATCCGGCCGGCTGCGCCTGGGCTTCACCGCCTCGGCCGCGTTCAATCCGGTGGTGCCGCATCTGATCCGCGACTTTCGCCGGCAATGGCCGCGGGTGGAGCTGTTGCTGGAAGAAACCAATACCGCCGGACTGCTGGTGGCCCTGGCCGAAGGCCGCCTGGACGCGGCCTTCGTGCGCTACGGCCTGAGCACGCCGCCCGACCTGCAACTGCTGCGCTTTGCCGACGAGCCGATGAAGATCGCCGTGCCCACCGCGCATCGGCTGGCCGCCCGCAACAGCGCGCCGTTGGCGGCGCTGGCGGGCGAGCCGTTCATCCTGTTTCCGCGCAGCTTCGGTTCCAGCCTGTACGACGAGATCCTCGCCGCCTGCCGGCAATCCGGCGTGACCTTGCGCATCACCCAGGAAGCGCCCCAGATGTCGTCCATCGTCAATCTGGTCGCCGCCGAACTGGGCGTGTCGGTGGTGCCCGCCTCCACCGCGCAGCTGCAACTGCCCGGCGTGCGCTATCTGGAGATCGAAGGCCAGATGCCGCTGGCCCGGCTGGCCCTGGCGGTGTCGCCGGGCGCCCTGGACACCGCGCCGCTGGTCCGGCATCTGTGGGCGCTGGCGGAAGTGCTTTAAGCGAGGTTGCGTTGCGCCAATAACAGCGAACGCACCGCGGCTGTTGTAGGAGCGCACCTGGGCGCGATGTGGCTGTCCCGGTAACGCCCTCGCGCACGAGTGCGCTCCTACCCGCAGGCAGGCTTACGTTGCTGGGTCGCGTTCCTCACCACGGGCTCTAGCGCTGGCTTTTTTGAGCCGACATCTGACTAACACACCCTGTCAGCCACACAAGCGACCGCTGATCTTGTAGAAGTGCGCATGCGCACGATGCGGCTGGCCTGCAGACATCATCGCGACTGAAGCCTCTGCCACAGACATCACGCGCCTCGCTATCGCTGGCAGATGCTCTACAGAATTCGAACACATGGCTTGACCTCAACCGCGATTGAGGTCGTTCAATGCCCGCTTCTTCCACCACCTGCGCCTGCCATGCATCTTCGTCATCTGTTGCTGCCCTGCCTCGACCCCGACCTCAGCCTGCGCTTCTATCGCGACGTGCTGCAGCTGCCGCAACACGGCAACAGCGTTCGCATCGGCTGGAGCACGCTGGAATGCGTACAGGCACAGCAGCCGGTGGGCAGTGTGCATCTGGCGTTCAACGTGGCGCCCTCGCGCTTCGACGCCGCTGCGCAGTGGATTGGCGCGCGCAGCAACCTGCTTGCCGATCCGCACGGCCGCCGGCAGTTTCGACAGGATGGCGTGTGGCAATCGCACTCGGTGTATTTCGCCGGCCCCGATGGCGCGGTGCTGGAGTTGATCGCGCGCCAGGCCGTGCAGGACGTGGTCACCGGCGACGGCGCGTTCCACGGCGAAGAACTGCTGTGTCTGAGCGAGATCGGGCTGCCCAGCAACGATGTCGCGGTGGTGACCAGCAGCGTCGCCCATCACTTCGGCGTGCGGCCATTTGCGCCGGCGGTCGAGGGCTTTGCCGCGCTGGGCGACGATGATGGCTTGTTGATCGTCGTCGATCAGGCACGCCGCTGGTTTCCACAGCAGCGGCAGCTGCCATGGGCCAGCGGTGTGCGGGTCAGCGTGGATGCACCGCAACCGGGGCTGCGCCTGCGCGATGCGCAGGGCTGGGAGTTGCTGGCGGCGTGATCGCCCACGCCGCGCACGTCATGCCGCGGCTGCAGGCGCAGGCAGACGGAAGAATGTCCGCGCGGCCGCCGTGCTGTTGGCCGCAGTCAGCGCCACGTCCTCGCCACGATCGCGCGCAAGTTCTTCGAGGATATGCGACAGGAACCTTGGCTCGTTGCGGCGATCCTTGGGCATCGGCTTGAGCGTGCGCGGCAGCAGGTAGGGCGCATCGGTTTCGATCATCAACCGGTTGGCCGGAATATTGCGCACCAGCTCGCGCAGATGCGCACCGCGCCGCTCGTCGCACAGCCAGCCGGTGATGCCGATGTAGTAATCGCAGTCCAGGTATGCGAACAGCTCATCGCGGGTGCCGGTGAAGCAATGCACCACGGCCGGGCCGAGCCGGCCATCGAAGCTGCGCATGATCGACAGGAAATCGTCGTGCGCCTCGCGCTGGTGCAGGAACAGCGGCTTGCCGTTGTCGGCGGCCAATTGCAGCTGGCGCTCGAAGGCCTTGTGCTGCGCCGGGCGCGGGGCGAAATCGCGAAAATAATCCAGCCCGCATTCGCCCACCGCCACCACCTGCGGATGCGCCTGCAGCGTGCGCATTTCGGCCTCGCATTCGGCGGTGAATTCCACTGCGTGATGCGGGTGCACGCCGGCGGTGGCATAGAGGAATCCGGGGTGCTGCTGGGCCAGCTGCAAGGCCAGCGGCGAATGTTCCCGGCTGGCGCCAGTGATCACCAGTTGCGCAACGCCTGCCTCGCGTGCGCGTTGCAGCACTGCGTCGCGGTCGCGGTCGAAGGAGTCGTGGGTGAGGTTGGCGCCGATATCGATCAACTGCATGCTGCGGTGTCGCCTGAAAGAGCAGATGTGATTGTACTGGGTGGACGTTGCTCGCATCCGCCCTGCGGGCACCTTCTTCCGCAGGCGGGAGAAGGGAAACGCACTGCGTCAGCTGCGTGTCATCGGCATACCTGCATGCGAATGGCGGTACCTGTATGCCCTCATCCGCCCTGCGGGCACCTTCTCCCGCAAGCGGGAGAAGGGAGACACACGGCGTCAGCTGCGTGTTATCGGCGGTGCCTGCATGCGAGTGGCGGTACCTGTATGCCCTCATCCGCCCTGCGGGCACCTTCTCCCGCAGGCGGGAGAAGGGAAACGCACTGCGCCAGCTGCGTGTATCGGCGGTGCCTGCATGCGAGTGGCAGTACCTGTATGCCCTCATCCGCCCTGCGGGCACCTTCTCCCGCAGGCGGGAGAAGGGAGACGCACTGCGCCAGCTGCGTGTTATCGGCGTACCTGCATGCGAGTGGCAGTACCTGCATGCCATCGGCCTGCACGAACGCACGGCCTTTCCCCTCTCCCGCCTGCGGGAGAGGGGCAGGGGTGAGGGCCGCTTGCGCAGCACACTCACCCCACCACCGGCACCACCATCGCATCGATCTTCGCCGCCAGCGCCTGGATCGCCAGCTGCGCCGAGCGCGAGAGTTGCCGCTGCGGGGCCACGCACAGCGCCAGCGTCATCGGCTTGGTCAGGTGGCGGCGGAACGGCACGAACGCCAGCCGGCCGTCGGCCACATCCGGTGCGGCATCCAGCCACGACATCAGGCCCACGCCGGCACCGGCGCGCACCAGCCCGCGCAAGGTGCGCACGTCGTTGCAGTGGGTCAGCCGCTTCACGTCGATGTGCTGGCGCTGGTACAGCACCTTGGCATGCTCGCCGACGATCAACGGCGCGGCCGGCAGCAGCAGGCGATGCTCCAGCGTTTCGCTCAGCTGCAGCTCGGTGCGGGTGCTGAGCGGGTGGCCGACCGGCATCGCGATGCCCAGCGGGATGTCGGCAAAGGCGCGCACTTCCAGGTCCACACTGCTCACCGGGTCCAGCAGCAGGCCGATGTCCACATCGGCCGAGGTCACCATTTCCATCACCCGCTGGTTGCGCGCGGTGGACAGGTTGAAGGTGATGCCGGGGTACTCCTGCACCAGCGCCGCCACCGCCGCTGGCACCACGCCCTCGCTGAGCGCGTCGATCATGGCGATCTCCACATGCCCGCGGCGCAGCCCCTTGAGCTCGTCGAAGCGCTCCAGGGTGCGGGCGTAGGCCTTCTCCCAGCCGCGCACGTCCACCAGCAGCAGCTCGCCGGCGGCGGTCAGGCGCAGCCGCCCGGGCAGGCGTTCGAATAGCTGCGCGCCCAGCTCCTCCTCGGCCTTGAGGATCTGCCGGTCGATCGCCGAGGCCGACACGTGCAGCACCTCCGAGGCCTTGCGGATGCTGCCGCAGCGGGCCACCTCGATGAAGTAACGGGTGAAGCGGGAAAAGGTCAGCATGCGACGGGGCCCGGTTGGTGTTGCATTTTTTGCAATGGCTTGGCTGAAAATCGATGTTTGATAACACACCCCCGGCTTCCTAGAGTCAATCCGGCACCGCTCCCGCCCTCCGCCAGAGACTGGACCCATGGATGTCGCCGTCCCCGCCCTGCCGCTGCACTGCACCTTCGCCGCCGCCGATTGGCAACGCCTGGCCCAGCACTGGCACGCGGTGGCGCTGAGCAGCGAGGTGGGCGAGGCGCCATTCAAGGCCACCCTGCTGGACGAGCCGCTGGTGCTGTACCGGCTGGGCGAGGAGCTGGTGGCCGCGCGCGATGTCTGCCCGCACCGCGGCGTGCCGCTGAGCATGGGCACCGCCGACGGCGGCGGCGTGGTCTGCGCCTATCACGGGCTGCGCTTCGGCGCGGGCGGGCGCTGCAACCACATCCCGGCCAGTCCCAATCAGAACATCCCGGCCAAGATGCGCCTGCACACCTATGCGGTGGCCGAGCGCTATGGCTTGATCTGGGTCTGCCTGGCCAAACCGGCCGGCGTCAGCGAGGCCGAGGTGCAGATCCCGCCGATGCCGGGCTGGGACGAGGAGGGTTTCCAGCAGATCGTCTGCCCGGCGTTCGATATCGGCGGCAGTGCCGCGCGCCAGCTGGAAGGCTTCATCGACGTGGCGCATTTCGCCTTCGTGCACACCGCCACCTTTGCCCAGCCGGACAAGCGCGAGGTGCCGGCCTACACCACCACCGAAACGCCGACCGGCTTCAATGCCGACTATCTGAGCTCGGTGGCCAATTATTCGGTGGACATGCCGCTGCCAGACGTGGACCCCGACTTCCAGTGGCTACGCCATTTCGAGGTGCACCTGCCGTTCACCGCCACCCTCACCATCCACTTCCCGGTGCCGGGCAAGCGGCTGGTGATCATGAACGCGGCCAGCCCGGTGTCCAAGCACAAGACGCGCCTGCTGGTGCCGATTGCGCGCAACTTCGACACCCATCTGCCGGTGGAGGACGTGCACGCCTTCAACCTGCGCGTGTTCGAGGAAGACCGCGCCATGGTCGAGGCGCAACGCCCCGAATACCTGCCGCTGGACCCGCTGCTGGAAGTGCATATCCCGGCCGACCGCAGTTCCATCGCCTATCGCCGTGGCCTGCGCAGCCAGGGCTATAGCGACTTTTTCCTGCGTTGACCGCCGAGGAGCACGCCATGCAGTTGCACGAGGTGCGCGTTGCCGAGGTCGTCGACCAGGGCCATCGCCAACGCGCGATCCGGCTGGAGCCGGTCGGCGCGCAATTGCCGGCCTTCGAGGCCGGCGCGCATGTGGATTTGCATCTGCCGGACGGCATGATCCGCCAGTATTCGATCGCCAGCGCGCCGCATGTGCGTGACCACTATCTGCTGTGCGTGAAGCTGGCCGACGCCTCGCGCGGCGGCTCGCGGCATCTGTGCGAGCAGCTGAGCACCGGCGACCGCCTGCGCATCTCCACACCGCGCAACCTGTTTCCCCTGCATCCGGGCGAGCGCCATGTCCTGCTGGCCGCCGGCATCGGCATTACCCCGCTGCTGTCGATGGCCGAAGCGCTGGAAGCGCGTGGCGAGCCCTTCGTGCTGCATTACTACGCGCGCCGGCACGCCGATGTGGCGTTCGGGCAGCGGCTGCAGCAGGGCTTCACGCATGGCCAGGTGCAGGTGCATCTGAGCGACGGCGGCGAAAGCCCGCGCGTGCATGTGCCCGACGAACTGGCACAGGCACGTGCGCGCGACCAGCTGTACCTGTGCGGGCCGGCCGCCTTCATGGACCACTTCACGCTGCTTGCCAGGGCGCACGGCTGGACGACGGAGCAACTGCACCGCGAACACTTCGCCGCCGCCGAGCCCGGCATCGCCCACGATGCCGACAGCGCCTTCGAAGTGGAGCTGGCCGCCAGCGGCCGCGTGGTGCAGGTGCCGGCCGAGTGCAGCATCGCCAGCGCGCTGCTGGATGCCGGCATCGAGGTACCGCTGTCCTGCGAGCAAGGCATGTGTGGCGCCTGCCTGACCGGCGTGATTGCCGGAACGCCCGACCACCGCGACAGTGTGCTCAGCGACAGCGAGCACGCGCAGAACCGGCAGATCACGCTGTGCTGTTCGCGTAGCCGCACGCCGCGGCTGGTGCTGGATCTTTGAAGGTGCCTGTCTGTCGTGACTGCCTAAGCACTGACATTGCCACCACGGCTGTGCACGCGTGACGACTGCACTGACCGATGCAGCCGGCGACCACGGCGCATGACAACCCGCGATGCCGATGAGCCCGACATGCTACCCAGCGTCGCAAGGGCACAGTGCCCGTCCGAGACAGCGATGCAATGCGCACCGCGCAGGCTCCCGCGCGTATCGTGTGCCCGACGTCGGAGAGCGCTCCGTCCATGCAGCGCGATTGTTTGCAATCGCCGCTGTGCGTGTCACGCCAACTATGCGGACGCGCAGCATGCAATGCAGCGCGTCCGCAAGCCGCAGCGCTGGAAGCAAGGCTCCGCATCTGGCGGGCGACATGCGCAGCTACTCACGCGTTACGTCATGCAGCGAGGGGATGTCTTGCAGCCTCACCCGTGCAACGTGCGCCCGGCGTGATCTCCCGTGCCAACCTAAACCACCTCAACCGCTGGCCGTCCACCGCGCTGCAAGGCATGCTTTGCGTCTACCGGCGCCGTGATTGCGCCATTGTTTTTTCTTTCCGAGTTCTCCAACGCATGTCCATCGTTCATCGCAGCCTGCTTTTGGCGTTATGCGTCCTGTTGCCCACCGCCGCGCAGGCACGCAACCAAGCCTCGCCTGCACAGCAACGCGAGCAGCAGGTGGCGCAGCTGTTGCGCACCGCCGCCGATCACCCTGCACAACTGCGTGCCTGGCTGCAGGCGATGCCCAAGGGCGGCGACCTGCACAATCATCTGTCCGGCTCGGTGTATGCCGAGGACTACCTGCAGTGGGCCAGCGACGATGGCGCCTGCGTGCAACTGGACGAGCTGAGCCTGCGCGCGCCGCCGTGCGCCAAGGGCCAGGAGCCCGCACGCGACCTGGCCACGCGCAATGCCGCGCTGTATGGCCAGCTGGTGGATGCCCTGTCGATGCGCAAGTTCCTGCCCAGCCCGTCGCAGCCCACCGGACACGACCAGTTCTTCAGCACCTTCGGCAAGTTCGACGCGGTGGTGCGCATGCGCGTTGCCGACACCGTGGCCGCGGTGCTGGAACAGGCCGCGCGCGACCGCGTGCCGTATGTGGAAATCATCGCCAACCCGCCACAGATGGACCAGGCGGCAAAACAGATGCAGGCGTTGCCATGGAAGGGCGACGACGACGCGGCCAACCTGCGCGCCCTGCAGGATGCCTTGCCACCGCTGGTGCAGGCCGCACAAGGCGCGCTTGCCGACACCGACGCGCAGGTGCGCCGTGTGCTGCACTGCGACCAGCCCACTGCGCGTCCCGGCTGCCAGGTGACGTACCGCTACGTGCCTTATGTGCTGCGCGTGTTGCCGCAGCCGATGGTGTTCGGGCAGATGGCGCTGGCGCACGCGCTGATCGCCGCCGGCGGCAGCCGCGCGGTGGCGCTGAACATCGTCGCGCCCGAAGACAACCCGGTGGCGCTGGCCGATTACACCCGCCACATGGCGATGTTCCGCTTCTTCGCCACACGCTATCCCGACGTGCCGCTGTCCCTGCATGCCGGCGAGCTGGCACTGGGCCTGGTGCCGCCGGCGCAACTGCGCTCGCACATCCGCCAGGCGGTGGATGTCGGTGCACGCCGCATCGGGCACGGCGTGGACCTGCCCTACGAAGACGACGTCGATGGACTGCTGCAGCGCATGCGCGACCAGCAGGTTGCGGTAGAGATCAACCTCACCAGCAACGATGTGATCCTTGGCGTCAAAGGCGCCGCGCATCCGCTGGCGATGTATCTGCGCGCCGGTGTGCCGGTGGTGCTGTCCACCGATGATGCCGGCGTCTCCCGCGCGGACATGACCCACGAGTATCAACGCGCGATGCAGGAACAAGGCATCGATTACCCCACGCTCAAGCAGCTGGCCCGCAACGGCCTGACCTACAGCTTCCTGCCGGGCGCCAGCCTGTGGGATGCCGACAGTAACGCTGCGCAGGCCTGCGCCACCGCGTTGCAGCGCGACACCGATGATGCTGCCTGTCGAGCATTCCGCCAGGGCAGCGAGAAGGCACGGCTGCAATGGCAGCTGGAAACCGACCTGGCGCAGTACGAACGCACGCTGTTGCATGTAGGAGCGCGCCCGAGCGCGAACGGGCTTTCCCGGTAACGCCACATCGCGCGCAGGCACGCTCCTGCCAACGCGCCTTCCGATCCATCGCCGCTGCAATGCATCCCACCTTCCACGACAAAAACGCAATGACTCACCCACACACCCCCTCCTCCAAACGCCGCGTCATTCTCGAAGACGACATCGATGGCTTCACGCCTGCGCAGCTGTTGCTGTTGCAGTCGCCCGAGGTCGAGGTGCTGGGCATCAGCGCGGTCAGCGGCAACATCTGGCGCGACGAGGTGCTGGCGCATACCTGCCGCCTGCTGGAACTGGCCGGTCATCCCGATATCCCCGTGCTGCCCGGCCCGGTGCATCCGCTGCTCAACAGCGAGCTGGCCACCGAGCGCTGGGAAGCGCTCTACGGCAAGCTGGTCTGGAAAGGGGCGTGGACCAGGCACTGGGTGGACGGCGACACCGTGCAGAGCGCGCCGCGCTATCACGCCCACGACGTGGTGCCGGAGCTGGCACTGGGCAATCCCAGCGTGGTGCGCGCACGTGAGGAGCCAGCCGCGTTGTTCATGCTGCGCATGGTGCGCCAGTATCCGGGCGAGGTGAGCATCATCGCCACCGGCCCGTTGACCAGCCTGGCACTCGCGCAATCGCTGGATCCGGCCTTCGCCACGCTGGCGCGCGAGCTGGTCTACATGGGCGGCAGCCTCAACCCGCGGCAGCAACGCAACAGCATCAGCGCGCAGCAGTTCGCACGCGAGTTCGTCAACTCGCCCCGCCGCGAATTCAATATCCGCTGGGATCCGGAAGCGGCCAGCATCGTCATGCGCGCGCCCTGGCGCAGGATCACCATGGTGCCGGTGGACCCATCGACCGCAACCGAACTCACCCCCGACCTGCTTGCGCGCATGAGCGCTGCCGATACCAGCATCGGCCACGCATTGCGGCGCCGCGAACCGGGCTTTCCGATGTGGGACGAGCTGGCCACCGCGGTATGGCTGCGCCCGGAGCTGGCGACACGGACCGAAACGCTCTATGTCGATACCAACACCGCCTTCAATGCAGGCTACGGCGACATCCTGTCGTGGGCACCTGGGTATCAACCGGGGCTGGGCGAGCAGGCGCAGACGGTGGTGCACGCGGTGGATGTCCAGGCGTTCGAACAACTCCTGGTAGAGCGCCTCACTGCGCCGCAACCACCGGCAGTCGGATTGCCGCTACCCCTTCTCTCACCGGGAGAAAAAGCCTCAGGGACGGATGAGGCAGCGCCCCCGAGCCGTGGCGATTGACTGGCAATGCTGAAACGCCGCGCCTGTCATCCACCTTGGTCGTGGCAGCAACCGCAGCTCACTTGACGCATCTGTGCATCCTGCACCATCCGCCGCAGCCCAGCAGCCGGTTCAGCAGCGGCGCATTCGCACCACCCACAGGCCGCGACATCGACTCCCGACTCCCAAATCCCGACTCCCAGCCCTCGACCAGGTGACCCCATGCAACTTCCAGCGCAGTGGCAGGCCGGCATCGATCGCAATACCGAGGTGCTGCGTGGCCACGCGCAGCTGCTCGCCAGCTTCAACGCGCCTCGCCCCGCAGCGCCGGACACCACCACGCCGCGCGGGCTGATCGGCTCCATCGTCAGCACCACCCGCAGCCAGCCCACCCTGGCTGCACGCCTTGCCACCCAGACGCTGGCGCGCATCAACCAGGCCAACGACAGCCTGCGCGCGATCACCCGCCTGCTGCCCGCACGCGCCGCCGCCGATGCCGCGCGCGTGCAGGCCGCGCTGGCCGGCGGCAGCGACGGCGGTGCGTTGGCCGGCGTGCCGTTCGTGGTCAAGGATCTGTTCGACGTCGCCGGCCAGGTCACCACCGCTGGCGCCGTCATGCGCGCGCAGTGCGCGCCCGCCAGTCGCGATGCGGCCGTGGTGCAACGGCTGAGCGATGCCGGCGCGTTACTGGTCGGCACCGCCAACATGGACGAGTTCGCCTACGGCTTTGCCACCGTCAACGCGCACTACGGCACCACCGCCAACCCGCACGATCATCGCCATCTGGCCGGTGGCTCGTCGGGCGGCTCGGCCGCCGCGGTGGCCGCCGGGCTGGTGCCATTCGCGCTGGGCTCGGACACCAACGGCTCCATCCGCGTGCCTGCCGCGCTGTGCGGTGTGTACGGCCTGCGTCCCACGCACGGCGCGCTGCCGCTGGAGGGCGTGTTCGGCTTCGTCGATGCGCTGGATGTGGTGGGCCCGTTCGCCACCTCCATCGCCGACCTGCGCCGCGTCTACGAAGTGATGCTGGGGCAGCCACTGGCCCACTGCACTGCCGGCAACTTGCGCATCGCCCGCCTGGGCGGCTGGTTCCAGCGCAACCTGGATCCCGCGCTGGACGCCGGCCTGGGCGCATTGCTCACCGCCTGCAATAGCACCGCCCTGATCGAACTCCCCGACGCAGAGCGCTCCCGCGCCGCCGCGTTCGTGCTCACCGCCGCCGAGGGCGGGCACCGCCATCGCGCCGGCCTGGGCACGCACGCCGAGCAATTCGACCCGGCCACCCGCGACCGCCTGCTCGCCGGCCTGCAACTGCCCGCCAGCGCGGTGGCCGATGCGCACCGCTTCGCGCAGTGGTTTGGCGCGGCCATGCAACGGCTCTGGGACGAGGTGGATGTGTTGATTGCGCCGGCCACACCCTGCGTGGCGCCGCGCATCGACCAGGACAGCATCCAGATCGACGGCCTGCCGGTATCCGCACGCGCCAACCTGGGCATCTTCACCCAACCGCTCGGCCTGGCCGCGTGCCCGGTGCTGGCCGCACCGTTGCCGCGTCCTGGCCGCCTGCCGCTGGGCGTGCAACTGATTGCCGCACCCGGCCGCGAAGACCGCCTGTTCGCGCTCGCCGCGCACCTCGAACGCGACGGCCTGCTCGCCTTCAGCCCGCCAGCGGAGACACGCTGATGCTGCATACCTTGCGCGCACGCCGCGGCATGGTCGTGGCCCCGCATCACCTTGCCGCGCAGGCCGGGCGCGATGTGCTGCGCGACGGCGGCAACGCCATCGAAGCGGCCATCGCCACCGCCGCCTGCCTGGCCGTGGTCTACCCGCACATGACCGGCATCGGTGGCGACGGCTTCTGGCTGATCCACGACCCCGACGGCCGCGTGCATGCCATCGACGCCTGCGGCCGTGCCGCACAGGCCGCGACCCTGGACTTCTATCGCGGCCACGCCAGCATTCCGTGGCGCGGCCCGGGCGCGGCCAATACCGTCGCCGGCACCGTCTCCGGCTGGGCGCTGGCCCTGCAGCAGGCGGGCGGCGGCCTCTCGCTGCAGCGCCTGTTGCAGGACGCCATCCACCACGCCGGCGATGGCGTGCCGGTCACGCTGGGCGGCGCGCACATCGCCGCCAGCAAGAGTGCCGAACTGCGCGTCCAACCCGGTGCCTACGCCAGCATCTTCGAACCGCACGGCGCGCCGCTGCACGAGGGCGCACTGCTGTATCAGACGCAGCTCGCACACACCCTGCAGCGGCTGGCCGACCAGGGCCTGGACAGTTTCTATCGCGGCGCACTGGCCGAGGACATCGCCGCCGACCTGCAGGCGCTCGGCAGCCCGCTGCGCGCGCACGATCTCGCAAGTCATCGCGCCGAGCCCAGCGTACCGCTCTCGGTCGCCATCCACGGCGCACGCCTCTACAACCACGCGCCGCCCACGCAAGGCCTCGCTTCGCTGCTGATCCTTGCCTTGTTCGATCGCCTGCAGGCCGAACACGCCGACAGCTATGCGCACCTGCACGGCCTGATCGAAGCCACCAAACAGGCCTTCCTGATCCGCGACGCGCACCTCGGCGACCCCGCCTGGATGACGCTGGACGCACAGGCGCTGCTCGATGACAGCGCCGCGCTCGATGCGCTCGCCGCACGCATCGACATGCGCAGCGCACTGCCCTGGCCGCAGCCCTCGCAGGCCGGCGACACCGTCTGGTTCGGCGCCATCGATGCGCACGGCCGCGCGGTCAGCTGCATCCAGTCCACCTATTTCGAATTCGGCTCCGGCCTGGTGCTGCCGCGCACCGGCATCACCTGGCAGAACCGTGGCTGCAGCTTCCGCCTCGCCGCCGACGGCTGGAACGCGCTCGCCCCGGGCCGCAAACCCTTCCACACCCTCAACCCGGCCCTGGCCACCTTCGACGACGGCCGCGTCATGGCCTACGGCACCATGGGCGGCGAAGGCCAGCCACAAACCCAGGCCGCGATCTTCTCCCGCTACGCGCGCTTCGGCATGCCGCTGCAACAGGCCATCACCGCGCCACGCTGGCTGCTCGGCCGCACCTGGGGCGAAGACAGCACGTCACTGAAGCTGGAAGACCGCTTTGATCCGGCACTGGTGCAGGCACTGCGCGATGCCGGGCATGCGGTGGAGCTGTTGCCCGCCTACACCTCGGTGATGGGACACGCCGGCGCACTGGTGCGCGAAGTGAACGGCGTGCTCAGCGGGGCAAGCGATCCGCGCTCCGATGGTGCGGCGGCCGGGTGGTGATGGTCGGGGCTTGTCGGCGCTTCCTGCATCTGCCTCGGTGAGGGGTGGACGTTGTTGGTAGCCAGCTGCGCCATCGCGCCGGAGCGGCGGCTTGTACGCTGGCAGAGGCGAGCGCTAGCGATCAGGACTCCAGCCAGGGCGGAACATGGCATAGACTCCGGGCATGCTCTCCAAGGCGATGATGGCGGACCCAGCCGCGCCGATCGCTGCACAGGACGCGCTTGCTTTTTTGGGCATGCGGGGCGATGAAGAGGGATGTCGCCGCGCTTATTCGACACACGCATCAACCCTTCCACCAAGGAGAGCCACATGACAGAGCAAGACGACAATCAACCGAACCTGGAGGACGTCAAGCTGGCGTTCGACGGCCAGAGCGTGGATTGGTATCTGCAGAAGCTGGTCGCCACCGTCAACACCTCGAACGTGCAGTTCGGCATCACGCTGTTTGTCGAAGGCATCATTGTGTCGGGCCAGCTGGTCAGCGGGAAGCAGTACTTCGAGGCATTTGCGCAGGAATTCTCTGCCGCCTATCCCGGCGATGCCGAGGAAAAAGAGGATATCCGTCGTGCGTTTGCCAGCCACGCCAGCATCTACGACACCGAGGAAGATGCCGAGCAGAGCAGCACGCCGCCGCAGTTCCTCCACCTGATCGACTCGCGTTGCTTCTCGCCCGGCGGCCAGCCCCTGCCCAGCAACCGTGGCGTGCTCTGGCGCGGCAAGCTCAATGCCGTGTCCGGCTTCACGCTGGGATCGCTGTCGGCGGATTGAGCCTGGCAAGCTCCACGTTGGTGTGAGGTGCCTGTCATCTCACATTGGACTGTTGGAAATAACGCCAGGAGCACGCTCACGGCTGCACAGCAGCCAAGCGTGCTTGCGCTTGCTGACAACGGTGCGCTCGCCAACGCCTTCCGTTGGCTCTCGGCATCAGACCGGCGCTGCTCGAATGGCAGCAGCGCCGCGCAGCAATGCCGACGCAGACAGCTTGAGCGTGGGCCGCGGGCTGTGGCCGATGGCAAACGTTACTGCCGCGCAAGGCACGCGCGCTCGTGGGCTTCGTGATGCGCTTCAGAAAATCCGCTACCGCCCTCGCGTCGTTGCGTGGCACGAACTGGCCTCCACGCACTGCGCGCTGCATCGCGCAATCGCCGGCACTCACGGCTGCAAACGATCGCCCCGCCCCGCAACCAGTGACGAGGCCAGCAGCAACACGCTGGCACCGACGAAGGTGGCGCCGATCGACACATGATCCAGCAGGACGCCGCCTGCGGCACCACCCAGCAGGATGGAAAGCTGGATTGCGGCCACCATCAGGCCGCCACCGCTTTCCGGTGCGTCCTTGACGCAGCGGCTCAGCCAGGTGGACCAGGCCACCGGCATCGCCGAATTGAGCATGCCCCAGGCAATCATCGCCACGGCCACGGCCCACACCAGATGGCCGGCCAGCAGCATGCTGATGGTCGCCACACCCAACGCAACCGGCAGCACGCTGAGCAGGGTGAACAAGCGCTTGGGCACCAGCGCGGTGGCGGCATAGGTCCCGACGAATCCGGCCAGGCCCAGGCCGAGCAGCAGCAACGACAGCTGCGACACATCGACCTGCGCGACGGTTTCCAGAAACGGGCGGAAGTAGGTGAACGCAGAAAACGCGCCGGCAAACCCGAGCATTATCGCCAGCATGGCGCGCGCCACATACCCACGCTTCAATAAAGTGACGATGCCACCCAGCGAGGTGGCGCCTCGCGCGGGCATCGACGGCAGGCTGCGCCATTGCCAGAGAATGGTCAGCGCCACCAGTGGCAACATGCCCCAGAACACCCCGCGCCAGCCGATGGTGGCGCCCAGGTAGCTGCCCAGGGGCGCGGCGAATGCAGCAGCGACCGCGTTACCGATAAATATGATGCCCAAGGCCTTGGGCACCGCATGCTCGGGCATGATGCGCATCACCGTGGCAGTGGACAACGCCCAGAACCCGCCGATGGTGATGCCGAGCAGCGCGCGTGCCACCATCAACATGCCAAAGCTGTGCGCGTTGGCGATCAACAGCAGCGACACCAACATCACCCCGGTCAGGGCGAGCAACACATGGCGCCGGTTGAAGCGCGACGACAACGGTGCGATCAGCAGGCTGGCGGCCACCGCGAACAGGCCGGAGATCGAAATCGCCTGGCCGGCCATGCCGGCACTGGCGTGCAGATCTGCGGCGATCGGCGTGAGCAGGCTGACCGGCATGAATTCGGAGGCGATCAGCAGCGCAACGCAGAGCGACATCGAGCCGACCGCGCTCCAGGTCTGGCGTGTTGCGACAGGTGCGGCGCGCGAAGATGGATCGGTAGCGAGCGAACTGGCTTGCATATTTGGCCCTTGTGCGAAGTGGGATGCGAGACGAACGCCACGCCGCAAACGCGCTGACGCGGCGCTCGATGGCGAACGTGGTGTCCGGAAGGAATGCGCTGCAGGCAGCGATGCACTGCATCGACCTGCCACCGCAGCGACGCACGACGGGCGCAATGCAGCAACGGATGCTGCGGCTAGTGCGTGCATGTGTCTGGAGGTGCCGCAGCTTACGCAGGCAGTGGGCGGCGATAAAGCTGGTGGATTGGCACAGGCCTATGAAGCCGGCTCATCAACCGCGCATCCGTAGGTGATCGTGCAGCGTGATGCGCCACCATCGTTCGACACCGACTTCGGTTTGCGCGAGTGCAGCGCAGGCATGCGCCCATGCTGCGATCGCACCGGAACGATCGGTCGGTGCCACCTGTGCCGGCTGCGCGCACCGGTGCTGCCGGCAACGCGGCAGATCCATCAGCCTTTGTAGCGCAAGGCGTCGACCACCAGGTTGAAGGCGGAGGAGGAATGTCGGCGGCTGGGGTAGAACGCGTGCAAGCCCGGCCAGGTCGGCGACCAGTCCTTCATCACCCAGCGCAGCCGCCCGGCTTTGATGTGCGGGCGTGCCAGATCCTCCTGCACGAACGCGATACCGAAGCCGTCCACCGCCGCGTCCAGTGCTTCGTAAGTGCCGTTGAAGGTCAGCTGGCCGTCCACGCGCACGATGACTTCGCGGCCGTCCTTTTCCAGCTCCCAGGCATAGATGCCGCCGGCGGTTTTCATGCGCAGGTTGATGCAGCTGTGCGCGGTGAGGTCCTGCGGCGTCCTGGGAACGGGGCGGCGCGCAAGATAGGACGGTGCGGCGACGATGGCCATGCGCATGTCCGGCGCGATACGCGCGGCGATCATGTCCTTCTCGACCTGATCGCCCAGCCGCACACCCAGGTCGTAACGGTCGGCGACGATGTCGGTCAAGCCGTTGTCGACCACGATTTCGACCTTGATTTCGGGGTAGTCGCGCAGCAGCCCGGACAGCTTGGGCCACAGGATCGCGCGCGCGGCGTAGTCGGTGGCGGTGATGCGCACGGTGCCTGCAGGGGTGTCGCGCATGTCGCCGAGCGCAACCAGCGCCTCCTCGATTTCCGCAAAGCGCGGCGCCACCGTCTGGATCAGCCGCTCGCCGGCTTCGGTCGGCGCCACGCTGCGGGTGGTGCGGGTCAGCAGGCGCACACCCAGCGTCGCTTCCAGCCCGCGGATGGTGTGACTCAGCGCCGACTGCGAAACCCCCAGCTTGGCGGCAGCACGGGTGAAGCTGCCCTCGCGAACGATGGCGATCAGCGCCAACAGGTCCTTGAAGTTGTCGCGCGCCATTGGTGAATCTCTTTCATGGAATACGGGAAACTGTAGCAGTTGGTGCCATGGGGACCGCGTGGACTGCGCTTCTCCCGCTGGGGACGCTGATGCAGCGCCTGCACGCGACGAGCGTGCTTGCAGTGGTGCGACCGCGCCGCCAGCGCGCACCGGGGCGCTGCGCGGAGGTTCGGGTGAGGGCAAGTGGCCAAGCAGGCGAGGTGTCACTTCTGATGCCGCGTGGCGGCGCGTTTGTCATTGCAAGGGCTGAGAGCCCTGTGTGGCGCCCCCTCATCCGCCCTGCGGGCACCTTCTCCCGACGGGAGAAGGTGCACAACGCTGTGCAAGCTGCCTGTCGCATTTTTTGCAACGCGCACCCCTAAAAAAACCGCTTTGGGGTGACAGGGCCGGTTCGTATAGTCGAATCGACAGGCGCCGCCTGCCACGCGCGCCTGTCGCCACGATGTCGCCGGGCAATGGACCGCCCAGCGTGCTCCCCCCTTTCCACGCCGCCTGCGGAGGCCTCATGCACCAGTTCCTGTCGCATCGCGGTCCTGGCAGCGCCGGCAGAACACCACATTCGCACGGCACCCCATGCTGAGCGCGCAACGCACCTCATCCGCCCCCTGCTCGGGCGCACGCGCGGTTGCCCGCTGCGATGCCCTGGGACTTGCGCCCTACAGCGACACACCCGCCGGGCTGTTCCGCGCCTGGCTCAGCCCGGCGCATCGCGCCGCCGTTGCACAGGTGGGCCAGTGGATGCACCAGGCCGGCATGCAGGTGCGGCTGGATGCAGCGGCCAATCTGGTCGGCCGCTACGAAGGTGCACGCGCCGACGCACCGGCGCTGCTGATTGGCAGCCATCTGGACAGCGTGCGCGATGCCGGGCGTTACGACGGCCCGCTCGGCATCCTGCTCGGCATCGAATGCGTCGCCGCGCTGCATGCGCAGGGGCGGCGCCTGCCGTTCGCAATCGAGGTGATCGCCTTCGGCGACGAAGAAGGGTCGCGCTTTCCTGCCTCGATGTTCTGCAGCCGTGCAGTCGCCGGCACGCTCGACCCCGCCACGCTGGCGGTCACCGATGCGGCCGGCATCGACGTGGCCAAAGCGCTGGCGGAGTGGGACCTGGATATCGCGCAGATCCAGCAGGCCGCACGCGCGCCCGGCAGCGTGCTGGCCTATCTGGAAACCCATATCGAACAAGGCCCGGTGCTGGAAGCGGCAGGCCTGCCGGTCGGCATCGTCACCGCGATCGCGGCGCAGCGGCGCTTTGCGCTGCGCTTCGACGGCCGCGCCGGCCACGCCGGCACCACCACCATGGCCCTGCGTCGCGATGCATTGAGCGCCGCTGCCGAGGCCCTGCTGGCGATCGAAGGGATTGCACGCGCCGGCAGCGACGATCTGGTCGCCACGGTCGGCAAGCTCAACGTCGCACCCGGCGCCACCAACGTGGTGCCCGGCCGGGTGGACTGCACGCTGGACGTGCGTGCCGGCGACGATGCAACGCGCGATGCGGCAGTGCTGGAGATCGAACGCGCACTGGCCCGTATCAGCAAAACCCGCAACATCGCCATCGCCATCGACCCGTTGCAGACGCTGGCCGCCAGCCCCTGCGCACCGGCGCTGATGACCCGTCTGCAACACGCAGTCGCCGCACAGGGCATCGCGCCACGCCAGCTGGTGTCCGGCGCCGGCCACGATGCGATGGTGATGGCCGCGCTCTGCCCCACCGCGATGCTGTTCGTGCGCTGCGCCGGCGGCATCAGCCATCATCCGGACGAACACGTGGCCCCGGCCGATGCCGAGCTCGCACTGGCGGTCATGCGCCACTTCATCGAACACCTGGGAGATCCCCTTGTCACCTGATCTGCGTCACCTGCACACCTTCGGCGAGCTCGATCCCCCGCAACGGCTGTTGATGGGCCCGGGCCCGGTCAATGCGCATCCGCGTGTGCTGCGCGCGATGGCGGCCGACCTGCTCGGCCAGTTCGACCCGGAAATGACCACCTACATGAACGAGGTGATGGCGCTGTACCGGCCGCTGTTCGGCACCGAGAATCGCTGGACGTTTCTGGTCGATGGCACCGCGCGCGCCGGTATCGAAGCGGCGCTGGTATCGCTGGTCAGACCGGGCGACCGCGTGCTGGTGATCAACTTCGGCCGTTTCGGCCTGCTGCTCACCGAAATCCTCGGCCGGCTCGGTGCCGACGTGCACACCGTGGATGCGCCCTGGGGCGACGTGGTGCCGCTTGCTGCAATCGCCGAGGCGATCGAGCGCGTGGCCCCCAAGCTGGTCGCTACCGTGCACGGCGACACCTCCACCACCATGGCCCAGCCGCTGGATGGCGTGGGCGCGCTGTGCCGCGCGGCCGGCGCGCTGAGTTACGTGGATGCCACTGCCACCATCGGCGGCATGGAGATCGCCAGCGATCGCTGGGACGTGGACGTGGTCACCGGCGGCCTGCAGAAATGCCTGGGCGGGCCGTCCGGCTCGGCACCGATCACCGTCTCCAACGCGGCGGCCGAGGCGATCTTCGCGCGCCGCCATGTCGAACGCGGCATCGTGCGCGCCGACATCGTCAACGGCAGCGGGCCGCGCATCGCCTCCAATTATTTCGATCTGGCGATGATCATGGATTACTGGTCCGACAAGCGCCTCAATCACCATACCGAAGCCACCACCATGTTGTACGGCGCCCGCGAATGTGCGCGCGTGGCGCTGCAGGAAGGCCTGGACGCCCGCTTCGCCCGCCACGCCGCCGCCGGGCGTGCGGTGAGCGCAGGCATCCGCGCGTTGGGGCTGGAGGTGTTCGGCGACGATGCGCACCGCATGAGCAATGTCACCGGCGTGGTGATTCCACCCGGCATCGACAGCGATGCGGTACGCCGATGCATGCGCGAGGATTTCGAAATCGAGATCGGCACCGCGTTCGGCCCACTGCAGGGCAGGATCTGGCGCATCGGCGCAATGGGCTACAACGCGATGAAGCACAAGGTGCTGATCACCCTGGCCGCGCTGGAAGCGGTGCTGCGCGCCGAAGGCTACGCCTGCACACCGGGGCTGGCGGTGGACGCCGCCCTGGCGGCCTGGCACGCGGAGCCGCATGCATGAACACCGCGCGCGACCTGGTCGGCTATGGCGCCACCCCACCTGCGGTGCAGTGGCCCGGAGGCGCACGCATCGCGGTGCAGTTCGTCATCAACTACGAAGAGGGCGCGGAAAACTGCGTGCTCAACGGCGATGCCGGCTCGGAAGCCTTCCTGTCGGAAATGGTCGGCGCCCAGTCGCAGCCCGGCGCGCGCGCCATGGCGATGGAAAGCCTGTACGAATACGGCAGCCGCGCCGGCTTCTGGCGGCTGCATCGGCTGTTCACCACGCGCAATGTGCCGGTCACCGTGTTCGGCGTGGCGCAGGCACTGGCCTCCAACCCCGAGGCGGTGGCCGCGATGCAGGCGGCCGACTGGGAAATCGCCAGCCACGGCCTGCGCTGGATCGACTACCAGCGGGTGGACGAGGCCACCGAGCGCGCGCATATCGCGCAGGCCATCGCCGTGCACACCCGTGTCACCGGCAGCCGCCCACTGGGCTGGTACCAGGGCCGCACCAGCCCCAACACCGCGCGCCTGGTCGCCGAAGAAGGCGGCTTTGTCTACGACGCCGACAGCTATGCCGACGATGTGCCGTATTACGACACGCGCCACGGCCGCGCGCAGTTGATCGTGCCGTACACACTGGACGCCAACGACATGAAGTTCGTCGCCTACAACGGCTTTGCCGATGGCGAGCCGTTCTTCCGTTACCTGCGCGATGGCTTCGAGCAACTGCGCAGCGAGGGCGGCCGCATGCTGTCGATCGGCCTGCACGGGCGCATCGTCGGCAAGCCGGCGCGTGCCGCGGCCCTGGCACGGTTTGTCGATCACGTGCTGGCCAGCGGCGATGCCTGGATTGCGCGCCGCATCGATATCGCGCGGCATTGGCTGCAGGTCCATCCGGCATGAGCATCGACACCACCGACATCGACCTGCCCGAGGTGATCGCGCAAGTGACCGCGGCCTTCCATGCCTACGAACAGGCCCTGATGGACGACGACATCGCCGCGATGGATGCGCTGTTCCACCCCGCACCCAGCACGGTGCGCTACGGCGTGGGCGAAGTGCTGTACGGCATCGAGGCGATCCGCGCCTTTCGCATCGGGCGCGGCGGCTCGCCGCAACGCCAGCTCGTGCAGGTGCAGGTGCACGGCTTCGGTCACGACTTCGCCACCACACATGCGGAATTCGTTCGTGCCGGCAGCAGCGCGCGCGGCCGCCAGAGCCAGAGCTGGGTGCGGTTCTCCGACGGCTGGAAGGTGGTCGCCGCGCATGTCTCGCTGCAGGGGACGCATGCATGAGCGCGCTCGACGACAACATGCTGGACGATGCCGCCTTCGTGGCGCGCTACCGCGAGCTGTTCGAGCATTCGCCGTGGGTGGTCGAACGCGCTGCACGGCGGCGCCCGTTCGCCGATGTGTACCGCGGGCTGATGCAGGTGGTGTTCGACGCGTCGCAGGAGGACCAGGTTGCGTTGATCCGCGCCCATCCGGAGCTGGCCGGCAAGGCGGCAATCGACCGCACGCTCACCGCCGCGTCGGCGGCCGAGCAGGCCGCGGCCGGATTGGACAGGCTCAGCGACGCCGAGTTCAAGCGCTTCCACGCGCTCAATCAGGCCTATCGCCACCGGTTCGGATTTCCGTTCGTGATCTGCGTGCGGCTGCACGACAAGGCCGGCATCCTGGCCGCACTGGAACGCCGGCTGGATGCATCGCGCAGCGAAGAACTGTCCACCGCCCTCGCCGAGATCGGCAAGATCGTATCCCTGCGCCTGGAGGCACTGCCATGAGCCTGGCCCAACTCGAACGCGAGCTCCACCACGATCTGCAACGCCTGGCCCACGGCGGCGATGCATGGACGCAGCCGCGCGTGCATCCGGCCGGGCACGTGTATGACGTGGTGATCGTCGGCGCCGGCCAGAGCGGCCTGGGCGCGGCGTTCGCACTGCAACGCGAGCGCGTGCACAACGTGCTGGTCATCGATGAAAACGCCGCGGGGCAGGAAGGTCCGTGGGTGACCTATGCGCGCATGCAGACCCTGCGCACGCCCAAGCAGATCACCTCGATCGACCTGGGCGTGCCGTCGCTGACCTTCCGCGCCTGGTGGGAAGCCCAGCACGGCAGCGCCGGCTGGGACGCGCTGGACAAGATTCCACGCGGCAGCTGGATGGACTATCTGCGTTGGTACCGCGCGGTGCTGCGCCTGCCGGTGCGCAATGCCACCCAGCTGGCACGCGTGGAGCCGGACGTGGCGCCGGGCATCCACCGCCTGCATCTGGCCATGGGCGCGCCGCTGCTCACGCGCAAGCTGATCCTGGCCACCGGCATCCAGGGCGGCGGCCAATGGATGGTGCCGGACTGGATCAGCCGCGCCCTGCCCGCAGAGCGCTACGCGCACACCTCCGGCCACATCGACTTCGCCGCGCTGGCCGGCAAGCGCGTGGGCATCCTGGGCGGCGGCGCCTCGGCATTCGACAATGCCTGTTTCGCGCTGGATCAAGGCGTCGCCAGTGCGGAGGTGTTCGTGCGCCGCAGCGCATTGCCGCGCATCAATCCGTTCCGCCACATGGAACAGGCCGGCATCATTCCGCGCTTTCTCACGCTGCCGGATGCGGACAAGTACCGGATGATGGCCAGCTTCTTCGCACACAACCAGCCGCCGACCAACGACACCTTCCAACGCGCCTGCGCGCATGCCGGCTTTGCGCTGCACCTGGGCGCGCCGTGGCTGGAGGTGGCCGAGCGCGATGGCGAAGTAGTGGTCCGTACGCCGCAGGGCGAGCATCGCTTCGACTTCCTCGCCGTTGCCACCGGCCTGGTCACCGACCCGCAGCTGCGCCCGGAACTGGCCGCGCTGTCCGGGCGCATCGCCTGCTGGGCCGACCGCTACCAGCCGCCGCCGGGCCAGGCCAATCCGGTATTGGATGCACATCCCTACCTGGGGCCGGGCTTCGAACTGCTGCCGCGCACGCCCGAGGATGCCGCGCTGCTGCATGGGGTGTTCGCCTTCAACTATTCGGCGCTGATCAACCATGGCCCGTCGGCGGCAGCGCTGTCCGGGCTCAAGGTCGCGCTGCCGCGGCTGGCCCGCGCGGTGGCCGATCAGCTGTTCCTGGACGACCGCCAGGCCATCGTCGACTGCTACCTGGCCTACGACCAGCCCGAATTCGTCGGCCAATGGCCGCAACCGACCCAGGCGGTGGCATGAGCACGCTGTCCACCCATGTGCTGGATACCGCCACCGGCCGCCCCGCCGCCGGCATCGCCTTGCGTCTGTTCGCCGACGCCGGCCTGCACTTTGCCGGGGTCACCAACCAGGACGGGCGTTGCCCCGAACTGGCCGCGCTCACGCTGCAACCCGGCCGCTACCGGCTGGAGTTCGAGGTGGCCGGCTATTGGCGTGCCACCGGCACCGCACTGCCGGACCCGCCATTCCTGGAGCAAATCCCGATCGCGTTCGGCATCGCCGACGACGGCCATTACCACGTGCCGCTGCTGCTTTCGCCGTACGGGTATTCCACCTACCGCGGCAGCTGAGCGTCCGCCGCTTCGGCAACGGACCGGCGGGGCATACGCCGCGTTGCGCATCGGCCCCGTAGAATGGCGCCTTTCCGGCGACAGGCCGGGGCCCCGGAATTGTCATGATCCACAACGATGTACTGCGCAGCATCCGCTACATGCTCGACCTCAGCGACGACAAGGTAGTGGAGATCACCCACCTGGCCGACCCGGAGTTCGCGCTCGACAAGCCGCAGGTACAGGCCTGGCTGAAGAAGGAGGACGAGCCCGGCTTCGAGCCCTGCACCGACGCGATGCTGGCGCGCTTCCTCGACGGCCTGGTGCTGCGTTTCCGCGGCCGCGACGAAAGCCAGCCGGTACGTCCGCTGGAAACCCGTGTCGGCAACAACCTGGTGCTGAAGAAACTGCGCGTGGCCTTCGAGCTGAAAGACGTGGACATGCACGCCATCTTCGCCAGCGCCGGCTTCCCGCTGTCCAAGCCGGAACTGTCCGCGCTGTTCCGCCAGCCCGGCCACAAGAATTTCCGCCCCTGCGGCGACCAGCTGTTGCGCGCCTTCCTCAAGGGCCTGACCGCCCGGATGCGCGAAGCGGGTTGACGACCTGATACCGAGGTCGGCCTGGTTTGGCCTGATCGTGCGACGACGCCGCGACTTGAATTCGCAGGTTTTTAGCGCAGTTTTCGTGTATCTCGAAGTGGCTGGATAGTGTCGATGGATCGATCGTGGAGCGGTCGATCTGTTGCTTGGCTGCACGGCCCTTGCCCGCCCACCATCGCAGGACACGCCGTGAATCCGTCCATGGAGGCTCTGGCGCGGCATCCATGCCGCTCAAGGTCCCGCGACGGTGGGCAGGCAAGGACCAAGCGAGATTGCAGGCAAAGTGTGCCTGCTCGCCGCGGCGCGTAACGCAAATCCAATGGCGCTGTCGATACGCTCGCGTTCAGCGCACACGGACGTGATCGGATGGAACCTGCAACACAGCACCGTCCACGCGATCGGCAAGGCGAACCCGCCCTTGCTATCTTGTTGGTGCTCGCACTGCATGGTGTATTCGCGCTTTGGCTAAGCCGCATACCACCGGTCGCTGTAACCGATCGCCAGCGCAGCAGCTCGCCGCGCATGACGCTGGTGTTTTTACCGCGCCCGCTGCAAGCAGCCGGTCCACAGGCATCACCGCCCGGCATGATCACTGGGTCGCCATCGTCGCGACGCGTGGTAAATACAGCGAGCGCGGCGATGCCTCGCAGCACGCAAACACTGCCACAGGTGGACATGCGGCGATCAGCACGCTCATCAGACAGCCCCGTCGCTACATCTGGTAATACTTCGCAGTCGTTGAATCTTTCACTACCGGCCACCGTCGTCGATACGGCAACGCCCACACGCAATTTCATGCAACGCGCCGCGCCGGTGGACTATCAGGCCACCCGCTTTGCTGGTGACTGGACGCCGGACGGCGGCGAGATTCAGCAGACCTGGGCCTTTCGTTCCAAGCTCGCCGGTGCCGCGCTGTCGCTGACCGGCGCGCTGGAACGACCCTGCAACCAACGCGAGCGCGATCAGCGATTGCGCAGATGCTTCGGAAAGCAGTACCAGGGCGATATGGATCCGCCAATCACGCGAGCGAAGTGACAGGACTGCAGAGTCTTCCCTAACCCAGGTCCTTCCACGCCGTTGATCAGTGAGACCGGAAACGGCATCACTACCGTCTCCGGGCCACTAAAAGGCCACGTGGACCTTGTTGGATTAGGCGAAACCGCTGACTGGCAAGGTCCAGGCATGATTATGTCGCACCTCAACAAGCCCTCATCAAAAACAGATACGCGCTTTTTTTATCATTCCGTACAAGCCTACGCACTGACGACTGCCGCTCTACGCACTTCGGCGCGAAGGGGCCCGATCAGGACCTCCCTCGCACCGACGGCAACCACGACATTCGTCGGTCACGCCGCAGCCGCCAGGCGCGGCCGGCGTGCATCCAGACGGAACACCGCTACCGCTTCGCTCAGTTCCACCGCCTGCTCTTGCATTGCACGTGCCGCGGCGGAGGCCTCTTCCACCAGTGCGGCATTGCGCTGGGTGGTTTCGTCCATGTCGTTGACCGTGCGGGCGACCTGCTCGATGCCGGACGACTGCTCGCGCGATGCCGCGGAAATTTCCGCGATCAAGGTGGTGACCTGCTGCACCGACTGCACGATCTGCTGCATCGTCTGCCCGGCCTGATCCACGCGCGCGCTGCCACGCTCCACGCTGTCCACCGAGGCATCGATCAGGTGCTTGATCTCCTTGGCCGCGCCGGCCGAACGCTGCGCCAGCGCACGCACTTCCGAGGCGACCACGGCGAAACCACGGCCCTGTTCGCCCGCCCGTGCGGCTTCCACCGCCGCGTTCAAGGCCAGGATGTTGGTCTGGAACGCGATGCCGTCGATGACGCTGATGATCTCGGCGATCTTCTTCGACGAGACCTCGATCTCGCCCATGGTGTCGACCACGCTGGCCACCATCTCGCCGCCGCGGCCGGCGATCTCCGCGGCCGCCTGCGCGCCGCGGCTGGCCTGCTGCGCGGTGTCGGCGTTCTGGCGCACGGTGGAGGTGAGTTCTTCCATCGAGGCGGCGGTTTCTTCCAGGTTGGCTGCCTGCTGTTCGGTGCGCTGCGCCAGGTCGTTGTTGCCGGCGGCAATCTCCGCCGAGGCGGTGCGGATGGTCTGCGCGGCCAGAGTGATGTCGCCGACGATATCGGTCAGGCGCTGCACGGTGGCGTTGGCATCGTCGCGCATGCGCGCGAACACGCCTTGCTGGTTGCCGTGCATGCGCGCGGTCAGGTCGCCATCGGCAATCGCCTTGAGCAGCTGCGACAGCTCGGCCAGGTTCTGGTCCACGTTCTGCATCAGGCCGTTGACGCCGCTGACCATGGCGCGGAATTCGAACTGGTAGGCCTCTGCATTTCCGCGCGTGGCGAAGTCGCCGGCCGCAGCCGCGTCGACCAGGCCACGGATTTCGCCGTTGATCGCCGCCAGGTTGCGCTTGGTGGTGTCCATCGCCTCGGTGATCTGCGCCTTCTCGCCCGGCAGGCGCGGCATATCCACCGACATGTCGCCCACCGCGTAATGCTGCATCACCTGCAGCATGTTGCCGATCAGACCGACCTGTGCGCCGATCAGGCCATTGGTGTCGTCGACCATGCGGCCGTACGCGCCCGGGAAGGCCTGCGCGTCCATGCGGTAACTCATCTGCCCGGCTTCGTGGCGCTGCGCCATGTCGGCCTGCGCGGTGGAGACATCGCTGAGCGTGTTGACCACCTGGCCCATGGCCTGGCCGAGCAGACCGATTTCATCGCGATTGCTGACCGCCGCACGCGCCGACAGATCGCCGGCTGCCACCTGGCGCGCCGCGCGTGCGACGTGTTCGATCGGGCGCACGATCGAGCGACGGATCCACCAGCCCAGCACCGCCACCAGGCACAACGCCGCCACGATGGTGGCCACCGCCGACAGCACCAGCTTGTGCTGCGCCGATTGCGAACCGGCCAGCACCGCGGCATCGGCCAGGGTCTTGCTGCGCGTCACCAGCGCTTCCAGCGTCTGGCTGGGCGCGCGGTCCTGGCCCTTGACCAGCTGGTCGCCGACCTGGGTGTCGTAACCGGCTTCGGCAAACCTGCCCAGCGCTGCTTCGTAGTGGCGCTGCAGGCCCAGATGCGCCTTGGCAAAGTCCTGCGCCAGCGTCCGCACCTGCGGGTCCCGGGTGGCCTTGGCCAGCGCCTCGGTGCCTGCCTGCACCTTCCTGCCCTGCTCGCGGAAGGCGCCCAGGTGCTTGTCCAGCTGCGCCGGGTCGCGCCCGCGGATCAGGACGTTCTTCCACTCCTGCACCTGCAGGCGGAAGTCGCGGGTGATCTCCTCGCTGCTGGAGGCCTGCGCCACCTCCGGCGGTACCTTGCCCGACAGGCTCAGCCACGCCGTGCCCAAACCACCGAGGGCACACAGCAGGATGACCGACAGACCCAGCGCGAGCGCGCCGAGCAGCTTGCTTTGCAGGCTGACGAATTTCGGTGTGGCAACAGACATGGGGCATCCAGAGTGGGAATTGCACCGGTTATCGACAGGTGTACTACCGATCTGAAGCAGCGCCCGGCGCCAGAATCTGCCTTGAATGCCCAAAGAGGTGAGCACTTCCGGATTCCCCGACATGCTTCACCCGTCCGCCCGACCATCGCGCCATCGGTGGTGGCCCCGTATCCTTCCCGCGCATGACCGAGCCTGCTTTTCCGATCTCCCCCCTGCTGCCGCAGCTGTGCGACAGCCTGGCCACCCATCCACGGCTGGTGCTGGAAGCCCCGCCCGGTGCCGGCAAGACCACCCAGGTGCCGCTGGCCTTGCTGGACGCGCCATGGCTGGCCGGTCGCAAGATCGTGATGCTCGAACCGCGCCGCGTGGCCGCCCGCAGCGCCGCCGTGTTCATGGCGCGCCAGCTGGGCGAGCCGGTCGGCGAGACCGTGGGCTACCGCATCCGCTTCGAGAACAAGACCTCCGCGCGCACCCGCGTCGAGGTCGTCACCGAGGGCATCCTGACCCGCATGATCCAGGACGACCCGATGCTGGAGCACGTCGGCGCGCTGCTGTTCGACGAATTCCACGAACGCCATCTGGCCGGCGACCTCGGCCTGGCGCTGGCGCTGGACGTGCAGGCGCAGGTGCGCGAAGACCTGCGCATCGTGGCGATGTCGGCCACGCTCGATGGCGAGCGCCTGGCCGGCTTTCTCGACGCGCCGCGCCTGAGCAGCGCCGGGCGCAGCTTCCCGGTGGAGGTCGCGCACTTCCCCGCGCGCCGCGACGAAGCGCTGGAGCCGCAGACCCGGCGCGCAGTGGAACACGCCCTGGCCGCCCATCCGGGCGATGTGCTGGTGTTCCTGCCCGGCCAACGCGAGATCGCACGCGTGCACGGCGCCCTGCAGGACGTGCTGGACCCGGCCGTGCAGGTGCTGCCGCTGCATGGCGAGCTGTCGGTCGAGGCGCAAAGCCAGGTGCTGCAACCGGACCCGTCGGGGCGCCGCCGCGTGGTACTGGCGACCAACGTCGCCGAGTCCTCGGTGACCCTGCCCGGCGTGCGCGTGGTCATCGACAGCGGGCTGGCGCGCGAGCCGCACTACGACCCCAACAGCGGCTTCTCGCGGCTGGACATCACCACCATTGCGCAGGCCTCGGCCGACCAGCGCGCCGGCCGTGCCGGGCGCGTGGCCAGCGGCTGGGCGTACCGGCTGTGGCCGCAATCGCAACGGCTGGAACCGCAGCGGCGCGCGGAGATCACCCAGGTGGAACTGGCGGGCCTTGCGCTGGAACTGGCCGCCTGGGGCAGCGCCGCGCTGCGTTTCGTCGATGCACCGCCGGCCGGCGCGCTGGCCGCCGCGCACGAGTTGCTGCAGCGACTGGGCGCACTCACCGGCAGCGGCGGCATCACCGCGCTGGGCCGGCGCATGCTCGCGCTGGGCACCCATCCGCGCCTGGCCGCGATGCTGGTGCAGGCCGGCGATGTGACCCGCGTGGCGCTGGCCTGCGACCTGGCCGCCTTGCTGGAAGCACGCGACCCGCTGCGTCAGGGCGGCGATGGGCTGGCCGCGCGCTGGCGCGCACTGGCTGCCTTCCGGCAAGGCCGCAGCGCGCACGATGCCAACCGCGGCGGCCTGGCCGCGATCGACAGCGCCGCCAAGCAATGGCGACGCCGGCTGCGCTGCGACAGCGCCCCGCCTGCCAGCGTGGAGGCGCATGCACTGGGCGACCTGCTCTCGCACGCCTTCCCCGACCGCATTGCCGCGCGCCACCCCAACGACCCGCTGCGCTACCTGCTCGCCAACGGCCGCAGCGCGCGCCTGTTCGACCACAGCGACCTGCGCGGCGAGCCGTGGCTGGTCGCCAGCGAACTGCGTTACGAAGCCAAGGACGCGCTGCTGCTACGCGCCGCGCCGGTGGATGAAGGCTACCTGCGCCGCAGCGTGCCAGAGCGCTTCGTGCAGCAGGACCTGGTGCAATGGGATGCAGACAAGCGCGCCCTGGTCGCGCGCCGGCAATCCAGCTTCGACCGCATCGTGCTCGACAGCCGCCCGGCCGGCCGCGTCGATCCGGCGCAAGCCGCCGGCGCCCTGACCGAAGCTGTGCGTCAGCTGGGCCTGGATGCCTTGCCCTGGACCGACGGCCTGCGCCAATGGCGTGCACGCCTGCAATCGTTGCGCGCCTGGATGCCCGAGCTGGCGCTGCCCGATCTGTCCGATACGGCGCTGCTGGACACGCTGGACACCTGGCTGCGCCCGGCCTTCGCCGGCAAGACCCGCCTGGATGCGCTGGACGACGCCACGCTGGGCGAAGCGCTCAAGGGCGCCCTGCCGTGGGACCGTCGCCAGTTGATCGACCGCCACGCGCCCAACCGCATCAGCGTGCCCTCGGGCATGGAGCGGCAGATCGTCTACGCCCTCGACCACGCCGGGCAGCCGGTGCCGCCGGTGCTGGCGGTCAAGTTGCAGGAACTGTTCGGCCTTGCCGAAACCCCGCGCATTGCCGACGGCCGCATCCCGCTGACCCTGCATCTGCTCTCGCCCGGCGGGCGCCCGTTGCAGGTCACCCAGGATCTGAAGAGCTTCTGGGTCACGACCTATCCGGATGTCAGGAAGGAGATGAAGGGGCGGTATCCCAGACATCCGTGGCCCGACGATCCTTGGACTGCGACTGCAACCCATAGAGCAAAACCACGTGGCACTTGAGGCCCCTCTCCCCGCGGGAGAGGGACTGGGTGAGGGTACGAGCGAAGCCACCTGCGGTTGAACAACGCGAGGGCTTCGCCCGTACCCGCATCCGCCCTTCGGGCACCTTTTCCCGGTGGGAGAAGGGAAGCGACGCGCATGCGCATCGCTCTGTTATTTACCGCTACTCAGACGCCCGCGCCCAATGCGCCCCACCGCATTACTTAACCGCAAGCCAAACAAGCTCCACCACCGCTAACACGGTCTATACGCATCAGCCCACACACTGCGGCCCACGTACTCAGAAAGGAAACGCCTCCAATGAGCAAGCTGACTGTGATCACCGAACGCGCCCTGGAGCGTGCCCTGGAACTGGCTGGCAATGCTGGCGACCACTTGCGTCACGCCGCATCCAATGCTGGTGATCAGGCCCGTCATGCAGGCAGCAGCCTGCGTCATTTCGGCCCGGGCGCCAGCGAATGGTTGAAGACCGGCGCAGCACTGGGTGCCGTGCGGACCGGCGGCAAGGTCGTTGGCAAAGCGGTCAAGCGCAACCCGGCCGTCACCGTGGCCGCTGCCGTCGCCGGCCTGGGCCTGATCGGTTATGCCGTGTATCGCAAACGCCAGCGTGACCAGCAGCTCCCCGGCGGCAACGTGCACCGCCTGGATCGCGAAAACGCCAGCAATGCCAGCGCGCGTCGTGCGGCCTACCAGCGCCGCGGCGCAGTGACGCCGAGTGACGGCATCGAATAAGCCGTACTGCCAAGCGAAGCGACAACGCCACGGCCCTGTGCCGTGGCGTTTTTGTTTGCGGATGACATCGGTGCGACCACCTCGCTAAGTCATCGACACCCACTCGCGCGGTCGAGGAATGCGGCACACCATGTGCGGGTCCAGACCATCACCGACCACGTGGGTCGCATTGCCTGTCCACACCCGCGCCCCTCTCAGCAAGCATGTCCTGAAGCACTGCGGGTCGAGGCATCGTTGGAATGGATCGGCCATCCAGACACGCAACCGTTGCATCCTTCCTGCGTTGCCAATCCAGCGGGTAATGCTGCATGGGCGGTGCAGTAAAGCGACCGGTGTACTGAATGCATCAACTCAGCGTCGCGTGCGGTGATGCTACCGCGGTACAGGATGCACCAGGCTCAGCGTCGTGTCCTGCCCGGCCGCGCCGCATGCGGCTGTTCGATGCGCCATTGGCCGGGCGCAAGCGCATCCAGTGTCCAGTCGCCGATCGCCACGCGGATCAGACGCAGGGTCGGAAGGCCGACCGAGGCGGTCATGCGCCGCACCTGGCGATTGCGGCCTTCGGTGATCTGCAGTTCCAGCCAGGCATCTGGCACGGTCTTGCGGGCCCGCACCGGCGGATCGCGGGGCCACAGGTCCGGTGCCGGGTCGAGCCTGCGCACCTTGGCCGGACGGGTCGGGCCGTCGTTGAGCAGCACGCCATCGCGCAAGGCCTGCAGGTGCGCAGGCGCCGGGTCGCCTTCCACCTGCATCCAATAGGTCTTGGGTTGCTTGTGGCGCGGGTCGGTCAGGCGATGCGCCAATGCGCCATCGTCGGTCAGCAACAACAAGCCTTCGCTGTCGTGATCCAGACGGCCCGCCGCGTACACATCGGCCGGCAAGCCGAATTCGGCCAGCGTGCGTTTGGGCGGCTGCGAGCGGTCGCTGAATTGCGACAGCACGCCATAGGGTTTGTTCAACAACACCAACATGCCAGTCCTGTTGCGCAAGAGCGTTGCATGCCACGCACGTGGCGCGTGGGTCGTGCACCGGATTGAAGAAGTCGCGCCGCGCGCGACGCCGAGGCGCTGCACCTGCCTGCAACGGCGATGAACGCTGACGTAGCGAGCATCGCGACGCGGGCCGTGCCGCAGCATTGGCATGCTGCGGGCGACCACCGCAGCGTCGGCCTGGCTGGCCGTCACTGTGCTGACTGCGCTATCTGTATGGCTGTGCGCCTGGTAGCGCCGTCATCGCATGGCGCACGTCGTTCCAGCAGCGACGCACCGCGACGGACCGCCAAAGACCTGCACGCCGACGCGCGATGCGTCGGCATGCAGGCAAAGCCTCACTGCTTGACGAACTTCAAGGTCATGCGGTCGCTCTCGCCGATCGCCTTGTACTTGGCATCGTCGGCCTTGTCGTGGCTGTTGCTCGGCGGCAACGTCCACACGCCACCGGGATAGTCCTTGGTGTCGCGCGGATTGGCGTTGACCTCGCTCTTGCCGGCCAGCTTGAATCCGGCCGCTTCTGCCATCGCAATCAACTGCGCCTGGCCGACATAGCCGCTCTTGTCGTCGGCCGGCACGTCGGCCTTGGCTCGGTGCTCGACCACGCCAAGCACACCGCCGGGCTTGAGCACCTTGTAGAAGCCGGCAAACATCGCCTCGGCATTGCCGGCCATGCGCCAGTTGTGCACGTTGCGGAAGGTCAGCACCAGATCGGCCGAGTTATCCACGCCGAACGAGGGCGTCTTGGGCACATAGGAGACGAACGACGGCTTGCCGTACACCTGCGGCTTGGCGGCAAACTTCTTCTCCAGCTCCTCGCGCCCGCGCTGTGCCGAATCGCGGCCACGGCCTTCCGGCACCGCCGCCGGGTCGACCACTGCCGCCACGTACTTGCCCTTGTCGCGCAGGTACGGCGCCAGGATTTCCGAGTACCAGCCGCCGCCCGGCGTGATTTCGATGACGGTCTGGGTCGGCTTGATGCCGAAGAACGCCAGCGTCTGGCCCGGATGACGATAGACATCGCGCTGCACGTAGACACGATCGCGCCAGTTGCCGTCGATGGCTTTCTGCAGCGCCGCGTCGGGCGCCGGCAGGCTGGCGCTATCGGCCGGTTTCATTGCCATTGCCAGTGGCGCGCTCATCGCCACTGCCATCCCCACCACACATGCACACACCAGCTTGTTGCGGATCATCGCAGCGCCCTTTGCGGGAAAAAGTAGCGCGAGCCTAGCATGCGGCCGGAAGCCTGCCATGTGCATGGATCAAGGCGCCGCATGACGCGTCGCACCAGGCGGGAAGCGACATGTTCAAATGATGTGAGTCGAGGAGGGCGATCGGCGGAACGCAGAATCCACGCAGGTGTCACACGCAACATCGACACGCATGACTATGCTGTCGGCAGTTCGAATCAGGAGCATCCGTGATGACCCATTCCCGCGCGTTAGGCCGCTCCGGCCTGCAGGTTCAACCGATCGTCTTCGGTGGCAATGTGTTTGGCTGGAGCGCCGACGAGACGACCTCGTTTGCGTTGCTCGATGCCTTCGTCGATGCCGGTTTCAATCTGGTCGACACCGCCGATGCGTACTCCGGCTGGGTGCCGGGCAACCGCGGTGGCGAGTCGGAAACCATCATCGGGCGCTGGCTCGCACGCAGCGGCAAACGCGACAAGGTATTGATCGCCACCAAGGTGGCCAAGTGGAGCGAGCATCCGGGCCTGTCGCCGGAGAATATCGCCGCTGCAGTGGACGATTCGCTGCGCCGTCTGCAGACCGATGTGATCGATCTGTACCAGGCGCACGAAGACGACGCATCGATTCCGCTGGAAGCCACGCTGGCCGCGTTCGGCCGCTTGATCGAGCAGGGCAAGGTGCGCGCAATCGGTGCGTCCAACTACAGCGCCGCCCGCCTGCGCGACGCCCTGGATGTTTCCGAGCAGTACAAGCTGCCGCGTTACGAAAGCCTGCAACCGGAATACAACCTCTACGACCGCGCCGGCTATGAAGCCGAGCTGGAGCCGCTGGTGCGCGAGCGCGAGCTCGGGGTGATCAGTTACTACTCGCTGGCCAGCGGCTTTCTGACCGGCAAATACCGCAGCGCCGACGACGCCGGCAAGAGCAGCGCGCGTGGCGCCTCGGTAGTCAAGCAATACGTCAATCCGCGCGGCCTGCGCATCCTGCAGGCGCTGGACGATCTGGCGGCCACCCACACTGCGACGCCGGCCCAGATCGCACTGGCCTGGCTGATCGCGCGTCCGGGCCTGACCGCACCGATCGTCAGTGCCACCAGCGTGACCCAGTTGCACGATGTGCTGGCCGCTGCACAGCTGTCGCTGAGCGCCGATCAGATTGCACAGCTCGATGCCGCAAGCGCCCCCGAGCCGGCCGACGCGGCCTGACGCATCGGTTTGCAGCACGCGCGCATCGCAGCGACGGACACACGTCTTCCCGCGTGCAGCCGCCAGCGCGGCTGTGCCTTCCGGCCGCGTACGCGCGGCCCTTTCCGCAAGGAATCCCCATGACATCGATCACCAACCGCCGCATCGTGCTGGCCTCACGCCCGCACGGCGAGCCGAGCGCCGACAATTTCCGCATTGAGGAGGTTGCCCTGCCGCCCACCGGGCACGAACAGATCCTGGTGCGCAATCGCTTCCTGTCGCTGGACCCGTACATGCGCGGACGCATGGACGACGGCCCGTCCTACGCCGCACCGGTGGAGATCGACGCGGTGATGGAAGGCGGCACCGTCGGCGAGGTGCTCGAATCGCACCATGCCGGCTATCAGCCCGGCGACCTGCTGGTGCTGCCCGGCGGTTGGCAGAGCCATAGCCTGCTCACGCCCACCACGCCGCTGCGCAAGCTACCCAAGGACGATGCCCTGCCGCCCAGCACCGCGCTGGGCGTATACGGCATGCCCGGCTTCACCGCCTACGCCGGCCTGCACGAAATCGGCAAGCCGCAGGCCGGCGAAACCCTGGTGGTGGCGGCGGCCAGCGGGCCGGTCGGCGCCACCGTGGCCCAGCTGGCGCGCCTGCAGGGCCTGCGCGTGGTGGCCATTGCCGGTGGCGAGGAAAAGGTGCGGTACCTGCGCGAGGTGCTGCGCGTGGACGTTGCACTGGACCACCGCGCCGACGACTTCGCCGAGCAGCTGCGCGCGGCCACCCCGGACGGGATCGACGTCTACTTCGAGAATGTCGGCGGCAAGGTCTTCGACGCGGTACTGCCGCAATTGAACGACTTCGCGCGCATCCCGGTCTGCGGCGTGATCGCCACCTACAACAGCCGCGGCCAGGCCTCGCCGGGGCCGGATCGCCTGCCGGAGTTCATGGGGCAGGTGCTGCGCAAGCGGCTGACCGTGCGCGGCTTCATCCAGCACGATTTCATCCGCCTGATGCCCGCCTTCCTGCGCGAGATGGGCCAGTGGCTGCGCGAGGGCCAGATCCAGTACCGCGAACACATCCTGCACGGCCTGGACAGCGCCCCGCAGGGCCTGATCAGCCTGCTGCGCGGCGAGAACTTCGGCAAGGCCGTTGTTGCCCTCGACTAGCTCGACTCGCAGCGCCGGATACGTTCCCCGCTTTTACGATTCCCCATTCCCGATTACCAAAGGAACACAATGACAGTCCCCGCATTCGGCCTCGGCACCTTTCGCCTCAAGGACCAGGTCGTCATCGACTCGGTGCGCAACGCACTGGCGTTGGGCTACCGCGCCATCGATACCGCGCAGATCTACGACAACGAAGAGCAGGTCGGCCAGGCCATCGCCGCCTCCGGGCTGCCGCGCGACCAGCTGTACCTGACCACCAAGATCTGGGTCGACAAGTTCGAACGCAGCGCCTTGCTGCCCAGCCTGCAGGACAGCCTGCGCAAACTGGGCACCGACCATGTCGATCTGACCCTGATCCACTGGCCTTCGCCGAAGGATCAGGTGCCGATGCGCGAGTATCTGGAAGCCTTGAGCCAGGCTCGGCAGCAGGGCCTGACCCGTGCGATCGGTGTGTCCAACTTCACCATCGCGCTGATCAGGCAGGCCATCGAGATCCTGGGGGCCGATGCCATCGCCACCAATCAGATCGAAGTGCATCCGTATCTGCAGAACCGCACCCTGATCGCGTTCTTGCGCGAGCAGGGTATCCATGTCACCTCGTACATGACACTGGCCGTGGGCGAGGTGCTGAAGGATCCGGTGATCCAGGCAATCGCTGCGCGCCACGACGCTACTGCGGCGCAGGTCACGCTGGCCTGGGCCTTGCAGCAGGGGTATTCGGTGATTCCGTCCTCGACCAAGCGCGACAATCTCGAAAGCAATCTCAAGGCGCAAACGCTGCGGTTGAGCGAGCAGGACATGACCGAGATCGCCGCCCTGGACCGCGGCCAGCGCCTGGCCAATCCGAAGGCCATCGCACCCGACTGGGATTGAGGTCCCGGTGTCGCCACGGATCGGCGCTGTCCGGTCCGTGGCCCCGCCACCGCGGCGACCGCTCGTCGTCGCGTGCTGGTTGCACACGGCAGGCGCTGCTACGGTGCCAGGCACAGGGGGGTAGCCTCGGCAACGGAGTCCTACCCATGCACAGCGCATCCGTCTTGACCCGCCGCACCGTCAATCTCGATACAGAGATCGCCTACTGGCGCAATGTTCACGCCGAAGGCCACCTGGGTGGCTACGCCTTTGCCGATTACGCCCGGTTACTGACGCTCGGCTACGAGATCTATCTGGCCTATCCGCGCGCGACCGAAGCGCAGCTGTACCGCGTGCTGCAGGACGCTTATTACCACTATCGACCGATGCTCTCGGTGCCCTGGGACCAGGCGCGCTGGATCGTGCGGCATGCGTGGCGCCATCTGGAAGAAACCGCGGTCCGGCATTGAAGCGACCGTCCTGACGTAACGTGACCACTGCGACCACTGCGCAGCCCGTGCGGCCGCGCAGCGCCTCAGCTCACTGCCCCAGCGCCATCGCCTGGCGATCGATGCGGTGCTTGTCGGCCAGTGCCTGCATGCCCTGCAGCGTGGCGGCGATCAGGCTGGCATAGCGCAACCGCCACAGCGTGGCGCGGGCATTGTCGTCGTGGGTATTGCCCAGGCCATCGAGCACCTGCGGCAGACGGCGGTCGGCCAGTGCGGAGGCGGCCAGGTACGGCTTTTCCGGTGCAATCACGTCCACCGGTGCGCGCCAGTCATTGGCAACCTGCTGGGAAATGCCGGCCAGATGCGAGAGCTGGTGCATGCCGATCAGCGTCTCGTGCAGCATCTCGCGGCACGCCCACTGCCAGAGCGCCACCTTCTCCGATGGGTCCTTGGCAATCTCGGTGAGTGCCAGATCAACCTTGTCGATGCGTGAGTCGCGCATTGCTAAGCTCCGATGCTGCTGTGCAACATAATTCACACCATACACCGTGAGTATCGAGTGAGCCAAACGTTTGGAAGATGTCGGCGCGCCGATGCTCGACCCCGCTCACGCGGTGCGCCATCGGCCCCGGCCGCCGCCGCGGCACCCTGACTTCCTGCCCATGGCAAGGCGCGCAGCCGCGCGCCATGCTGCCGCATCCCCGCTCCCAGGCATCGTCATGCGCTTGCCCACCGTCCTGGCCCCGCTCCTGCTGCTGGCGGCCTGTAGCGCACAGGCCACAGCCGCCAGGCCGCAGGTGTCCGCCGAGCAGTGCGATGTCAGGACCTCCTACGACGTGCTGGCCGACAGCGGTGGCATCTGGCTGCGTCGCAAGCAAGGCATACCGCGCGAGATTTTCTTCCACGGTGGCGAGCTCAACATCGACCGCCAGCCACAACCGGTCAGCGCTGCCGATGCGCAACGCCTGCGCGACCTCGAGCAAGGTGCCCGCGCCTTGATGCCGGCCGTGACCGCCATTGCCCGCTCGGTGGTCGACATCAGCTTCGACGCACTGGCCGGGGTGGTGCAGATGCTCACCGACAGTACGCGCCAGGAGCGCAAGGTCGAGCGCCTGCGCGGCACCGCGCTTGCGCAGGTCGATGCCACGCTGGGGCGTGGGCGCTGGGAACAGGCACTGTTCGACGAACGGTTCGAAGCCAGTGTCGAACGCGCTGCCGACGACCTAGCCGGCAGCCTGACCCGCAGCGTCATGTGGACGGTGATGACCGGACGCACTGCGCAGCTGGAGCAGCGCGGCGAACAACTGGACGCACGCATGGAGCAGCAGATGCAGGCACGCAGTCAGGCGCTGGAAGCGCAGGCACGGACGCTGTGCACGCAGGCGCAGGCACTGTATGGGCTGCAGCAGGCGCTGGAATATCGCTTCCAGGGCGAGCGGCTGCAGATGCTGGAACTCGACACGCACCGGCAGAACGACCAATCCGATCTACCGGCGTCCAATAGCGTCGTGGTGACGGCGGCGCACTGACAGCGGCGATGCAGTGCAGGCGGCATGGGCGTACCTGCAAATCGGTTCTCGCAGCACACTGGCTCGCGTCGGCTGTCCGGTTGCGGTGAGTGCGCATGACATGGTGCATGCATGCATCACGTGTCAGCCAACGGCGCGTTGATGGTCTTGCCAGAACCGCTGGTCTTGAGCTGGCTCAGTCCGCGCTGGTTGACGCCATCTGCCGCAGGGCGGTCGCACGGCCACAGGCGTGGTTGCGTCAGCTCGGCTGCCGCAGTCAGGCGAGCAACCAGTGGCGCAGCGCATCCGATACCGCCTGCGGCTGCTCCAGTGGCGACAGATGCCCGCAGGCAGGCACCTTTACCAGCCGCGCGTGCGCTGCCAGTGCGGCCATTTCCTCGTGCAATGCAGGCGGAGTGATCGTATCGTCCTGACCGCACAGCACCAGCAGCGGGCCGGCATAGGCGCGCAGCAGTGCGCGGCCGTCCGCCCGCTCCAGCCGGTTCTGCCGCAGGAATACCTCCACGCCCAGACGCTGGGTCATGCCACGCACCCGTTCCAGCAAGGCCTCGTCGTGCCAGCGCGAGGGGTGCACATAGTGCCGCAGCAGCCGTTCGCCGAATCCGTGGAAGGCACTGGCGCCACGCACGCTCGCTTCCTGCGCGCGCCGTTGTGCCGCGCGCTCGGGCGAATCGGCACGTGCAGAGGTATCCAGCAACGCCAGCCGCTCGACGCGCTCAGGGGCGATACGCAGGATGTCCTGCGCGACATAGCCACCCAGCGAAAACCCCGCCAATGCAAAGCGCGGCGGCATCTGCACCAGCAGCTGCGTTGCCAGCGCGCGCATGCTCTCGCCCCGGGTGAGGTCGCCGACCACGCAGTCGGCAACGTCGGCCAGTGCCGCGCGCTGGGCGTGCCACAACTGCGCATCGTTGAGCAGACCGGGAAGCAGTAACAAGGTGGGACGCGTCGCGCTCATGCGCAGCAGCGTCCGATCGAGGGCGCAGAAACAGGCACTGTCATCGCAACAGTGTGCCGCGCGGCGATGCACATCACCAGCACATGCATGCGCATCCAGATGCGCGTCGCATCGACTGCTATGGCGTCTCGTCCCGCAGGCGTGCCAGGTTGCGCTGTCGGCGACGCCGGTCGCCGGTGGTTCTGCGCAGCTGCGCCGCGCTGCTGCAACAAAACGGCCCGACGCATGCGCCGGGCCGTTTTCTGGCGCCACCCCATGGGCACGGGTGGCGATGCTGGCGTGGATCAGGCCAGGGTCAGGGTGACGTCGATGTTGCCGCGGGTCGCGTTGGAGTACGGGCAGACCTGGTGGGCCTTGTCGACCAGCGCCTGCAGTTCGGCCTGATCCATGCCCGGCACTGCGATGCGCAGTTCCACGGCAATGCCGAAGCCGCCCGGAATCTGGCCGATGCCGACGCTGCTGTCGATGCTCACTTCGCCCGGCAGCTTGAGCTTGTCCTGGGCCGCGACAGCCTTCATCGCGCCGATGAAGCAGGCAGCGTAGCCGGCAGCGAACAGCTGCTCCGGGTTGGTGCCATCGCCGCCGGCACCGCCCAGCTCGCGCGGGGTGGACAGCTTGGCGTCCAGGGCCTTGTCGGAAGACACGGCGCGGCCTTCGCGGCCACCGGTGGCAGTGGCGTGGGCGGTGTAGAGGACTTTTTCAAGTACAGCCATGGTGGTTCTCCAGGTGAGCGCTGTCAGCGCGTGATGTAAATGAATAGTTGGCGATTGAATCGTGTGCGATCTGTTGCATGGTACATAGGCACTGCTGGCTCGCCTTACCCCGCGCCGAGGTTGGAGCGTAATGTCTCCAGCTGCTGCTTGAGGTGACGCAATTCCTCCAGGGAGCACGCCGAGGCACAGAAGACCTGCTCGGGTACTGCGCCGGCCTTGGCGCGCAGCGCGCGGCCGCTATCGGTCAGCGCGATGATCACCTGACGCTCGTCGCTGGCAGCGCGCGTGCGGGTGACCAGTCCGGCGGCCTGCAGCCGCTTGAGCAGAGGGGTCAGCGTGGCCGAGTCCAGGAACAGGCGCTCGCCGATCTCCGACACGCTGCGGCCGTCGGTTTCCCACAGCACCAGCAGCACCAGATATTGCGGATAGGTCAGGTCCAGCGTCTTGAGCAGCCCGCGGTAGAGCTTGTGCATCGCCAGGTTGGCCGAATACAGCGCAAAGCACAGCTGGTTGTCGAGCTGTAGCAGCGCGTCGGTCCGGGCGGTGGGGGCTGTGGCGGTGTCCATGGCTGCAATCTACATCGCACGCTATTTAATAGCAAGCGATTTCCGATGTGCCGTTGTCGCGGGTAAGCGGCTGCGCCACTGCCACGCCACCGCCCTGAGCCACGGCTCAGGTGAACTGGATGAAGAAATGCCCCGCCGCAGCACCGTCGCCCAGCTTCCTGGCACGCTGGTCTGCAAACAGATAACCGGTGCCATCACCGAACAGGCCGGCGTAGCCGGGATCGACGCGGCGTAATTGCGACTCTACAAACTGGGCAAGGAAGTAGTAGCGCGGGCTCGTATGGATGGGATCGTGCACCCAGCACGGTCGCCCAAGTTGCTTGCTCATCCCTGCGCCGTTGTCGTCGTCTTCCAGTTCTTCGGCCATGTCGTCGTCATTGAATGGCTGCAGCCCGACCCAATGACGCCCGAGCAACAATGCACCGTCACCGACGCACACTTCCTGCGCGGCACGTCGATGCAGCAGCACCTTGCTGTGGCCCAGTGCGAGCTTGTCGCATTCACCTTGCTGATTGACGGTGAGCCTGCGGAGCGACGATCGGCTGTGACCGCCGCCAGATCGTTCGATCGAGGCGAAGACGGTCAGCGCCATCTCCTCGGGCAGATACGGCGTGGGCAGGAACGACCCGGTAAGCATGACGATGGGCAGCATCGGCTGTCCGGTCGCTGGATCCGTTGGCCATTGCGCGGCATCGTGCAACCAGGCACCGCCGCCGAACTGGCCCAGGCCGCGGTCTTCGTCGGCAACGACGATCTTGTGGAGTCCGGGGCCGGGGCGCGCCTGCATGCCTATGCGCGATGCGCGGTGGCCAGATAGTCGGCGCTCTGCATCTCGATCAGGCGCGAGGCGGTGCGCTCGAATGCGCCGGCCAGGCGCTGGCCGCTGTACAACGCCGGCGGGGCGTCCTGCGCGGTGCAGACCAGGTTGACATGGCGGTCGTACAACTCGTCGATCAGATTGACGAAGCGGCGCGCGGCGTCCTCGTTCATGCGGTCGAAGTGCGGGATGCCGCCCAGCAACACGGTGGTGAACTCACGCGCGATCTCGATATAGTCGCCCGGGCCGCGCGGGCCCTCGCACAGCGCGGCAAAATCGAACCAGGCGATGCTCTTGCCGCGCGCACGCACGGCAATCTTGCGCGCCTCGATTTCGATGTTGCCGCTGCGCGCCTCGGAATTTCCGCTCAGTTCGCCCCAGCGCTGCAGCAGCCACGCGTCGGCCTGCGCATCCAGCGGCGCGCGATACACCGGCGAGCGCGTCAGCGCGCGCATGCGGTAATCCTCGGTGCCTTCGGCATAGAGTTCCACGCAGAACTTCTGCAGCAGGCCGATCGCCGGCATGAAGCTGTCGCGTTGCAGGCCGTTGGCGTAGAGGTTTTCCGGCGCGGTGTTGGAGGTGGTCACCAGGGTCACGCCTTCGGCGAACAGGCGTTCCAGCAGGCGCGCCAGCAGCATTGCATCGCCGATGTCGGTGACGAAGAATTCGTCCAGCACCAGCACGCGCAGATTCTCCCGCCACTGCTGCGCGATCTTGGCCAGCGGATCGCTCTGCCCGGCGTGCTCGCGCAATTGCTCGTGCACCCCGCGCATGAAGCGATGGAAATGCGTGCGGTATTTCTGCTTGATCGGCAGGCCGTCGTAGAACAGGTCGACCAGAAAGGTCTTGCCGCGCCCCACCCCACCCCAGAAATACAGGCCGCGCACCGGCTCGGGCTTCTTCCAGAACGCCGACAGCCGATCCAGCCAGCCGTCCTGCGCGCTGTCCACCAGTGCCTCGTGGATACGATCCAGTTCCGCCAGGGCCGCCTGCTGCGCGGGGTCGGCGCGCCAGTCGCCGCGTTGTACGCCGGCGGCGTAGCGCTGCGACGGGGTCATCTCACTCATCGTGTTCTCCGCGGGCCGGCTGCTGCCTTGCCCGCTCAACGGCGCATCGCCGGGCGATACGCATGGGCCCTGCCGCAGTCAGACGGCGGCCGGCAACCAGCGCCGGACACCATGCTGGATCGCACCGCGCAGGTCGATCAACTTGCGGTGGAAAAAGTGGCTGGTGTCGGGCATGCGGACCAGTTCGGGCTGCTGCTCCAGGGTTTCCAACCAGTCGTACACCGCCTGCGGGTCGACGATTTCGTCGGCATCGCCCTGGATCACCAGCCAGTGCGCCGGCGGCTGCACGTCGCTGAAATCCCAGCGCCCGGCCGGCGGCGCGATCGAGATCAGCACCTGCGGCTCGAGCGAGCCGGCAGCACGCAACGACACATAGGCACCGAAGCTGAAACCGGCCAGCCACAGCGTGTCGCCCGGGCGCTGGCTGCGCACCCACGCGGCAACCGCGCGCAGGTCGTCCTGCTCGCCATCGCCATGGTCGAACGCACCGGCCGAATTGCCGACACTGCGGAAATTTAAGCGCACCACGGTGATCCCCAGCTCGCGCAGCGCGCGCGCCGCCATGGTGACGACCTTGTTGTGCATGCTGCCGCCCTCGGTGGAGAGCGGGTGGCAGACGATGGCGGTGACCGGTTGCACGGCGGCATCCGGCTCGGGCAGATCGACCGCGACATCCAGCGGGCCGACCGGCCCATCCAGCGTCAACGCAGCCGATTCGGTGGGGAATAAGGGGTTGGACATACCGTCATAATAGCCGCCCCGCCGGCCGCGTTCATCGCCCTGCCTGCACACTTCGTTGCGTTGCCCATGCATTTTCTGTTGTTTGCCGTCGTTTGCAGTGTCCTGGTGTCGGTGGTCCTCAAGCTGCTGCCGCGCTATCGCCTGGACGCTGCGCAGGCGATCACCTGGAACTACGCCACCGCCGCGCTGCTGGCGTGGCTGACCCTGCATCCGTCGCTGGACACGCTGCGCGCGCCGACCACGCCCTGGCTGGCACTGTTCGCATTGGCGGTTGCGCTGCCTGCGATCTTCATGCTGCTGGCACGTGCGGTCGTCACCGCCGGCATCGTACGCACCGACATTGCACAACGGCTCTCGCTCCTGCTCTCGCTGGCGGCGGCCTTCACGCTCTTCGGTGAACCGGTCAATGCCTGGAAGCTGGCGGGACTGGGTCTGGGCCTGCTGGCCATCGTCTGCATCCTGCAACGGCCACGTCACCACACCGCTGCGGATGCAACGCCGACCTCCTTCGGCTGGCCATGGCTGGCAGGCGTGTGGATGGGCTTTGCCCTGATCGACCTGCTGCTCAAGCACATTGCACAGGCCGGCACGCCCTCGTTGACGTCATTGACGCTGTGCTTTGCCATGGCATGGGTACTGATGCTTGGCTTGCAAGGCATCCGCCGGGGCAGTGTCGCAGGTCTGAGCTTGCGCAACCTGCTCGCCGGCGTACTCCTAGGCGCGCTCAACTTCGGCAACATCCTGTGTTACGTGCGCGCCCATCAGCTGCTGCCGCATAGCCCGGCCACCGTCTTCGCCAGCATGAACCTGGGCGTGGTCGTCCTGGGAGCGCTCGTCGGCAAACTGGGGTTTGGCGAGCACATCGGCCGCCGTGGATGGGTGGGGCTGTTGCTGGCGGCACCGGCAATTGCGGCGATCGCCTGGGGGATGCGGTTGGGCTGACGAAGGCATTCGGCCGGCGCGACTCCGGTTCGCAACTCGCCTCGAGGGCGCGGCAGCGCTGGCTATCATGCGTGCAGATGACCCACGGGAGTGTGTGATGCGCCTGAGTCACTTATTCGGCAGCCGTCCTCGTGTCGCGCCGGACCCGCACAGCGCCAACTCGACCGAAACGACGCCGTTGATTGCAGGCGCCTCACCCCAGCACCCGCTGTCTCGAGCCCCCAAGTCCGCCGCAGCACAGGGCACACCGAACTCGCATCGCGGCATGCTCGCCTCCGCGCGTAGATCGCTGGCATCGTTGCGCAAGCAGCTGCCGTTGACGTGCATGGGCTCCCCGACGCTTGAATCAGTGGAGAGCCCACCTGCACGCACGCCACCGGTGACGCCCGGTCGCACGCAGCAGATGCACGGGAAGCAAACCCGCGTCGATGAGCGTCGGCAACCACCCATGCCCCATAGAACGGATCATCAGCGGGTGCAGTGGCCGCGACCGCAGCAGGCGCCGCCCACCGGGCCGTCCGTTTCGATTCCGTCTAAGCCATCGCGTGCGCAGCAGCTGCACGGGCAGCAACGTCCCATCGATCCGAGAATGCAGGCGCCTGTTCCCGAAAGAATGCGCCGTGACGAGGGGCCACCGCCGCAGCACGGCATGCCGGCGTCGGATTCGGTGCCGATCACGCCCAAGCCCTCGCGATCGTCGGTGTCCTCTGCACGCCCCCAGCTCGGAAGGCCCCCCTCCTTGCGCAGCCTGGATCAGGAATTGGCCGAGATAACCAAGCGGTGCAGCGACATTCAAAAACAGCTGTTCATCGAGGACCGCGAGGCCACTCCGGAGGAGCAACAACTGCTCGAGACGCGTGCGGTCCTGATAGCCCGGCGCAATGAGGTCCGCGATAGTCAGCTCGATGCACTCTTGGTCGCGCTTGCACCGATGGAAGACATCCGTGCACCACGGACCACGACCAGCGGCCTGGCCATGGTCCAGATGGACGTCATGCAGCACAATCGCCGCGAAGTCCTCAAGGCACGGCGCAAATCCGTCGACAGAACTGCCCTGGCCAAAAACTATGCGCGCGCGGAACGACGCCTGGAGTCCCTGAAGAAAGGCGACGCACCCGACGACCAGATACGGCGCCTGCAGCGCATGATGCAGGGCTACCGAAACATGCTCGCGTTGGAACAGATCGTCAAAAACACCGACGACCAGTTGGAAAGGCTGGGAGCGCCACGGCTGATGGCCGGCATCCCCACCACCGCCGAAGAGCGCCGGCAGTCCGTCAGGAAAGAAAGGGATGCCCATCAGGAGGCCATCGACAACGGCTACTCCTGAGGGTCCGGACAGCGCTGCTTGCACGTGCGCGCTGCCCGGCTGCCGCCTGTGAGGCATGCGACGCGTCGCCACGTAGCGGCGCATCTGCACGCCACACCGGAGATGCAAGCCCGCAGCCGTTCGCATCCAGACAACGAACGACGGATGTCGACAGCGTAATCCAGCCCGCCATCAACGCTCCCAGTGCGGAAACGGATCGTCCAGCAGCTGCCACTGCGCCGGGCCCTGGCGCAGTTCGTAGTCGCTGAGCAGGCAGGCATCCAGCGCAGCGCGCGTGCGTGGCGCATCCATGTCCACGCCGATCACCGCCAGCTCCTGGCGGCGGTCGCCCCACAACGGGTGCCACAACCGCTGCATCGCGGCGTATTCGCCGGCATCGCCTACTTCGTGCAGGCGCGGCAGTGGCGCGGTCCAGCATTGCGTCTGCTGACGCTGCCAGCCGATATCGGTATACGGCAGTGGCGTGATGCTGGTCTGCAGCGGCTCGCCGATGGCGTGCGCATCCACCCGGTGGCGTGCGGCAAACCAGAAGCCGGCTGCATTGGTCTGGGTCGCGCCGCCGACGCTGGACAATTCGCCGACCCAATCCATGCGGCTGGCCAGCCAGAAAAAGCCCTTGCTGCGAATCACCTGCGGCAGCCCGCGCTGCACCATGCGCGCAAAGCGCTGCGGATGGAACGGCCGGCGTGCGCGATAGACGAAACTGCTGATGCCGTATTCCTCGGTCTCCGGCGTGTGCTGGCCGCGCAGTTCCTGCATCCAGCCCGGTGCCAGCTGCGCACGGGTGAAATCGAAGCGGCCGGTATCGAGCAACTGTTCCAGCGGTACCTGACCCTGCACGGCGTCCACGATCGCCGCCTCGCGATTGAGCGCACGCAACACCGCGCGCAGGCGTTGCAGCTGCCGTGCGTCGATCTGGTCGCACTTGCTGATCACCAGCACGTCGGCGAACTCCACCTGTTCGCCCAGCAACTGCACCAGCCCGCGGGTATCGTCCGGGCCGGCCTGCTGGCCGAGCTCGGCCAGCGTGGCGGCCGAGCCGAAATCCTGCAGGAAGCGGCTGCCGTCCACCACCGTCACCATGGTGTCGAGCCGGGCGATGTCGGCAAGGCTGAAGCCGTCGGCATCGCGCACCGCAAAGGTGGCCGCTACCGGCATCGGTTCGGCAATGCCGGTCGATTCGATCAGCAGATAGTCGTAGCGCTTCTGCTCGGCCAGCCGCCGCACTTCCTGCAGCAGATCATCGCGCAACGTGCAGCAGATGCAGCCATTGCTGAATTCCACCAGCGTCTCTTCGGTGCGTCGCAAGGCCGCACCGCCATCGCGCACCAGTTGCGCGTCGATGTTGATCTCGCTCATGTCGTTGACGATCACCGCCACGCGCAGGTCGGCGCGGTTGTGCAGGAGGCGATTGAGCAAGGTGGTCTTGCCTGCGCCAAGAAAGCCGGACAACACGGTGACGGGGAGGCGTGGATCGCGCTTGGGGGACAGGGACATCCTGAGAGCCTGGCTGAAGTGAAGTGTTACTATATAACACTTACTCGACAGGACCCCGCTCCATGCGCGTTACCGCTTCTGTGCTGGACAACTCGGCCATCGCTCTTTCCAGTCTGTGCCTGCTGCACTGCCTGGCCTTGCCATTGCTGGCCGCCGCGCTGCCGCTGCTGGGCGCGTGGAGCCGGGCCGAATGGGTGCATGTGGTGTTCGCCGCGGCAGCCGTGCCGCTGAGTGGCTATGCGCTATGGAGCAGCCATCGCCGGCATGCACTGCCTGCGCCGGTATGGGCACTGGCGGTCTTCGGGCTGGCCGGTCTGGTCCTGGGCGCAAGCGGCGTGGCCGGCGCGGCGCTGGAAACCCCGGTCACGGTGACCGGCAGCCTGCTGCTGGCCAGCACGCACCTGGTCAATCTGCGGCTACGTCGCCGGCATGGAAAGTGCGCGCGCTAGGAGCACGGCCGCCCACCGGCGCTGCTACAGCGAAAAGCCCAGCAACACCGGGTCGTGGTCGGAACTGCGCCACGGGCCGGGCAGGTTGCGCTTGGCGTAGCCGGCGTCGTCGCTGGCATCGGCGTTGATGTGCCATTCCACCGCGCCGCGCAGCTGCTTGGCCATCGCCGGGCTCAACAACGCATGATCCAGCCGTCCGCTCATGCCGTCGTAGACGTAGCTGTAGGGCTGCTTCACGCCGGCCACCGCGAAGGCGTCCTGCCAGCCGCTGGCACGCAGACTGCGCATCGGGGTTTCCATGGCGTAGGCGTTGAAGTCACCCAGCAGCACGGCCAGTTTGGTCTGCGCGCCGGTGGGGTCGGTCTGCAGCCACTGGTGCAGGCGCTTGGCCGACTCGGTACGGGTGGCGTTCCAGCAGGCCTGGCCATCGCGCTGGTCGGCATCGGCGCCGCTGGCGCTGCCGCAGCCCTTGGACTTGAAGTGGTTGGCGACCACCACGAAGGTCGCCCCGCGGGTGCTGCGGAAGGCTTGCGCCAGCGGCACCCGGCTATGGCTGTCGAACGGGCCGCCGGTCAGCGTGGCCGGCTTGCCGACCGGGGTGACCTGGGAACTGCGATACACGATGCCGACCCGGATGTCGTCATCGCCCGGGCCGCTGCCGGTGTCCACGAACTGCCAGTCCTTGTCGGTGCCGGCCGCGTTGAGCGCGGCGACCAGTTGCGCCACGGCCGCATCGGCGCCATTGCCGTCGTTTTCCAGCTCCATCAACGCGGCCACATCGGCGCGCAACGGCACGATGGTGGACACCAGCTTGGTCAGCTGGGCCTGGAACTGCTCATGCGTGCGCGCACCGCGCTTGGTCGGGAAGCCGCCGCCGCGACCATTGCCGTTGAAGAAGTTCTCCAGATTGAACGAGGCGATCCGCAGATCCCCGCCCACCTGCGGCGCCACCGCGGTCGGCATGGCCGGCAGCGTCAACGGGGTCAGCACCTGGATGCGGTAGTTGCCGTCGTAACGCTGGTCGACGATGCCATCGACCGACTTGAGCAGGCTGCCGGTGCGCAGCGCCGGATCGGCCGGCAGATAGGCCACCGTCTTGGGGCTGCGGCCGTTGCGTGCATCGTCCAGCAACACCCGGCGACGGGCGTTGTCGGCCTCCACCTGCGCAAAGGCCGGGGTGCCGGCGGCGGCCACTTCGCTGGGCTGCCACAGGCGCCCGCCGAAGGCGGCGACCAGCTCGCCGTCGGCGTCCAGGCGATCGCTGCCGTTGAGCGTCAGCGCGGCGATGCGCACGTGCTCGCCTTCCAGCGCTTCCCAGCTGGCCGGCGGCCCGCTGAGCATGCGCACCGGTACCGGCTGGCCGCTGGCGAGCCGCTCGATGCTGCTGGCATCCAGCGTGGTCAGACTCGCCTCGCCACCTGCCGACACCTCGCGCACCGTACCGACGATGCGCACGCGGTCGCCCACCGCCACCTCGGCATTGCCGGCACCGGTGACGAACAGGCCATGCGAGCGCCGCGGCTCGAAGCCGGGCTGCTGCACGAACAGCCCGCCCAGGCCAACGCGCGTATCGGCGGTGACGATGCCCTCCACGTCGACCACACGGCCGTCGTGGGGGCTACGGGTGTCTTCGCCCTGGACGTCGGCGATGGACAGACGTTGCGGCGCGCCCTCGGCGGCACTGCCCAGCAGTGGCACCAACAGACCGATCACACCGAGCACAACCAGCGAGCAACGCGACATCGACACACTCCGGAAAGACCTGGGCCACCTGCGGGCGCCGCCTTGAAGGCGGCGCGTGAGAACCGTGACAGGCTAGCAAAACGTTGCAAGTGGCGACCAGCTGCTGCGTGGATGACGTGGCCGGTGCACAGCTGCCGGCAATTGCGGTATTCCCCTAAAGCAACGGCGCTGAGGCGGTCGCGCAAGGCTGGCGTCGTCGTGCAAGCACGTCGCGCAGCGAGCGCAAACGCGCGCGCAATGCCTGCCGCCTATAAAAAAGCGTGCTCCCGTGCGCGCAGGCCTCGCGGTTGCCAGTCGACGCACCCGCGTACGGCATGCGGCCACCTGGCCACACACCGACTGCCTGTGTCAGCCACGTGTTCCAGGCGCTTGCTGCGTTAGAGGCCTACTTCAGATTGCTCAGCATCCAGTCGACCGTGGCCCGCACCTGCTCTTCGGTCAGCGCCGGGTTGCCGCCCTTGGGCGGCATGATGCCGCCATCCGGACCGGTGTAGCCCTCGATCGCGTGCTTGTACAAGGTGTCCTTGCCCTGGGCGATGCGCGCGTCCCAATGCGCATGGTCCAGCGTCGGCGCCTTGCCCACGCCGGTGGTGTGGCAGGCGGTGCACAGGTTGTCGAAGATGGTCTTGCCGTCGGTGCTGCCGCCGTAGGCAGACTGCGAGGCGGCCTTGGCCAGCGCTGCGGCCTGGGCTGCGGCCTGTGCGGACGCACCGGTGGTGCCGGCATAGACCGCGCCGGCCGGGGCGATGCGTTGCTGCACGCGTTTGGCCGCGGTGGGCGAGACTTCGTCGGGAATGGCGCGTTGCAAATAGGCTGCCAGGGCAATCAGGCCCAGGGTGATCACCACCAGTAGTCCGATCACCATCGAGAATTTCTTCAGGAACTCGAGGTCGTAATTCCGCACGCGCTCACCCCTGGCTGTTGGTCGAAGACCTCTGCTAGCGCCGGAGTATAGAGCACAGTTCGCGCCCGTCTGGCCACTGTGCATGACAGTTATTCCTGCGGTGTGCGCTGCGCCCTGCCGCGCTGTCTCTCTTGCCCGCGCGCCCGTCTGTAGCTGCGGATGAATTGCCGCAATGCCGCATGACACGTTGGTCTCGCTCGAGGGAATTGCGTATCATTCCCATCAATCCACGGTGACGCGGTTCTCGCCTCGCCCGGTCCCGCCTACGAGGAGTCGCCGCGATGAAGTCCTTCCTGCTGTCCTGCCTGGCCTTGGCCAGCATCAGCCTGTCTGCCCAGGCCCACGAGATCTGGATCGAGCGCGACGGCAGCGGCCCGGTGCGCATCTACTTCGGCGAGCCGGCGCAGGACACCCTCGACCATGGCGAAGACGAGATCAAGCGCGTGGTCAAGCCGACCGTGTTCGGCACGGCCGGCAAGGCCGGCGCCCTGCAGCGCGGCAACGCGTTCCTCACCGCGCCGCTGTCCGGCAGCGGCGATGCGTGGCTGAGCGACGACAGCGTGTTCGAGCCATGGAAGGGCGAAGCCGGCGGCTTCGAGACGGTGAGCTACTACGCACGCGCCGGGCGCGCCACGCCGTCGGCCAAGCTCGATTTCGAGCTGGTGCCCACCGCTGCCAACAGCAATACGCTGACCGTGCTCTATCGCAACAAGCCGCTGCCCAAGGTCGAGGTGACGGTGATCGACCCGCAGAAGTGGCAGAAGACGCTGACCTCCGATGCCAACGGCCAGGTGACCCTGCCCAAGCTGCGCGCCGGCCGGCACATCCTGGTCGCCACCAACAAGGAGCCGGTGAAGCGTGAGATCGCCGGCAAGCAGGTGGCGATGATCCACCACATCAGCACGTTGACCTTCCTGGCCGAGTAAGCCGGCCACACGCGCCGCCGATCCGATGGCTACCGCACCGTCCCTGCCGCTTCCCTGGTTCAGGCGCCCCTGGCTGGGCGTGCTTGCACGCACGCTGGCGGCGATGTTTGGCGGCTATGCGCTCGCCAGCGCCACCAATCTGCTGCTGGCGCTGGTGTTGCCGCTGCCACGCAGCGAAGCGGTGCTGACCAGCATGCTGGTCGGCATCGTGGTGTGTGCCTGCGCGCCGCTATGGGCCTTCGCCACCGCCAGCGTGTGGCGCGCCTGGGCCGGCATCGCCGTGCCGGCGGCGCTGATGTTCGCACTGGCCGCATGGCTGCAATGGGGCGTGGCATGAAGCAGGGATTCCGCCAGTCGATGGCGTGGCTGCACACCTGGACCGGGCTGCTGGTCGGCTGGGTGTTGCTGTTGATCTTCATGGGCGGCACGGCGAGTTATTACCGCGACGAAATCAGCCGCTGGATGCGCCCGGAACTGCCCACCACCACGGTGAGCAGCGCGACCGCGCTGCGCAGTGCCGAGCAGTATCTGCAGACGCATGCCGCCGATGCGCAGAGCTGGAACATCACCTTGCCGGACGCGCGCAATCCGGTGGTCAGCATGTACTGGCAAAACCCCGCGCCAACCGATGGCAAACCGGCCAGTCGCCGCGAGATGTATGGCAACGCCATCATCGACCCGGCCACCGGTAAGGAGATCGCCGCGCGCGACACCCTGGGCGGCGAATTCTTCTACCGGCTGCATTTCGATCTGCATTATCTGCCGGTGATGTGGTCGCGCTATATCGTGGGTTTCTGCGCGATGTTCATGCTGGTGGCGATCATCAGCGGCGTGATCACGCACAAGAAGATCTTCAAGGATTTCTTCACCTTCCGCCCGGGCAAGGGCCTGCGCTCGTGGCTGGATTTCCACAACGTCAGCGCGGTGACCGCGTTGCCGTACCACGCGATGATCACCTACACCGGCATCGTGACCTTGATGTTCATGTACCTGCCGTGGGGCATCAAGGCGCAGTACCCGGACAACGAAATGCGGTTCTACGAAGAATCCGCCAACCGGGTCGCCGATACGCGACAAGCGTCTGGTACCCCGGCGCGCATGCTGCCGCTGGAGCAATTCGTGGCGCGTGCGCGCAGCCACTGGCGCGGTGGTGAGGTCGGCAACGTGGCGGTGTCGCTGCCCAACGATGCGCACGCAGCGGTCGGCGTCACCCAGGTGTCCGATCGTCTGTCCACCAATGCGCCATCGATCCTGTTCGATGCGGTCAGCGGCCAGCGCCTGCAGCACAGCGGACCGCCCGGTGGCGCCAGCCAGACGCGCGGGGTGATGGTGGGCCTGCATATCGCCCACTTCGCCGGGCCATGGATGCGCGCGCTGTTCTTCGGCTCCGGCTTGCTCGGTTGCCTGATGGTGGCCAGCGGCGTGGTGATGTGGGCGGTGAAGGAACGCCCCAAACACCTGAAGGCCGGGCGCATCGGTTTCGGGCTGCGGCTGGTGGATGCGCTCAACATCGGCACGGTCGCCGGCTTGCCGATCGCCTTCGCCAGTTTCTTCTGGGCCAACCGGGTGTTGCCGGTGAGCCTGGAGGCGCGCGCGGCGATGGAGGCCAACCTGTTCTTTGCCGCATGGGCCGCTGCATTGCTGGCGGCGTTCGTGTGGCCACGGCGCGCGATGTGGAGCTGGCAGCTGTATCTGGGCGCGGCCTTGTTCGCCTTGGTGCCGGTGGTCAATGCGATCACCACCGATGTGCATCTGGGCGTGACGCTGCCGGCCGGGCAATGGATGTTGGCCGGGGTCGATCTGGTCTGCCTGTTCCTTGGCATGTCGCTGGGCGTGGCGGGCTGGCGCCTGCAGCAGTGGAAGGCACCGCAAGCCGCATCGGCGCGACGCGCACGCGCCACTGCCGCCGCGCCTGCGCAGGGCAGCGTGCCGCTGCAGGAAAGCGCATGAGCGTGTGGCTGCTGCTGGCGCTGAATTTTTCCGGATTCGCCGCGCTGTGCCTGGCGATGGACAAGCATCAGCAGGACGTCACGGGTCGCACGCTGGGCGCGGCGCGCTCGCGGCAACTGCGCGTGCTGGGCTGGCTGCTGGTGCTGCTCACCTTCGGCCTGGCGGTACACGCACAAGGCTGGGGCGTCGGCCCGGTGCTGTGGCTGGGCACATTGACCGGCGCTGCCGCGTTGCTGTCGCTGTGGTTGCTGCCGTATCGGCGTGGATTGATCCTGCCCACGGCAGTGGCCGCGCCGCTGCTGGCGGGTGCGCTGCAGCTGTTGGTGGGGTGAAGGACGTCCGTCGCTACGCCACGATCGGCGGATCGCCCCAGCTGCGCCCGTCGCGCGGCAGGCGACCGTCGTCGAGCACGCGCAACACGTGTTCGGGCTGCAGCATGTCAATGAACAGCACCACGTTGATGCCCTCCGGCAGCGCCATGCTGGGAAAGATCACGCCAGGAATCTGCGCCTCGCGCAGCAGGTCGCCGAGCACCCAGCTGACCGGTTCGATCTTGTTGACCAGCGCCTTGCGCCAGTCCTCGGTCCAGTCGGCCCAGAGCGGATCCCAGCTCGCATCGAGCAGGCGCAGATCGGCCAGCGCCGGCAGATCGGCGGCATAACTGACCAAGGTCAATGGCGGCAGGAACAGCGCCGCTTGCGCGTATTCGGCTGCGGCGGTCTCCAGTTGCAGCGATAGATACAGGGCCGGCTGTCCAAAGCGATTGAAGCGCCCGCCCGAGCGTGCCGCACCGGCGCCGCTCAACGGTTCGGCAGCCCAGCGCGGCGTGAAGGCGCGATACAGCGTGCAGTGCGCCGGAGCGCTCAGCTTCAACCGGCGGCCCCCGCGGCAACGGTGCGCAGATAGGTCAGCGCATCATCGGTGCGGCCCTGTTTGACCACTTCCAGCAGGGTGGCGAACTCGAACGCCGGAATCGGGGTGTTCTTGAGATGGAACACCACCTGGCGTTCGTCCGGCTGGACTTGCGTCATCGCCACCAGCAGGCGCGACAGGTTGCGCAGCAGGTCCTGTACGCGCGGGCTTTCCGGATGCACGCGCAGGCTGTTGCGATGCACACCGGCCAGCTCGGCCAGTTCCTGCTGCGACAGATCCAGCAGGCCGGCCATGGCCGAGGGCGACAGGATGGTGCGATCCGGCACGCGCAGGCGTTCGGTCAGGGCCAGGGGATTGAGAACGGCGACCATTGCACGACTCCGGCAGGGCGGGTGCACAGTATACGCACAGTTACCTGCCTCGGCATAGCCCAGCAGCACGCCCGGTCAGTGCACTGTCAGACCGCCGGCTGCCGCGCGCCCACCGCGCGCAGGCAGAACCCGCAGATCGCCTCGACCAGCTGCTCGCCCTGCTGCGGATCGCTGCGGCTGGGGGCGATCGGTCCCACCAGGGCCTCGGTGAAGGCGCCGACGATGCACGCCGCCGCCGCGTCCAGCGACTGTTGCGGGAACTCACCGGCCGCCACGCCTTCGGCGAGCAACTGGCGGAACACCTCGCCGAACAGGCGTCGGCCACGGATGCGCTCGGCATCCACCTCGCTTTCCACCGGCTCGGCAATGAAGGCGTACGCCAGCGCGGGGCCGGCCAGGGCCCGCCGCACGAACGTGGCGATCGCAGTGCGCAGGCGCTCGGCAGCACTGGCCTGGGTGGTGGCGATGGCGCGCAGGATGGTCATCTCGCGCTGCACCGCTTCGTTGAGAACTTCCACGAAAAGCTCGGCCTTGGACGGGAAATGACGATAGATCTGCCCGGTGGACACGCCGGCGGCAGCTGCGACGGCGGTCACCGGCGCGTTGCGGTAGCCGCCTTCGGCGATCAGGGCACGGGCCGCGTGCAGGATGCGTTCGCGGTTGCCGGCCAGGCGTTCTTCCATCAGGGCGGAGCGTCGATAAGCCATGGTCTGATTCTTGGTTCAATAGTTGAATTTTAGTTCACTTTTTCACTGCGGACCGCTAGGCTGCGCACAAGCGCCGTGCGGCCTGCCCGCTCCCACCCGGCACATCCCGATCCCTGCGGAGTCGCTCCATGCACGTGCCGTCCCTGAATTTTGCGCTTGGCGAAGACATTGATCTGCTGCGCGAAAGCGTGGCGGCCTTTGCCAGCCACCATATTGCCCCGCTCGCGGCCGCGGCCGATCAGGACAATGTCTTTCCCGCCCAGCTGTGGCGCCTGTTCGGCGAACAAGGCCTGCTCGGGCTGACCGTGGAGGAAGAATATGGCGGCAGCGGCATGGGCTACCTGGCACATGTGGTGGCGATGGAAGAAATCTCGCGGGCCGGCGGGGCGATCGGCCTGTCGTACGGCGCGCATTCCAATCTGTGCCTCAACCAGCTGCGCAAGAACGCAACGCCCGAGCAGAAACAGCGCTACCTGCCCAGGCTGTGCACCGGCGAGCACGTCGGGGCACTGGCGATGAGCGAGGCCGGCGCCGGCTCGGATGTGGTGTCGATGAAGCTGCGCGCCGATGCGCGCGGCGACCGCTATGTGCTCAACGGCAGCAAGATGTGGATCACCAACGGCCCGGACGCCGATGTGCTGGTGGTATACGCCAAGACCGACCCGGACGCCGGCGCACGCGGCATCACCGCCTTCATCGTCGAAAAAGGGATGAAGGGATTCTCCACCGCGCAGAAGCTCGACAAGCTGGGCATGCGCGGCTCCAACACCTGCGAGCTGGTGTTCAGCGATTGCGAAGTGCCGGCCGAGAACGTGCTGGGCACGCTCAACGGTGGCGTGCGTGTGCTGATGTCGGGCCTGGATTTCGAGCGTGTGGTGCTGGCCGGCGGCCCGTTGGGCCTGATGGCCGCCGCGATGGATGTGGTGCTGCCGTACGTGCACGAGCGCAAGCAGTTCGGCGCGCCGATCGGCACCTTCCAGTTGATGCAGGCCAAGCTGGCAGACATGTACGTCGGGCTCAACGCCTGCCGCGCCTATGTGTATGCAGTGGCGCGCGCCTGCGACGCGGGGCTGACCACGCGCCAGGATGCGGCCGGTGCGATTCTCTACGCCGCCGAAAAAGCCACCTGGCTCACCGGCCAGGCGATCCAGGTGCTGGGCGGCAACGGCTACATCAACGACTACCCCACCGGGCGCCTGTGGCGCGATGCCAAGCTGTACGAAATCGGTGCGGGCACCTCGGAGATCCGACGCATGCTGATCGGCCGCGAGCTGTTCGAACGCACCGCCTGACGGAGCCACCATGAGCGTGATCACCAGCCAGCTGCAGGCCAGCGGCGAAAGCTTCCAACATAACGCTGCGGCCATGCGCACGGTGATCGAGGATCTGCGCCGCACGCTGGCGCAGACCGCGCTGGGCGGCAGCGATGCCGCGCGTGCCAAGCACACCGCACGCGGCAAGTTGCTGGTGCGCGAGCGCATCGATGCCTTGCTGGATCCGGGCAGCGCCTTGCTGGAAATCGCGCCCCTGGCGGCACACGGCATGTACGACGATCAGGTGCCATGCGCCGGTGTGGTGGCCGGCATCGGACGGGTGTCCGGGGTGGAATGCGTGATCGTGGCCAACGACGCCACCGTCAAGGGCGGCACCTATTACCCGATGACGGTAAAGAAGCATCTGCGTGCGCAGGAAATCGCCCAGCAGAACCGCTTGCCATGCATCTACCTGGTCGATTCCGGCGGCGCGTTCCTGCCGTTGCAGGATGAAGTGTTTCCCGACCGCGACCACTTCGGGCGCATCTTCTACAACCAGGCCAATCTCTCGGCCAGCGGCATTCCGCAGATCGCCTGCGTGATGGGCTCGTGCACCGCTGGCGGTGCGTACGTGCCGGCGATGAGCGATGAAACGGTGATCGTGCGCGAGCAAGGCACCATCTTCCTCGGCGGCCCGCCGCTGGTCAAAGCGGCCACCGGCGAAGAAGTCAGTGCCGAAGAACTCGGCGGTGCGGATGTGCATACGCGCATCTCCGGCGTGGCCGATCACTTCGCCGACAACGACCTGCAGGCCCTGGCACGCGTGCGCGCCATCATCGCCCGGCTCAACTGGCGCAAGCCGGCGGCATCGCTGGCCCTGCAGGCACCGCTGCCGCCGCGCTATGCGGCCGACGAGCTGTATGGCGTGATTCCCGCCGATACGCGCAAGCCCTTCGATGTGCGCGAAGTGATCGCCCGCATCGTCGACGACTCGCAGCTGGACGAATTCAAGCCGCGTTATGGCAGCACCCTGGTCACCGGCTTTGCGCATCTGCATGGCTACCCGGTCGGCATCATCGCCAACAACGGCATCCTGTTTTCCGAGTCCGCGCTCAAGGGCGCGCACTTCATCGAGCTGTGCACGCAGCGCGGCATTCCGCTGGTGTTCCTGCAGAACATTACCGGCTTCATGGTCGGGCGCAAATATGAACATGGCGGCATCGCCAAGGACGGCGCCAAGCTGGTGATGGCGGTGGCCTGCGCCAAGGTGCCCAAGTTCACCGTGGTGATCGGCGGCTCCTTCGGTGCCGGCAATTACGGCATGTGCGGCCGTGCGTACTCGCCGAACTTCCTGTGGATGTGGCCGAATGCGCGCATCGGTGTGATGGGCGGGGAACAGGCCGCCAGCGTATTGGCCACCGTGCGCCGCGACGGTATCGAAGCCAAGGGTGGCGCCTGGTCGGGCGAGGAAGAGGATGCGTTCAAGGCACCGATCCGTGCCCAGTTCGAGCAGCAGGGCCATCCGTATTACGCTAGCGCGCGCCTGTGGGACGACGGCATCATCGACCCGGCCGACACCCGTCGCGTGCTGGGGCTGGGGCTGTCGGCCGCGTTGAATGCACCGATCGAGCCGACACGCTTCGGCGTGTTCCGGATGTGAGATGGTGATGCCCGCTTGTATGTGCGGCTCTTCATTGCCTGGCACTGCGCGTGCACCTGCACGCGCAGTGCCGCGTGTTGCCTGGAGCAGTGCATGAGTGCGCGCACGTTGCCTGATTCAAGCAGTGAGTTGCGTTCGCGCAGTGCGGCGTCGGCCATCGCATTGTGTCCCGCGTACTCCGTGCAGCCGTTTTTCCATCGCAGTGCCCGCCGCCATGGCGGGGTGCAGAGACCCTTGCCATGACCCAGCGCGATTCCACCGCCGCAGCAAGACAGCCGTATTTCGACAAGGTCCTGATCGCCAATCGCGGCGAGATCGCCTGCCGCGTCATCGCCACCTGCCGCAAGCTCGGCATCGCAACGGTGGCGGTGTACTCGGATGCCGACCGTGATGCGCGGCATGTGCGGCTGGCCGATGAAGCGATCCATATCGGTGCCGCACCGGCGCAGCAGAGTTATCTGCGTGGCGATGCGATCCTGGATGCGGCACGCAGGAGCGGCGCACAGGCAATCCATCCCGGCTATGGATTTCTGTCGGAAAACGCAGCATTTGCCGGTGCCTGTGCGCAGGCCGGCATGGTGTTTATCGGCCCGCCGGCGGCAGCCATCCGCGCGATGGGCGACAAGAGCGCGGCCAAGGCGCTGATGCAACGCGCTGGCGTGCCGCTGACGCCTGGCTACCACGGCGACGAACAGGCGCCGGCCTTCCTGCGTGCACAGGCCGACGCGATCGGCTATCCGGTGTTGATCAAGGCCAGCGCCGGCGGCGGCGGCAAGGGCATGCGCCGGGTGGATGCGAGCGCGGCATTCGAAGAAGCATTGGCCAGCTGCCAGCGCGAGGCGCAGTCGGCATTCGGCAATGCGCAGGTGCTGGTGGAAAAGTACGTCGAGCGGCCGCGCCATATCGAGATTCAGGTCTTTGGCGATACCCGGGGCGAGGTCGTCTATCTGTTCGAACGCGATTGCTCGGTGCAGCGCCGGCACCAGAAAGTGCTGGAAGAAGCGCCCGCCCCCGGCATGAGCGAACAACGTCGCGCCGCCATGGGCAAGGCGGCCGTGGATGCCGCACGCGCGGTGGGTTATGTCGGCGCCGGCACGGTGGAGTTCATTGCCGGCCCGGATGGCGATTTCTATTTCATGGAAATGAACACCCGGCTGCAGGTCGAGCACCCGGTGACCGAGTTGATCACCGGCACCGATCTGGTCGAGTGGCAATTGCGTGTTGCCGCGGGCGAACCGCTGCCGCTGCGTCAGCAGGAACTGCGCATCCATGGACATGCGCTGGAAGCGCGCCTGTATGCCGAAGATGCCGACCGCGGCTTCCTGCCTTCCACCGGCACGCTGCACCAGTTGCAGTTTCCCGCAGCAAGCGCGCATGTACGTATCGATGCCGGCGTGGAGCAAGGCGACAGCATCAGCCCGTACTACGACCCGATGATTGCCAAGCTGATCGTGTGGGATGTGGATCGCCCCGCCGCACTGGCACGCATGCGCCAGGCGCTGGCGCAGTTCCATGCGGTGGGTGTCACCACCAACAGCGCGTTCCTTGCGCGCCTGATCGGCACGGCGTCGTTTGCGTCGGCCGATCTGGATACCGCACTGATCGAACGCGAGCAGGCAGTGCTGTTTCCCGATGCGGTGAGTCCGGCCACTGCCTGGTGGTGCCTGGCAGCGGCGTTGATCGCCGAAGCGTTGCCGAAGGCCGCCGCCGATCCAGCCGACCCGTTTTCGCCCTGGCAGCACACCGATGGTTGGCGCATCGGCGCGCATGCGGCGCACACCATGACGCTGGAAGCCGCAGGCGAGCGCCGCCAGTTCGGCGTGCGCCCGCTTGACGATGGCTGGCAGGTGACGTGCGCGGGCGACACCCACACGCTGCGCTACCACGTACAGGACGGGGCACTGCGCGTGGAAATGGATGGCCGGCAATGGCGCATGCAGGCCCTGCGCGACGGCAATGCACTGACATTGCGCGATGCCACGCAGCGGGCGAGCTTCCGCCACCATGACGCGCTGCTCGAGGCCGATCAGCCCGCGCACGACGCCGGCGGCCTGACCGCACCGATGCCGGGTCGCATCGTGTCGCTGGTCGCCCCCGCAGGGCAGCCGGTCACCCGCGGGCAGGCCCTGGTGGTGCTCGAAGCGATGAAGATGGAGCACACCCTGCACGCGCCCAGCGACGGCACGGTGTCGGCGTATCTGGTGGCAGAAGGCGAACTGGTTGCCGAGGGTGTCGCGTTGGTGGAATTCGTGTCCGCGTCTGCGTAGCGGCGCCTCGCAGCGTGACCAACGGCACGTCCACAGGGATGGACCTTGGCTCTAGCGTGAGGAAAGCGGCTGGAATGGCCGCGCTCACGACCGGAGACCTCCATGCAACGCCTGCTTCTTGTTTCCAGCATGCTGCTCGCGCTGTCTGCCTGCAGCGATAAAACCGCGCCCGCCACCGACAAGGCCGCCACGCCGGCCCCGGCTGCTGCTGCGGCACCCGCGGCACCGCCCGAACTGATCACCCGCGATGCGCTGTTCGGCAACCCGGAGCGGGCGAACGTGAGCATCAGCCCGGACGGCAAGTACCTCAGCTGGGTCGCGCCGCTGGACGGTGTGCTCAATGTCTGGGTCGCCCCGGTGGATGCACCGGACCAGGCGCGCGCGATCACCAGGGACACCGCGCGCGGCATCCGCAATTATTTCTGGACCTATCAACCCAACACGCTGCTGTACCTGCGCGACAACGGTGGCGATGAAGACTTCCATCTGTTCTCGGTGAATCTGAGCGATGGCAGCAGCAAGGACCTCACCCCGTTCAAGAAGACCAACGCCGAGGTGTATCGCGTCAGCGCGCAGCATCCCGACTCGATCATGGTCGGCATGAACGACCGCGACCCCAAATGGCATGACCTGTATCGGGTGGACCTGGCTTCGGGCAAGCGCAGCTTGGTGCAGCAGAACACCGACAGCCTGGATTCCTACCTGCTCGATGGCAACTACCAGCTGCGCTATGCCACGCGTGCCACCGACGATGCGGGCAGGGAGCTGCTGGTGCCGGACGGCAAGCGCTGGAAGAGCGTGGACCGCATCCCGTTCGAGGATGTCACCAACACCTCGCCCGACGGCCTCACCGACGACGGCAAGACGCTGTACATGCAGGATTCGCGCAATCGCGACACCGCAGCGCTGTATGCCATCGACACTGCCAGCAACGCCCGCACGCTGCTGTTCGAAAACCCGCGCACCGATGTCGGCGCCACCTTGAACGACCCCAGGACCGGCGTGGTGCAGGCCGTGTCCACCGACTACCTGCGCGAGGAGTGGACGGCGCTGGACAACGGCATTGCTGCCGACCTAAACAAGCTCAAGTCGCTCGGCAGCGGCGATGCCAGCGTTGCCGCACGCACGCTCGACGATCGCATCTGGATCGTGGGGTATTCGGCGGCGGAAACACCGCTGACCTACTACCGCTACGACCGTGCAGACGGCGGCAAGCTGACCAAGTTGTTCTCCGCCCGCCCCGCGCTCGACGGCAAGCCGCTGGTGCCGATGTGGCCGCAGGAACTGACCGCCCGCGACGGCCACAAGCTGGTCAGCTATCTCACCCTGCCCGCCGAGGCCGATGCCAATCACGACGGCAAGGCCGACAAGCCGGTGCCGCTGGTGCTGTTCGTGCATGGCGGCCCGTGGTTGCGCGACAGCTACGGCTACGGGCCGTATGAGCAATGGCTGGCCAATCGCGGCTATGCGGTGCTGGCGGTGAACTTCCGCGGTTCCACCGGCTTCGGCAAGGCCTTCACCAACGCCGGCAACGGCGAGTGGGCCGCCAAGATGCACGACGACCTGCTCGACGCGGTGCAATGGGCGGTCAAGCAAGGAGTGACCAGGCCCGAGGACGTGGCGATCATGGGCGGCAGCTACGGCGGCTACGCCACGCTGGTCGGCCTGACCTTTACCCCGGACGCGTTCAAGTGCGGCGTGGACATCGTCGGCCCGGCCAACCTCAACACCCTGCTCGGCACCGTGCCGCCGTACTGGGCCAGCTTCTACAAGCAGCTGACCAAACGCATGGGCGACCCGGCCACCGACGCCGGCAAGCAGTGGCTGACCGACCGCTCACCGCTCACCCATGTCGACAAGATCAGCAAGCCGCTGCTGATCGGCCAGGGCGCCAACGACCCACGCGTCAAACAGGCCGAGAGCGACCAGATCGTCAACGCGATGAAGGCCAAGAACATTCCGGTCACCTACGTGCTGTTCCCGGACGAAGGCCATGGCTTCCGGCGCCCGGAAAACAGCAAGGCCTTCAACGCGGTGACCGAGGGGTTCCTGGGCCAGTGCCTGGGCGGCCGGGTGCAATCGATCGGCGACGACCTCGCCGGCTCCAGCATCACCGTGCCGGAAGGCGCCGACAAGGTGAACGGCCTGAGCGAAGCATTGAAGACGCATACGCAGGCGATTCGGCGGTAGGTCTGTCTGCGCGGTGGCTTGCTTTACATCTACGTCGGCGCTCGCCTGCAAAGACGAGCGACGACGGCTGTATCGATGTTCTCCAACGCGCCGCCACGCCGGCATTCCCGCCCAGCGATTCAGACAGGAAGATGCCTGACTTGGTTGCTCGCTAATGTGGGGCGATGTCCTTGGCGGCCTCTGAATCAAGACCAGCCGGCCACACTGCCCCACCGGGATCCAACTCGGTGTTGTTCATTTCCTCGCCCCGCCAACCGAACCCACAGATGGCGAGCGGGCCGTCCTGCAGGCCGTCCAGGCCAAGTGCCTGTTCGATATCCACCTCGTTGATTGCCGAGGTGACAAATGCGCCCAGGCCCAGGTCGGTCGCGCTCAGATACAGCGTCTGCGCAATATGGCCGACATCCAGAATCATCGCGCGGTAGGCCTTGGCGTGGTTCCGATACTTCCAGAAACTACGTAAAAACCGCGGCACCAGGATCACCAGCACCGGCGCATCGGCAAACCAGTGCTGCCCGGACACAGCGCGACGCGCGAACTCCGCAAGCGGCTGTGGTGGCGACTGCAATGGCTGCAATGCATGATCGACAGGGCGATAGTGATAGAGACCGCTCGTCATTCCCTCGACACGCTGGACCAGCAAGTAGGTTTCGGTGGGATGGAGACTGCCTCCCGAGGGCACCGGTTTCTTCAAGAATGCGGTGTCGTGCCCCACTTCGATCCGCGCACTTGCCATGACGCTGCGCTCAAGCATCTGGCCAAGCAAGCTGTGTGACAGTGGACGCTGCGTATCGAAGTTGCGACAGGTGACGCGACGCGACAGCAGCTCATCGAACGTGCCCGGGGTTGACCGTGGCAAGGCAATGCGCGCTTCGATGCCCCCCTCGCCTCGGTCTACGATCTCTGCTGGGGGGGCGCCCAGTCGGCCGACCATGCCTTCCGCAGTAGTCAGGCCGTGTGCTTCCATCGTCGCCACGCTGTCCTCGCCGCGCCAGCGCGCCGATCGATGCCACAACGCGGCTAGCGGCCACCAACGCTGCTGCTGCACGCACTCGTCGTTGCGGCGATGCTGAACGTGTTCTGGTTGATCGCTGACCACAAGACCTTGCTCGATCAAACGCTCCACCTGGAACGGCAAGGGCTGCATCTGATCGATGCGATGCCAGCGCGAGGGACTCAACCCGCCCAACCACTCGCGCTCGTCCTTGGAAACCTCCACATCTCCATCAAGATGAGGCGCCAGCGCCAGCCATCGTGTGCGGCGATTCACGCCATCTCCACCGGCAAGCAATCGTGCAAGATCAAACACCGCATCGTCGCGCAGCTCAAAAAACAACGTGGTACAGCGACGAATTTGCATAGGAACATCTCAAGGACGCATGAGCACGGTCGATATTGTGTCAGGTCCCATGTCATACAACACCACAGACCCTCACTCTCCAGGCAAGACACACCATGACCGACTCCGCCCCCCACACCCATCTTCCGTTTGATGCATCCACCGCCGACAAGCTGCTGGAGCTACTGGCAACCGACGACGACTTCCGCGACTGCTTTCAATGCAATCCGGCGCAGGCGCTTGCCCGGATCGGTGCACCTGGCGTGAGCGCCGACAATGCCGCCCCCAGCGCAGGACAGGCCTATTACTGCATGACGACCAGTCAGCTCGCGTCCAAGCAGGACATTGCAGCGGCTCGTGCCGAGCTGCAAAGCTACTTGACCGAAAAAGCCAATCACACCGTCATCTTCGCCTTCGAATCGGACAGCATGCGCTCTACCCTGCTGCGTAAGTAAGCAGGCAGGCCCGGTACGGGCCAGGCGCGCACGAATGCCTGCGCCTGTTCGCGCGCCTGCTGGGTATGGCCGAGTGCATGCAGCGACTCGGCCATCCAAAGCTGCGCCAGACGTGTATCGGCAACATTGAGCGGCTGCAGCGTTTGCGACGCATTTGCTTCTATATATGCACGCCCACGATGGAGATACAGCCAACGTGCTTGCTGCAACGCTTCAGCGTGCCGACCACTTTCGTGCAGCAGCATGTATAGCGTCACGCGCGTCTGGAAAAGATCGTCGTCCCTGATTGGCAGACGCGCGATGGCGGCCGCGCGGTCGCCCGACAGCGCCAGCTGCTGGGCTTCGACAATGGCGCGCAGTTCGGCAAGCACCGGCGTTTCATGCACAAGTGCCGGCTTGATCGCCGCAAGCGCGCGAACGGTGAGACTGTCATCGCCGGCCCGCTGCGCCTGGCTTGCCAGGATCAGCACCATTGCGGCATTGTCCTGCAGGTTTACCGTTGCCGATCCATCGTCGATGACTGCGGACACCAGCCGATCAAACGTCGGCTTGAGCGCTGCCGCTGTCGACAGGGATGGGTCGCCCAATGCATCGGTGGTCAGCGCAATGACCGAGAATTGGCGATGGTTGAAATCGTCGCCTTGCCTGCTGCGCCTCAGGCCTTGTGTGATTGCTGCGCGTGCGGCGGTCCAGTCGGCCTGATCGATCGCGATGCTGGTGCGATCGATCAAGGGCACCACATCATCGTTGGCATAGCCTTTCTCAACGATCCTGTCGAGTGCCTGTTTCGCTTCGGCATGACGATTCAGCACCGCAAGCGCGTTCGCTTGACGACGGAGCGGGCCGGCGCGATCGGCATCACCGGGAGCGGAAAAGCGCTGCAGAGCCGCTTCTGCCTTTCCCTGCGCCAGCAAAATACGTCCAACTCGATCAGTCGCAATCGCGCGCAGCGGGTCCTGCGGAACATCAGCCGCCTGCGCATACGGCAGCGCCTCGGCAAATCGATTGGCAACGAACAGGTGCCACGATGCATTGGCGGTACCGGCAAAATTGTCCGGGTAGAGCGAGCCCAACGTTCGCCACAGCGTCAGTGCCTTGTCGGGTGCAAGCAGCTCGGACGCCCATGCATCCAGATACAGTTGATCGCGCTCGGGCAAACGTTGGCGGAAACGAATTGCCTTCTCCAAATACGGGAGCGCGCCACGGCGATCGGAGACCGCCACCTTGATGCGTGCCGCGCCCAGATACGCGAGCGCAAACTCCGGATCTATTCCCACCGCGCGCTCGAACAGTTCCAGACCTTCTTTCCATTGGCCTTTCACCGTTGCATCGACTCCCAGGGCGTACGCCCGCAGTGCATCCAGGCTGGAGGTGGTCACAGCGGGTAACGGCACAGAATTCTTGTCTATCGAGGCCACCACCTCACCCAGGCCCTGCCTGAGCTTACGGGTGACCTGATCCACCGAGGACAGTGCCGATGGCAAGCCATCGCCTTGTACAAACTCCGAGTAGACCGTGGTCTGGGTACGTGGATCCACCAACTCCACGCTGAAACGAAGCTTGCCTCCAATCTCGGCGACCGTCGGCAGCAACACGGCGCTGGCACCATCACGCAGCGCCACTTCCGAGGCGATGGCGCGATCGACGATCACGCGATCCGGATCACGCTTCATCCGGGCCATGGTGTCGCGCACTTTCATATCGCTCAGGACATTGACATAGCGCGACTGTTCCAGACTGATGCGCAGCGCCTGATCAAGCGAACTGTCGAGCAATGTGTTGCCGGTCAGATTACGTAGATCGCCGACCACCACCCACCCACGTTCGGAAAACGCAATGGCTGGCTCGGAACGGGTGAAAAACCACACCGAAACACACACAGCGACGACCAATACCGTCTCCGCCAGAAGTGCCGCCGGCCGCCGCCACAGCGGAACATCGCGCCAGGCCTTCGCCGAATTCTTCGGCGTGCGCAATGGCGTCAGGCCGACTTCGCCGACTTCATAAATCTCCATTGGCGTGGGGACGCCCTTGAAGCGCCAGCGGCCGTGGGATTTCCACAGGATGCGTTCGCCGCGGTCGCCCAGTTCGCGTGCGGCGCGGTGGGTCAATGACTCGGCCACCGCCGACAACAGGATCTGCCCGGGCCGCGCCATCGACATCAGGCGTGCGGCGGTGGGCTTGGCCAGGCCTTCGACTTCCAGCGGTTTGGCACCGATGCTCACCGCTTCGTCGCTGTTGCGCCAGGTCAGCACTTCGCCGACGTGCAGGCCCTGGCGGGCGCACAGCGTCAGCGCGCGGGCATCGCCCATCGCCTTGAGGCCCCGCGCGTAATCCAGCGCAAAGCCCAGGCCGTCGATGGGGCGATCAAACAGCAACAGCAATCCGTCCGAACGGTCGATCAGCCGGCCACGCCATTGCTGCTGCAGCTTGACCACCAGCCGATCATGCTCGCGAAACAGCGCGGCGGCGGCGTTGTCACCGATGCGCTCGACCAGCGCGGTCGAATCGCACAGGTCGGTCAACAACAAGGTACGCAAGCGCGGTGCCTGGATCGCTTCCGACGACGCATCCTTGCGTGCGTGGGCGCGGGCGCTCATTGCTCAGCGATTGTCCGACGTGGTGGCGTTGCCGGATGGCGGCGTGAGGCCCGACGCCAGCGTGTCATGCATGCACAGCACGTTGCCGCCCTGTCGCTTGGCCTCGTACAAAGCGCTGTCGGCCAGCGTGTACCAATCGTTCCATGCCGCATCGGGGTCGATCATGCACAAGCCCAGGCTGACCGAGCAGCCCTGCTCGCTCTGGCCATTGCACAGGCGCGCTTCCACCGCGCGCACGATGCATTCGCCGATGTGGTGCAGCAGTTCCTGGGTGCCTTGCGCGACCAGCACACAGAATTCATCGCCGCCGAGCCGGCAGGCGAGGTCGCCGTCGGCGATCACCGAACGCAGCGCATGGGCGACGTTCTGCAGCACGCGGTCGCCGGCCAGGTGGCCGAACTCGTCGTTGATGCGCTTGAAACGGTCGCAATCGATCAGGATCAGGCCCACGCCGGGCACGTTGCCGGCGCGTCGGCATTCCTGCAGATGCAGGGCGAGCCCGCGGCGGTTGTGCAGGCCGGTGAGCTCGTCGGTGCGGCTGAGTTCTTCGGTGTGGTTGAGCTGGTGCGAGGTGACGTAGAGATTGTCCAGCGCCGCTTCCAGATCGTGGTTGCGGCGGCGCAGCTGGCGGATCAACAACTGCTCGTTGTTGACCACGCGCACGATGGAGCGGCGCAGAAAATGCGCCACCATCGATGGGTCGTGGTCGACCAGGCGCTGGAAGTCCTCGTGCGCCAGCTCGATCAGGCGGGTGTCGGTGGATGCCGTGGCGCCGGCACTGCGCGCATGGTCGCCGATCAGCAGGCCAAGTTCGCCGAAGAATTCGCCCGGGCCCAGGTGCTTGAGCATCAGGTCTTCGCCGAAATCCAGATCGATCTGGCCGCTGACCACGATGAACATCTGCGTGCCCACCGCCCCACGCTCGAACAGCGCCTGGCCGGCCGCCAACTCGCGGGCACGCCCGAAGCGGGCGAAAAACGCCAGCTCCTGGGCAGTCATCAGCGCATGCAGCCCGTCCGACAGCGTCTTTGCAACGCTCCCCGTCGGCTCTACTGCGCCGGCAGTGTTATGGCACGTCATCCAAATCCCTTAGACCGACCTGCAGCGCCGGCCTGCCCTGGCATCGTACAGCAGCGTTTTGTTCAGTACCAGGTCACACTCGTTCTCACAGCGCTCGAGACGAAATGACGGGTATCGGCAACAAAAATGGGCTCGGTTCTCCGAGCCCATCCCCCTCCCGGCAGCGGCCTGCCGGCCATCTGTGACAGACCACGAGCGATGCCGGCGTAGTTTCGCGGTGCTGGTACGGGCCTGCCGGTGGGCGTCGACCGCACGCTCCGAACCACCCCGCGGCCGCCGGGCGGCCGCCCCGTCGCCCCATACGCTGCCTTAGGCCGCCTTTTCGCCGTGAAACTGCTCTTCCTCGGTCGAGCCACGCAGCGCGGTGGTGGACGACTGACCCTGCTGGATCGCCTGCGTCACCGCGTCGAAGTAGCCGGTGCCCACCTCGCGCTGATGCTTGACCGCGGTAAAGCCCATCTCGGCCGCCGCGAACTCGGCCTGCTGCAACTCGACGAAGGCGCTCATCTGGCGGCGGGCATAGCCGTGCGCCAGGTTGAACATGCCGTAGTTCAGGGCGTGGAAACCGGCCAGGGTGATGAACTGGAATTTATAGCCATAGCTCGCCAGCTCGGTCTGGAACCTGGCGATGGTGGCGTCGTCCAGGTTCTTCTTCCAGTTGAAGCTCGGCGAGCAGTTGTAGGCCAGCAGCTTGCCGGGGAATCTGGCATGGATGGCTTGCGCGAAGGCGCGGGCAAATTCCAGATCCGGCTTGCCGGTCTCGCACCAGATCAGATCCGCGTACGGCGCGTAGGCCAGTCCGCGGCTGATCGCCTGATCCAGCCCGTTGCGGGTCTTGAAGAAGCCTTCGACGGTGCGCTGGCCGGTGGTGAAGGGCTGGTCGTTGGCATCCACGTCGCTGGTGATCAGATCGGCCGCCTCGGCATCGGTGCGTGCGATCAGCAACGTGGGCACGCCCAGCACATCGGCCGCCAGACGTGCGGCATTCAACTTTTCGATCGCCTCGCGGGTGGGCACCAGCACCTTGCCGCCCATGTGGCCGCACTTCTTCACCGATGCCAATTGATCTTCGAAGTGCACGCCGGCCGCGCCGGCTTCGATCATCGCCTTCATCAACTCGAAGGCGTTGAGCACGCCGCCAAAGCCGGCTTCGGCATCGGCCACGATCGGCTGCAGGAAATCGATGTCGTCGTTGCCTTCGGCGTGATGCAGTTGATCGGCGCGCAACAAGGTGTTGTTGATGCGCTTGACCACCGCCGGCACCGAGTCGGCCGGATACAACGACTGGTCCGGATACATCTGTCCGGCCAGGTTAGCATCGGCGGCGACCTGCCAGCCGGACAGGTAGATCGCCTTCAACCCGGCCTTGACCTGCTGCATCGCCTGGTTGCCGGTCAACGCGCCCAGCGCATTGACGAACGGCGTGGCGTGCAACGCGTTCCACAACTTGTCCGCGCCCAGCCGCGCCAGCGAATGCTCGACATGCACGGTGCCGCGCAAGCGCACCACATCGGCGGCGGTGTAGTTGCGGGTGATGCCGGCCCAGCGCGGGTTGCTGGCCCAGTCGTGCTGGATCTGTTCGGCGGTCTGCAGTGTGCTGCTCATGGTGCGTTCTCCTGGCAGGAATACGACGGATGCAACGAGGAAGGACGGTGCGTCACGGCGCGCGTGAGGCATGGCAATGCCGTCGTTGCGCGCATCGGCGCAACGGGCGGTGTGGTGCATTACGTGGACGGATTGCAGCGACAGCGCGCGGACGCCGGCGTGTCGCTGCCGCGTTGGCTCACTCGATCAGGCGGTATGCCGGCACGGTGAGGAAATCGGCCAGCGCATCGGCACGGCTGAGTGTGTCCAGCAATGCAATGGCGTCGCCGATGCGCGCGGCGCCCGGCAGTGCATCGGTCGCGCCCAGGCGCGCCGGCAGCGCACGCAACGTGGCCTGCAACAAGGGCTGGTCGATCGCGGTGCCGTCGTCCAGATGCTGGCCGTGATGCAACCACTGCCACAGCTGCGCGCGGCTGATCTCGGCAGTGGCCGCGTCTTCCATCAGGTTGTGGATCGGCACGCACCCATTGCCATCCAGCCAGGCGGCCAGATAACGCACGCAGACTTCGACATTGCCTTCGAAACCGGCGCGGGTGATGGTGCCCGGCGAGGGCGCGATCAGCATGTCGCGCGTCACCTGCACGTCGTTGCGCAGGACATGCTGCTGATGCGCGGTGGGCATGTGCTCGTCGAAGATCTTCATCGCCACCGGAATCAACGCCGGATGCGCCACCCAGGTGCCATCGTGGCCGGCGCTGACCTCGCGCAGCTTGTCGGCACGCACCCGTGCCATCGCCTGCTCGTTGGCGGCCTCGTCGTGATTGATCGGAATCTGCGCGGCCATGCCGCCCATCGCATGTGCGCCGCGACGATGGCAGGTCTTGATCAGCAGTTCCGAATACGCCTTCAGGAACGGCTGGGTCATGGTGACCTGGCCACGTTCGGGCAGCACGCGGTCGCGATGCGCGCGGAAGGTCTTCAGGTACGAAAAGATGTAGTCCCAGCGCCCGCAGTTGAGCCCGACGATGCGCTCGCGCAGCGCGTGCAGGATCTCGTCCATCTCGAACACCGCCGGCAGCGTCTCGATCAGCACGGTCACCTTGATCTGGCCATGCGGCAGGCCGAGCATGGCTTCGATATGCGTCAGCGCGGTTTCCCACAGCGCGGCCTCTTCCATGCTCTGCAGCTTGGGCAGATACAGATACGGGCCGCGATCCCTGGCCAGCAGCGCGCGGCCGTTATGGAAGGCGAACACCGCCGCGTCGAACAGCCCCCCGGCCAGCGTTTGGCCATCGATGAGCACATGCTTCTCATCCAGATGCCAGCCACGCGGACGCACGATCAGCACGGCGCGCTCGGCTTCCGGGCGCAGCGCGTAATGCTTGCCGTTGGGCGCATCGAAGCTGAGATCGCCACGCACCGCAGCGGCCAGCGTGCGCTGGCCGGCCAGCAGGTTGCGCCAGGTCGGCGCGGTGGAATCCTCGAAGTCGGCCATGAACACCTTGGCGCCGGAATTGAGCGCGTTGATGACCATCTTCGGATCGGTGGGGCCGGTGATTTCCACCCGGCGGTCCTGCAGCGCCGCCGGTAGCGCGGCCACGCGCCAGTCGCCATCGCGGATGGCGCGGGTGTCGGGGCGGAAGTCCGGCAACTGGCCGGCATCGAACTCGGCCTGGCGGACGCGCCGCTGTGCCAGGCGCTGCTGGCGGCCGGGCTCGATGGCCCGGTGCAGCGACACCAGCAGGGCCAGCGCGGCGGCCGGCAGGAGGTCGGCCTGGCCTGCGACCTGCGTGGTCAGCGACAGACCGGGCGTGGCGCGTTCGGTGGGACGTGGGGCGAAAGCGGTGGCAGACATGTCGGGAGTCCTTGTGCATCCGGACCTGCACCGTGCGCCGCATGCAACTATTTGACAAAGCAGTTTTATCAATGCTGTAAATAAGGCAGGCTTATACAGCGTCGTTGCAGGCATCCAGATGGCGCCAACTCCTAGATTTTCCTACAAATCCGACCGGCTCAAGCCGCTGCGTGCGTTCTGCCAGACAGTGCGCCTTGGCTCTGTCTCACGGGCGGCTGAGGCGCTGTATGTGAGCCAGCCGGCAGTGACCTTGCAGCTCCAGGCGCTGGAACGTGACCTGGGCGTGGCCCTGTTCGAGCGCTCGGGGCGACGCATGGCACCCAGCCGCGAGGGCCAGCTGCTCTACGACATGGCGCTGCCGCTGGTGGAGAGCCTGGACGGGCTGGAGGCCAGCTTCCGCGAAAAGGTGCGTGGCCTGGATGCCGGCGAGCTCAATATCGCCGCCAACAGTTCCACCATCCTGTACCTGCTGCCGCGCATCGTGGCGAAGTTCCGCGCGCGCCACCCGGACGTGCGCCTGACCCTGCACAACGCCATCAGCGCCGACGGCACCGACCTGCTGCGCGAAGATGCAGTGGACCTGGCGATCGGCTCGATGCTGGACGTGCCGGCCGACCTCAATTACGCGCCGGTGTATCGCTTCGAGCAATTGCTGATCACCCCGCACGACCACCCGTTGGCCGGCACGTCCACGGTCACGCTGCAGGACCTGTCGCCGTATCCGCTGATCCTGCCGCCGCGCCGGCAGGTGACCTATCGGCTGGTCGACCTGGTCTTCCAGCAAGCGCGCGTGCCCTACACCGTGGCACTGGAAGTGGGCGGCTGGGAGGTGATCAAGCAATACGTGGCGATGGGCATGGGCATCTCCATCGTCACCGCGATCTGCGTCACCGAGGCCGATCGCGACACACTCGCCACCCGCTCGCTGAAGGATTACTTCCCCACCCGCAGTTATGGCGTGGTGGTGCGCAAGGGCAAGTATCTGTCGCCGCAGGCACGCGCCTTTATCGAGCTGATCCAGCCGGATCTGTTTCCCCCGCGCGGGTATGACGAAAGTGGTGACTCGGAGCGGTGAGTCTTGTGACTGCTGCAGGCGTGAGTTCGCATGGCGCCTGAGCTTGCTCGCCATGCGCTGCGTCTGAGGTCACCATGCGCTCTTCATCGGCGATGCCGTGTGCGGTATGCGGTACGCCATTGAAGGCGTCGCTTGATCAAGCCATGCGAGCGCAGCACTGACGGTTGATTCCAGCGTGCAGCGCGAACCACTCCGGATTGCGCTGCATCGATGTCGGCCCGATCTACTGCACGATGGTTGTCGTCATAGACTAGGCCGATGCTGTGGGTATCACTGCAGGTCATCAACGGCTGGTCAATCCGGGGACTCACTGACCAGATGCGTAGCCGTCCCGCACCGCGGGGCGAGCCGACTCAACCAACCAAGGCTGACGCAATGAATCCGACCACGTTATTGCTGGTGCAGTTGGCGCTGATCCTGGGCGCGGCACGTGCGTGCGGCGCGCTGCTGCAGCGCGTCGGGCAGCCGCCGGTGATCGGCGAAATGGCCGCCGGCCTGCTGCTGGGGCCGATCGCATTCGGCGCGTGGCTGCCGGAATTGCATGGCATGTTGTTCGCCGCCAGCAGTTTGCCGCCGCTGTCGGGCCTGGCCAACATCGGCGTGGTGCTTTTCATGTTCATCGTCGGCGTGGAGCTGCGCGCGCCGGAAGGCACCACCGCGCAGGTGCGTGCGTCGGTGCTGGTGGGGCTGTCCGGCATCGTGCTGCCGTTGCTGCTTGGGCTGGCCGCCGCACCGTGGTTGTTTGCGCGCTTTGCACCGCAGGGCATCGGCTTCTGGCCCTTCGCCTTGTTCATTGCCGCGGCGATGTCGGTGACCGCGTTTCCGGTGCTGGCGCGCATCCTCAAGGATCGCAACATGACCCGCACACCCGCAGGCCGGTTGGCGCTGGGCGCGGCGGTGATCGACGATGCCACGGTGTGGATGTTCCTGGCGATCGTGCTCACCCTGACCGGCGGCAACAACCATGGCGGCGTTGCGTTTACTGCGACAGCTGCGGTGGTGCTGATTGCGGTGGTGTTCGGCGTGTTGAAGCCGCTGTATGCGCGCGTGCTCAAGCCGCGCGCACGCGATGGAGGCTATGCGCCAACCGCGCTGGTGTGGGTGCTGATCGGTCTGCTGGCCTGCGCCGCAGTGGCCGAATGGATCGGCCTGCATGCGATCTTCGGCGCATTCCTGTTCGGCGTCTGCGTGCCGCGCGACGACCGCCTGCTGGAACACCTGGCCGGGCGCATCGAACCCCTGGCGATCACCTTGCTGATGCCGGTGCTGTTTGCGGTCGCCGGCCAGACCGCCAGCCCCGGTGTGTTCGTCGGCGCAGGTGTGGCCGGCTTTGCGTTGGTGGTCGGCGTGGCGGTGACCGGCAAGCTGGCCGGCTGCACCCTGGGCGCGCGCCTGAGCGGCCACGACTGGCGCGACAGCCTGAGCGTGGGTTCGCTGATGAACGCACGCGGGCTGATGGAACTGGTGGTGATCAAGATCGGCCTGGACAGCGGCGTGATCGGGCCGGACCTGTTCACGCTGCTGTTCGGCATGACGCTGGTGACCACAGTGATGGCCTCGCCGATGGTGGCCTGGTGCCAACGCAGCCGGCAGGCCGCCACTGCTACCGGGCTGGGTGCGGGCCAGTCGCCGCAATGACGGGGCAGCGCTGAAACACGGTGCGGCGTCGTTGCGCGACATGGCGCGTCACGTCTGCCCGCGCATCGCAGGCCATCACGCGCGCCCGTACAACCCCAGGAACATCGCCACCGCCGATTCGGCCACTTGCGTGCGTTGCTGCGGCGACAGTGGCGGCTGGCCCATGGCGATCTGCGGCCAGAACGCGAAGCCCTTGATCAATGCCTGCAGTTGCTGCGCGCCGACCTCCGGCTCCACGCCTGCCAACCGGCCATCGGCCAATGCGGCGCGCACCCAGGTGGTGGTGCCTTCCTCCTTGCTGCCCAATTGCGCGATCAGTTCGCGCGCGCGCGCGGGCGAATGGATGCCTTCGGCAATGGCGACGCGCGACAGGTCGATGAACGCCGGGTCGTCGAGCAGGTGCAGTTTCTGCTGCAGCAGCTGGATCAGCTGCGCACGCAACGGCTGGTCGGGCCGGTAGACCAGAGTCACTGCATCGGCGCTGCGCTGCCACAGCCCGCGCAGGATCTCGCCAAACAACGCGTCCTTACTGGGGAAGTGGTTGTAGACGGTGCGCTTGGAGACGCCCGCGGTGGCCGCCACGCGGTCCATGCTGGTGGCCTCGAAGCCATGCTGGCGGAACTCGGCAATGGCCGCCTCGACGATGGCGAGGCGCTTGCGGTCGGTCAGCCGTTGCGGCGCAGTCGGGGGGGAAGATGCAGTCGACATCGGGTCATTTTACACCGGACAGTTTACTTTCAGCCCGATGAAACTACACTGTTCAGTGTAACTTTTCCCTGTTGTCACCCCCTGCCCGGTCGGACTTCCCAATGGCTTCCTCGCGCCCTTCCCGCTATGCCGCTTCGCCACAGTTTCGCGATGGCCGGTTCCGCAATGCAGTGCCGCTGCCGACCACCGTGCTCAGCCTGCGCGAGCAGATTGGCCTGATATGGAGGTTCTTCTTCGACAAGCCCAGCACCACGGTGCCGTCCACGCCGCTGCCGGTGCAGCCGCTGACCCGCGCGCAGCTGCTGGCTGCGCCCGACCGCAGCCTGTATCGCCTGGGCCATTCCACCGTGCTGATGAAGCTAGCCGGCGGCTTGTGGCTGACCGATCCGGTGTTCTCCAAGCGCGCCTCGCCGGTGCCCTTTGCCGGGCCAAAGCGCTTTCATGCGCCGCCGATCGCGCTGGACGCGCTGCCGCCGCTGGCCGGGGTGATCCTGTCCCACAACCATTACGACCATCTCGATCGCACCAGCATCCGTGCGCTGGCCGACCGCGTCGGCGTGTTCGTCGCGCCCTTGGGCGTGGGCGATCTGCTGGTGCGCTGGGGCGTGGACCCGGCCAAGGTGCGCCAGCTGGACTGGTGGGACACGATCACCATCGATGGCCTGCAATTCACCGCCACCCCGTCGCAGCATTTTTCCGGGCGCGGCCTGTTCGACAGTGGGCGTTCGCTGTGGTGCTCCTGGGTGATCCAGGACCGCGAGCTGCGGCTGTTCTTCAGCGGAGACGGCGGCTACGGCCCGCACTTCAAGACCATCGGCCAACAGCTCGGGCCGTTCGACGTGGCGCTGATCGAAAACGGCGCCTACGACCAGCAATGGCCACACGTGCACATGCAACCGGAGCAGAGCCTGCAGGCCTATCTGGACGTCGGCGGGCAGACCCTGCTGCCGATCCACAACGGCACCTTCGACCTGGCGATGCACGCGTGGCAGGAGCCGCTGGACCGGATCGTGGCACTGGCCGACGGCGCCGGCGTTGCGCTGGCGACGCCGCGCATGGGCGAGCGGGTGGACCTGGAAGCGCCCGCCAATCGCCTGCGCTGGTGGCGACAGGAAGCTGCGACGCAAGCCTCGGACGGCCTGGTGGCAACGCGCTAGCTGAGTACATCGCAGCGTTGGCGTTGGCGCATGAGCGGGCGGCGTTCACGCGCTGCCTTGCGCCATCGCGGCGGCGTGCGCGCTTGCGGCCTACAAAACTCTGCGCTGCTTCGTCAGCGCAGGGCGCTAATGCCGCCGCTTCGGATCATGTGCAAGCGCGCACCACGCATCACAGGCGCTGCCACTCCAGATGGGGCAATCGCACCCCCGTCACCTGATGCACCAGCCGCAAACAAGAACGGGATGGCGCGTGGCCATCCCGTTGCGATTGCTGACTGCAGCAAATACACACGCATGCGCCCACGACGCATGCACATCACTCGGTCACTCACTCGGTCAGACCGCGATTTTCCAGCAGCGCCTTGACGCTGGGGTCCTTGCCGCGGAAATCGCGATACAACGTGGCCAGGTCGACCGTGTTGCCGCGCGAAAGGATCTTGGCGCGGAAGATGTCGCCATTCTTGCGGTTCAAGCCGCCGTGTTCCTTGAACCATTCGAACGCGTCGTCGTCGAGCACTTCCGACCAGAAATACGCGTAGTACCCGGCCGAATAACCGCCGCCCCAGATGTGGTCGAAATAGCTGCTGCGGTAGCGCGGCGGCACTTCGGCCAGGTCCACCTTGAAGCGCTTCAACGCATCGGCTTCGAACTTGCTCACGTCCTGCAACGGCGCGTCGGCCGGCTGGGTGTGCCAGGCCAGGTCGAGCAGCGCGGCCGACAGGTACTCGGTGGTGGCGTAGCCGCTGTTGAAGGTCTTGGCCTTCTTGATCTTCTCCACCAGCTCGGCCGGCATCGCTGCGCCGGTTTGATAATGCTTGGCGTAGTTGGCGAAGACCTTGGGATCGGAGGCCCAGTGCTCGTTGAACTGCGAGGGAAATTCCACAAAATCGCGCGAGGTGCTGGTGCCGGCGATCGAGGGATACTTCACCTTGGAGAACATGCCGTGCAGCGCGTGGCCGAACTCATGGAACAGCGTGGTGACGTCGTCGAAGCTCAGCAGCGCCGGCTGGCCGGCGGCCGGCTTGGTGAAGTTGCAGACGTTGTAGACCACCGGCTTGGCACCGGTGAGGCCGTCCTGCTCGACGAACACATCCATCCAGGCACCGCCGGACTTGCTGTCGCGCTTGAAGTAGTCGGTGTAGAACAGCGCTATCGAGGTGCCGTCCGCATCGAACACTTCATACACCTTCATGTCGGCGTGATAGGTCGGGATGTCGGTGCGCTGCTTGAAGGTGATGCCGTACAGCTGCGTGGCTGCGTAGAAGACGCCGTTCTGCAGCACGTTGTCCAGTTCGAAATACGGCTTGATCTGCGCCTCGTCCAGGTCGTACTTGGCCTTGCGCACCTGCTCGGCATAGAAATCCCAATCGGACGCGGCGAGTTTGAAACCACCCTTCTGCGCGTCGATCACCTTCTGCATTTCGGCCACTTCGCGGCGTGCCTTGGCGGTGGCGGCCGGCACGGTGTCGGTCAGCAGCTTGAGTGCGGCATCCGGGCTCTTGGCCATCTGGTCGCCCAGGCTGTAGGCGGCGTAGTTGTCGAAGCCGAGCAACTTGGCCTTTTGCGCGCGCAGCTGCGCCAGGCGCTGGATGGTCTGGCGGGTGTCATTGGCATCGCCCTTTTCCGCGCGCGTTTCCGAGGCCTTGAGCACCTCGGCGCGCAGCTGGCGGTCCTTCAGCGAGGCCAGCACCGGCTGCTGGGTGGTGTTCTGCAGGGTCAGCAGGTACTTGCCATCGAGCTTGCGCGCCTTGGCCGCATCGGCGGCGGCGGCGATATCGCCCTCGCTCAGGCCATCGAGCCTGGCCTTGCCGTCCACCACCACCGCGCCGGCGGCCGAGGCGGCGACCAGGCGGGTATGGAACTGCGTGGAGAGCGTGGTCTCCTCGATATTGAGCTTGCGCAGGCTGGCCTTGTCGGCCTCCGACAGCTGCGCGCCGGCGCGCACCAGCTCTTCGTAGTCGCGTTCGACCAGGCGCTTCTGCTCCGGCTCCAGGCTCAGCGTGTCGCGCTGGTCGTAAATGGTCTTGACCCGCGCAAAGAGCTTCGGGTCGAGATTGATCTCGTCCTGGTGCGCGGCCAGCTTGGGCGCGATCTCTTCCTGGATCTTCTGGCGTGCGTCGCTGGTATCGGCCTGCACCAGGCCGAAGAAGATGCGCGACACGCGCGTGAGCGTTTCGCCGCTGCGCTCCATCGCTTCGATGGTATTGGCGAAGCTGGGCGGCTCGGGGTTGTCGGCGATCTTGCGGATGTCGGCCAGGTGCAGGCGCATGCCTTCCTCGAAGGCCGGCAGGTAATCGGCGTCCTTGATCTTGTCGAACGGCGGCGCCTGGAACGGCAGCGTGCTGGCGGTCAGCAGCGGGTTCGGCGCGGCATCCGCGGCCGGGGTGGTGGCGGTCTTTTCGGGCACGGTGGTGGACTCCTTACCGGACGGCTCTTTTCCGGAACAAGCGGCCAGTGCCAGGGTGATGGCAGCGGCCAGAACGACGGTACGCGACATGGCGTGTGATTCCTGAGTGGGTAGTGCAGCCGGCCACGCTAGCGGGTTTGCGCAGCGTCGGCATGTGCCGTTGGATTGGATGGAGGGGCGCGGTCGAGGATGCGCGCTACAGCGTCTCGTCCTTGAAGATGGCCACGTGCGGGGTGCCGTCGGCGCCGATCCAGCCGCGGTACATGCCCTCGGTATTGAACGGGAATGCGGCGTTGCCCTGTGCGTCCAGCGCGATGGCGCCGCCGTCGCCGCCGGCCTTGGGAATCTGCTGGTCGATCACCGTCTCGGCCGCCTGTTGCAAGGACTGCCCGGCGTATTTCATGCGTGCGCAGATGTCGTAGGCGGCCACCGCGCGGATGTAGAACTCGCCCCAGCCGGTGCCGGACACCGCACACTGGCCGTTGGCGTAGGTGCCGGCACCGATGATCGGCGCATCGCCGACGCGGCCGTAGCGCTTGTTGGTCATGCCGCCGGTGGACGTACCGGCGGCCAGATGGCCGTCGCGATCCAGCGCCAGCGCGCCCACGGTGCCGAAGTGCTTGGCGGTTTCCAGGTCCAGTTCGGCCTGCGCCTGACGGTCGCCGGCTTCGGCCTTAAGCGCTTTTTGCAGCTGCTGCCAGCGCTTGTCGGTGCGGAAATAACTGGGGTCGACCAACGTGACGCCCTGCTCGCGCGCGAATTGTTCGGCGCCGTCACCGACGAGCATCACGTGCTTGGAATGGTCCATGACGCTGCGCGCCAGCTGGATCGGGTTCCTGACCGTGTGCACGCCGGCAATCGCACCGGCCTTGCCGGTGGCGCCATCCATGATCGCGGCATCCAGCTCGTTCTTGCCGTCATGGGTGAACACCGCACCGCGCCCGGCGTTGAACTGCGGCGCGTCCTCCAGCACGGTGATGGTGGCCGCCACCGCGTCCACTGCACTGCCGCCACGTTGCAGCACCGCATGCCCTGCGCGCAGCGCGCGTTGCATCGCCTCGCGCGCCTGGGCCTGTTCCTCGCTGGAAAGACTGGATTTCTCCACGCCTGCGCCGCCGTGGATCACCAGCATCGGCGTGGCCGCCCATACCGGGCCGGCGGCGAGCAGGAGAGAGATGGACAGACACAGTGCACGTGCGGACAGGCCAATCATGGTGTTCCCTCGATGGAGGTCGCAACGTGCCTGGCGACGCCAGGCATGGATGCATGCGACCGGGAGCGACAAAAACCCCGGCGCGGTGGCAAACGGACGTGGTCCTGGCGATCGGTCATCGGCACTCGGGATCGGCACGCAAGGTCGCGCCTGCCAGCACCTGCGCGCGCACAGCCCGCCCTTCGGCAGCGATGTGTGAGGTGCATGAGCGCCTTGCCGCCCGCGGGGGGCACGCTCACAACGTATCGCGATGCTTGCCGCGCCACGGCCGGTACCAGGCGCGGATGGCGGCGATATCGGCGGCCATGTCGGTGCCGGTCCAGAACGGCTCGCCGATGCCCACGGTCTTGCTGGGGTAGTCGAAATACACCGGCAGGATCGGCACCTTGGAATCGGAGGCGATCTTCCAGAAGCCGGCCTTCCAGTGCTCCACCCGCTTGCGGGTGCCCTCGGGGGTGATCACGTACCACATCTGCTCGGAATTACGGATCAGCCGCACCGCCTGGCCGATGGTGCCCTGGGGCGAGCTGCGGTCCAGCGGGATGCCACCGAGCTTGCGCAGCAGCGGGCCCAATGGCCACCAGAACAGCTGCGCCTTGCCCAGCACGCGCACATCGAAGCCCAGCGCGAACTTGGCCGCAAAGCCCAGGAAGCCGTCCCAGTTGGACGAGTGCGGGGCGACGATCATCACCAGCTTGGGTTCGTCGGGCAGTCGCCCGAGCAGGCGCCAGCCGGTCAGGCGCAGCGCCGTGCGCCCCAGCCAGCGGCCGAAGCGGCCGTGGGCGCGGGGCATTCTGGGTGGAGAGGGCTGCAGCAGGATGTTGGCCTGTGTTACCGGTGGCAACGACGGGTCGGTGTGACTCACGCTTACTCCCAGTGGGACGCAGAGCGTCCACGCTTGATATGACTGCGCTCACGCTTGGCATCCAGCCGCCGCAGCTTGGCACCATGACTCGGTTTGGTGGCGACCCGGCGCTTGGGCACCGACAGGCAGGCACTGATGATCTCGGCCAGCCGCTCGCGCGCATCCTCGCGGTTGCGGTCCTGGGTGCGGAAGCGCTGCGCGTCGATCACCAGCACGCCCTCGGCGGTCATGCGCCGGTCGCGCCGCGACAGCAGCCGCGCGCGCAACGGTTCGGGCAGCGACGGCGAGCCGGCCACGTCGAAGCGCAGTTCCACCGCAGTGGAGACCTTGTTGACGTTCTGCCCGCCTGCGCCGCTGGCGCGCACGAAGCGCTCGACGATCTCGCTGGGCGGGATCGTCAGGCTGGGGGTGATCTGGATCGGGTCGCTGGCCATTCAACCCGATTGTATCGGCACCGGCATGGACGCGCGCGCGAACGCCGGCTTCCCGTATGCTGCGGCCGGTTCCCCAGCCTGCAGGATGCTCCGATGACCCCACCCCGTTCCGTCGCCACCGCCCGCGCCTTGGCGCGCCGCCTGATCGTGCTGGCTGCGCTGGCACTGGCCACGCCCGCCGCCTTCGCGCAGGCGCCCAGCGATGCCGACATCAACCGCCTGCTGGCCGCCTCGCGCGCGCAGACCATGCTGGACACGATGCTGCCGCAGATCGAGGCGATGCAGCAGCAACAGTTCGCCCAGCTCACCGCCCAGCGCCAGCTCGACGCCGACCAGCAGGCGCAGCTGCAGCGCATCCAGGAGCGTACCCGCCAGACCGTGCGCAAGGCGCTGTCGTGGTCGGAGCTGCGCCCGATGTATGTGGACATCTACAAGCGCTCGTTCTCGCGCGAGGACGTGCTGGCCATGGCCGAGTTCTACGAGAGCTCGGCCGGCCAGAGCCTGCTGGACAAGACCCCGGCATTGACCCAGAACCTGATGGGCGCGATCCAGCAGAAGATGCTGCCGCTGTTTGCCGATTTGCAGAAGGATCTGGAGAAGATCGTCAACGAGCCGGCGGCGGCACCGCAGAAGCCCTGACGGGCGGGGATTGGGGATTCGGGATTGGGGAGTCGCAACGGCGTGCTTGCTGCGGCGGTTGCGACTCCGGGGTTGAGTGCGTTGCCGGTTATCGCAATGCTTCAACTTTTCCGCTGACCGAAGCAGCCCTCCCCCATTGGGGAGAGCCGCGGTCCTGAGGCTCGGTGGCGATCAGGCCCCCATCCGCCCTTCGGGCACCTTCCCCCGCAAGCGAGGGAAGGAAGCAACTTGGAAGGTGAGCGGAGAAGGCGGCAACGCGGGAACGCGGGGAAGGCGGGCAGTGGGCGTCGTGCTTGAGCCCCTCCCGCCTGCGGGAGAGGGGTTGGGGTGCGGGGACGCTTGCGCAGATTTCTTGATGCCGAGTGGATGTCTCGATCTCTGGACCAGGCACGCCCCATCACGCCGCCGGCATGACTCCCAACCCCGGCATCTCCCACCCGAACAACGCGCAGGCCTTGGCGAATTCCACATCCAGCGGCGCAGTGACGCTGATGCGCCGTCCATCGGCCGGATGCGGGAATCCCAGGCGCTCGGCGTGCAGCAGCATGCGGTGGATGCCAAGCATGCGGAAGCTGCGGTTGTGCCGGCCATCGCCATGGCTGGTGTCGCCGATCATGTGGTGCGACAGGTGTTTCATGTGCCGGCGGATCTGCCGGAACCGCCCGGTCTGCGGCTGGCAGCGCAGCAAGGCATAGCGCGAGGTGGCAAAGCCGGTGGACGGGATCTCCAGCTCGCCGGTGGCCAGGCGCTGGAAGTGGGTCACCGCCGGCTTCTTGACCGGCTTGCCGGGGCCGCCGTCCAGGTCGTGGTCGACGCTGAAGCGCTCCTCGGCCGGCCAGCCGCGGCACACCGTCAGGTAGTCCTTCTCCACTTCGCCGGCCATCAAGGCCTTGCCCAGCGCACTGGCGGCCTCGCGATCGAACGCCAGCAGCAGGCAGCCGCTGGTGGCGCGGTCGAGCCGGTGCACCAGGAAGATCGGCCGGCCCAGCTGTTCGCGCAGGCGGTCGGCCAGGAAGTCGTCCTCCCCGCGCGCCAGCTTGCTGTCGTGGACCATCAGCCCGGCGGGTTTGTCGACGACGGCCAGGAGCTCGTCCTGGAAGAGAATCTGCAAGTGCTTGGAGGATGTGCTCACCGGCGGATTATCCGCGCCGTGGGCAGCGCATGCCACTGCGCCGGCGCGCCATGACGCCGTTGACCGCACCCGGCGCCGTCAGAGCAGGTGGCGCACGCCAGCCGTGCGGCTTGGGGCGTGAGGTCTGGCAGGTGGGCAGTGCACGCTCAGGCCCCGCCGCCGCACACCGCCAGCAACTCGCCCTTGCCCACCGGCACCACGCTGCAGGTGACTGCCGGATCGGCAGCCAGCAGCGCGCTGAACGGCGCCAGTTCGTCCGCATGCGAGAGCGCATTGTCGACCACCAGCAGGCCGCCGCTGCGCAGCACGCGGCGCAGTGCCGGCCACCAGCGTACATACTCGCCGCGCGCCGAATCCAGAAAGACCAGATCGATGCTGGCGCTGGCCGCCTGGGCCAGCCACGCGCCGCCATCGCCGTGCACCAGCTCCACCGATGCCGCCAGGCCGCTGCGTGCCAGCGTGGCCTGCGCCAGGGCCACCTTGTCGGCCGCAAGTTCCACCGTGGTGACATGCCCACCGATCGCCGCGGCCGCTTCGGCCAGCCATAGCGTCGAATACCCGTTGGAGGTGCCGATCTCCAGAACGCGCCGCGCAGCGGTGGCACGCACCAGCACCGCCAGCAACTGCCCGGTGTCGGGCGTGATGTTGAGCATGCGCCGGTTGCGCGCCGGCTGCTGCGCATCGTTGTCGCTGCCGAACCGTGCCAATTCGTCTTTCAACGCCTGCAGATCGATCATCACCACCTCGCCGGGAACGGCCTCGTCATCGTGCTGCTGCAGGCACTGCCGCTACCCAGCCGGATGCAGCAGGCCACCTGCGGCAGTGCTTCAGCATTAGTGCTTCAGCGCCGCAGCCAGGCGACCAGCAGGGCCACCGAGCCGGCCGCGCCGCTGATCCAGCTCCACACCGGCACCGTGCCCAGGTACCAGCCATTCGGGTGCAGGCCATACAGCACGGCGGCCACCACCAGCAGGCCGCTGCCGGTGATGGCGGTGACCACGCGCGTCTGCAGCTTGCGCAGGCTCAGGTCCAGCGCGCGCAGCTCGGCCGAGCGGATGTCGAGCTGATGGCGGCCCTCGACCTGCTGCTTCAACCAGCTGTGCACCAGGCGCGGCATGTCCGGCGCATGCGTCATGATTTCCGGCAGCCGCTTGCGCAACTCGCCGAGCACGCGGCGCGGGCTGTAGCGCTCGCGCAGGATGCGTTCGAGCACCGGCCGTGCCACGGCCCAGATATCCAGCCTGGGGTCGAGCTGGCGGCCGACGCCTTCGATGTTGAGCAAGGTTTTCTGCAACAGGATCAGCTGCGGCTGCAGCGTCAGTTCGTAGCGCTGCGCGACGCGGAACAGCTTGATCAGCACTTCGGCCAGCGAAATCTCCGACAGCGGCCGGGTGAAGTAGGGCTCGCACACCGAGCGCGCGGCCGCTTCCAGTTCGTCGATGCGCACGTTGTCGGGCATCCAGCCCGCCTCCACGTGCAGTTCGGCCATGCGGCGGTAATCCTTGTGGAAGATCGCCATGAAGTTCTCGGCCAGGTAGTACTGATCTTCCTGCGAGAGCTGGCCCATGATGCCGAAATCCAGCGCGATGAAGCGCGGATTGAGCCGGCGCTCCGGATCCGAATCGACCCAGATGTTGCCGGCGTGCGCATCGGCATGGAAGAAGTTGTCGCGGAACACCTGCGTATAGAACACGCGCACGCCCTTGGCCGCCAGCGCCTTGCGATCGATGCCGGCCGCATCGAGCCTGGCGATGTCGTCGGACGGAATGCCGTACACGCGCTCCAGCGTGAGCGCACGCTCTGCGGTGTGCGACCAGATCACCTCGGGCACGTACAGATCGTCCGAGCCTTCCCAGAACCGGCGCAGCACGCTGGCGTTGGCGCCTTCGCGTTGCAGATCGAGTTCGGCCGACAAGGTGCCTTCGATCTCGGCCACCACCTCGCGCGGCCGGATCTTGTCCGCACGCGGGTGGGTGCGCTCGACCAGCGTGGCCAGCGACTGCAGCAAGGCGATATCGGCATCGATCTGGCGCTCGATGTCCGGGCGCAACACCTTGACCACCACCTCGCGGCGCACGCCGTTGGCATCCGGCGGCAAGGTGGCTGCATGCACCTGCGCGATCGAGGCCGAGGCCAGCGGTACGGTGTCGAACGCGGCAAACGCCACACTCACCGGCAGGCCCAGCGCGCGCTCGACGATCAGCCGCGCCGCTTCGCCATCGAAGGGCTTGACGCGGTCCTGCAGCAGGGTCAATTCATCGGCCACGTCGGCCGGAATCAGGTCGCGCCGGGTCGACAGGATCTGCCCGAACTTGACGAAGATCGGCCCCAGTTCCTGCAACGCCAACCGCAGCCGCGCACCGCGCGATTGCGCGGCGATCTCGGCACTGGCGCGTGGCACGAACGGCTTGGCCAGGCGCAGCCAGCGCTCGGCCGGGGTGTCCTGCAGCAGGTCGTCCAGGCGATAGCGCAGGATCACCCGGCCGATGCGGCTGGCCCGCAGCAGCGCCTTCATGCCGCACCTCCGGCCGCGCGCAGGCGCGCCACGCGTGCGGCCAGCCGTTCGACGTCGTCGCGCAGTTCGTCGACATCGTCGTGGAAGGCCTCCAGTTCGGCGCGCGGCACCACATCGCGCGATTCCTCTGTCACGAATTCGGCCGCGCTCTGCGCCAGATCCACCGCGCTGCGGCGGGCCTGCTGCAGCGCTGCGCGCACCGCATTGGCGATCTGCACGCCGAGGATCTGCCCGAACACCGCCACGAACGGCAACTGCCAATCCGGATCGAAACGGCCGGCCAGTTGCTGCAGCTGGCGCGCCAGTTCGGCATCGCCGGAGACCTTGAGCCGCCCGGCCGGTGCGCCGCTGCGGCGCGCATTGGCCAGGAACGGCAATTGGCCGAGCAAGCCGGCCAGGCTGCTGCGCACGGCCAGATCCGGCTCCTGCGCCTGGTCCACCGGGCCGACCAGCAAGCGGCGCTCGTGCACGCGGATCTGCAGGGCCAGCGCAGGCGCCTCCAGCGTCAGTGCGATGCGTTGGCCTTCCAGCGGCAGCAGGGCGTCGCGGGTATCGGGGTCCAGTGCCAGCGCGCGGTTGAGCGCGGCTTGCAGGGCCTGGCCGGCGAGCGGCTTGAGTGAGTTGAACAGGGATCCGGGCATGGGCGCATTCTACCGTCCCTGCATGTCGCTACTGCTTGATGGTGTGTGGCAGGTGCAGGCCGGAGACCAGGATGACGCGCATCGCAGGGCGCCTCGGCAGCCAGGCCGCTGCAATCGCAGCCGCATCCCCACAACAGACAGACCCGGCCGTTGACCGTGCACCTGCCCTGGATCGCCACACCGCATACGGCGGCGATGCAGGACTTCCGTCGGCGCGCCTGCCGCGGGCATGCTGGCGACCTCATCACGCCAGGTGGCAGGAGCAGGCAATGCGCAAGATCCGGGTCGGTCTCATCTTCGGCGGCAAGTCGGCCGAGCACGAAGTCTCGCTGCAGTCAGCGCGCAACATCCTCGATGCGCTGGACCCGCAGCGCTTCGAGCCGGTGCTGATCGGCATCGACAAGCAAGGCCAGTGGCACGTCAACGACCCCGACAGTTTCCTGCTCAATGCCGACGACCCGGCGCGCATCGCCCTGCATCGCAGCGGTCGCGGCGTGGCTTTGCTGCCGGGCGCGCAGCAACAGCAACTGCGTCCGACCCAGCCGGAGCAGGCGCTGGCGCAAATCGATGTGGTCTTCCCGATCGTGCATGGCACGCTCGGCGAAGACGGCTCGTTGCAAGGGCTGCTGCGTATGGCCAACCTGCCCTTCGTCGGCTCCGGCGTGCTCGGCTCGGCGCTGGCGATGGACAAGGACCTGGCCAAGCGCGTGCTCCGCGATGCCGGGCTTGAGGTGGCGCCGTTCGCCTGCTTCAACCGCCATACCGCCGCAGGTGCCGACGTGGATGCGTTGATCGCGCAGTTGGGTTTGCCGCTGTTCGTCAAGCCGGCCAACCAGGGTTCGTCGGTTGGCGTCAGCCAGGTGCGCAGTGCCGATGGATTTGCCGACGCGCTCGCATTGGCGCTGGCATACGATCACAAGGTATTGGTGGAAGCGGCGATCGCCGGGCGCGAGATCGAATGCGCCGTACTGGGCAACGCCAGCCCGCAAGCCAGCGTCTGCGGCGAAGTGGTGGTGCACGACGCGTTTTATTCCTACGAGACCAAGTACATCAGCGAACACGGTGCCGACATCGTGATCCCGGCCGACATCGACGCGCCGACGCAGCAACGCATCCAACAGATTGCGCTGCGGGCCTACCAGGCGCTGGACTGCGCCGGCATGGCGCGTGTGGACGTGTTCCTGTGCGCCGATGGCCGCATCGTGATCAACGAGGTCAACACATTGCCGGGCTTCACGCGGATCAGCATGTATCCCAAGCTCTGGCAGGCAAGCGGGCTGGACTACCGCAGCTTGATCACGCAGTTGATCGAGCTGGCGCTGCAACGGCATGCAGACGATCAGGTGCTGCGCAGTGCGGTCGGCCCAGGCGCATGAGCCGGGCACATGTGCGTGCGGTGCAACGCGACGACCACCGCGCACTGCTCGCGCTCAATAATGCCCATGCCACCGAATTGTCGCTGCTGGATGCCGATGGACTGGCCGCATTGCTGCAACTGGCCTGGCACGCACGCATGGTCGCGCCTGCGGATGGTCTGCTGATCGCGCTGGATCAGCGCGCCGCGTACGCCAACCCGAACTTCGCCTGGATGGCGCAACGCTTCGCGCGCTTTGTCTACATCGACCGCATCGTGATCGCTGCGCATGCACACAGGCGCGGGCTTGCCAGGCAGCTGTATGACGAACTCATCCACGCCGCACGTGCAGCGGCGCAGCCGCGCCTGGTTTGCGAGGTCAACCTGATCCCACCCAATCCGGCATCGCTGGCGCTGCATCTGCAGCTGGGTTTTCAGCCCATCGGCGATGCGCTGCTGGGCAACGGCAAGCACGTGCAGTATCTCGAAAAACTGCTTTGAAGCAGCCGTAATTGAATTTTTGAGTATCCACAACGCACAGGGCCCGCCTCCTTGCGGAAGCGGGCCCTGTGAGCGTCCGCCGGCAGCGCCGCTGCCGTAACGTATCGCAGCTAGGCGTTATACCTTGCCGCGACGGAACATCGAGATCACTGCCAGGATCAGGAACACCACGAACAGGATCCAGGCGATATTGGTCGCCGCACCGGCGATACCACTGAAGCCCAGCACGGCGGCGATGATGGCGATGACGAAAAAGATGATGGCGTAATGCAGCATGGCAAGGATTCCAGAAGTTGTCGTGCCGAATCGGCGCAGACGTATCCTGAACGCCTGACGGTCTTTATCGAGTGATGGCGATGTCGTTGGAAGATGAGGATCGCAGCCGTTGCAGTCCTTCCTCGATGCTGACCTGCGGAACATAGCCGAAATCACGGCGTGCCGGTTCCATGCTGTACCAGTGCGGCGTACACAGCTGTTCCACCAGAAAACGCGTCAACGGCACTTCGCCAGGCAGACGCAACAGTGGCCACATGGTCTCGCAGATTGCACCGATTCTGTACGCGGTCTTGAACGACAGCGAACGCGTCACTGCCGGTGCATCCACCGCGGCCAGCAGGCGATTGAGCAACTCGCGCATCGGCAAGGGCTCGCCGTTGGAGATGAAGTACGCCTTGCCCGCACACGCGGCACCGGGAGCGAGATGCGCGAACGCATCGAAATGCGCCTGCGCGGCATTGTCGATGTAGGTGCTGTCCACCAGGTTGCTGCCGTCGCCGACCATGCGCAGGCGGCCGGCACGCGCACGCGCGGCCAGGCGCGGCAACAGATGATTGTCGCCCGGCCCCCAGATCAGGCGCGGACGCAAGGCCACCGTCGCCAGTTGCGCATCGTTGGCCGCCAGCACCGCGCGCTCGGCGATCGCCTTGGTTGCGGCATATGCCGCGCGCAGATCCTCGCCATACGGCACTTCGTCGGCGCCCAGGCCTTCCACCGGATTGGTGGCGCGATGGGTCACGCTCGGTGTGGAGGTATAGATCAGGCGCGGCACACCGTTGGCCCGACACGCGTCGAGCACGTTCTGCGTGCCCACCACATTGGCCTGGTGATAGCTGTCATAGCTGCCCCATGCACCGGCCTTGGCGGCGTTGTGGAAGACCGCATCGATGCCGGCGAAGGCATGCCGCACCGCCTGCGGGTCGGCCAGGTCGCCACGGATCTGGCCCACGCCCAGGGTCTGCAACACCGGGTAGTCGCCGCGCTGGAAACTCACCACCTCGTGGCCGCGCGCGCGCAGGCCGCGGCACAACGCCTGGCCAAGAAAGCCACCACCACCGGTCACCAGGATGCGCACGCATCACCTCCATCGCAAGGACGCACACGATAACGGGCGCGGCCGGAATTGGCGATGCGGCCAGCCGCCTGCGCGATGTGCATCGACAGCTCAGCCACGTTGCTGCGCCGCCCAGATCGCCAGCGTTTCGCGGCCAATCTTGGCATTGTGGCGGATGTCCACCGGAAACCCGGAATGGCGCAGGAAACGCGTGATGCCTGCGGTGTGCGGATGCGCCGCGCCCAGCGCGCGCAAGGCGGTTTCCACTTGCGCAAACGCCGATGCCGCAACGCCTGGCTGTAGTTCCACGCACAGCACCGGCTGCTGCTGTCCGGGCGCGCCGACACCGACCAGGGCAGTGCGCCGCACCTGCGGGTGCACGTTGAAGACCGGTTCCACCTGCTCGGTGTAGAGCGGGCCGGTGGCGGTTTCCACGCGGTGGGTCTTGCGCCCGCAGAACCACAAGCGTCCTTCGACATCGAAATACCCCACATCGCCCATGCGATGCACGATGCGTTCGCTGCCATCCGCGTTGCGCTCGCGGATCTTGGCAATCCGCGTGGCCGCGTCGCGGTTGAAGTAGGTGTCGGTGGTGGTGGGACCGGCGACGGTGATCTCGCCGACCTCGCCCACCGCCAGCACGCGCGCGCCGCTCCATTCGGGAATGGCTGCATCGTCGATGGCGATGATGCGTACCTCGTTGGGCGCGACGACCTGGCCGACACAGGTACCGGCGCCGGCCTCGGTGGCCGCGCGGGTGGCATCCAGCGTGCGCCCTTCGATCGCCGCCACCGGCAGGCATTCGGTGGCGCCATATGGCGTCCAGAATTGCGCATCTGCCGGCAACAGCGTGCGGATCTTGGCCACCACATCCGGCGGCACCGGCGCACCGGCCGAGGTGGCCAGGCGCACGTTGGGAAGCGGCTGCCCATAATCGGCCAGCACGCGCATCAACGCCGGCGAGCCGAACAACTGCGTCACGCCGAAGCGGTCGATCGCATCGTGCAATTTGCGCGGATCGGCGGTGGCCGGGCGGGTCGGATCCATGTCCGGAATCACCGAGGTCAGCCCCAGTGCCGGATCGAACAACGCAAATGGCGGGAACGTCGGCAGATCCACGCCGCCGGGCTGCATGCCGAAGGCATTGCGCAGCAACTCGATCTGGCCGACGAAATGCCGGTGTCGGTACACCACGCCCTTGGGCACGCCGGTCGAGCCGCTGGTGAACAGGATGGCGGCCACATCGTCCGGCCCGGTATTGGCCAGCTGACTGCCGGCGCCGGCGCCATCGCGCTCCACGCGCGCCAATGTCACCCCGCCCCAGCCGTAACGGCCGCCGACGCTGACGATCTGCTTTGCAGAACGCGCCCAACGCAACAGGCGACGCGCCAGCTGCGCAAGCGGAATGCCGATAAAGGCCTGCGGCTGCGCTTCGTCCAGGCATTGCTTGAGCGCGCGCTTGTCGATGCCCGGATCCACCAGCACCGGCACCGCGCCGGCCTTGAACAAGGCAAACATCAGCAGGAAGAATTCCGGCGACGGCCGCACCATCACCACCGCGCGCGCACCGCGTGCGATGCCGTGCAGCGCCAGCCCGGCGGCGATCGCATCGCTGCGCGCATCCAGCTCGGCATAGCTCAAGGTCACATCGTAGGCGGCAAACCCATTGGCGCCGCGGCGGCCCGGGCAACGGATGGCGATCTGGTCGGGGCGCTCGCGCGCGAGCTCCGGCAGGGTGGCGGCGATATTGCAAAGAATGGTCATTGCCGCATTATCACCCATCCGCCGACGGTACCGGCCGCTTGCATCCTGCGCAACGTCGCAGATGCACGCGACGCTCGGCGACGGCACAACGATGGTTTTCCCTGCAAGGCAACCAGGCCTTGGCAGCGCAAGTGAGCAGTAATCACTGCCACCTCCGCGCCTGCGTCTTTTATTTTCAGGCGCATTGCAACGTGGTCGAGTGCCTGCGAAAAGCGCGCGTCAGCGATTCCCCCGGTCGCTGGTGATCGTTCTACACGCGATCACTCTGGCGATGCCGACGCGGCAGGCGGTCGTCAGCACCCGATAGGCAACCTGCTCGCCCCCAGCGCGCACCGCTCCTCCGGCGCGCACGCGCATGAATCACTAACCTGCCGCCGCGATGCGCCACTTGTATCGCGCCGTGGTTCGGTCAGAATGCCGCGCTCTCCACGTTGTTTTGCCGCGCAAGGCCCGGCATTCCATGGCACATCCCTGCCTTACCTGCGGCGCCTGCTGCGCCTACTTCCGCGTCAGTTTCCACTGGAGCGAAGCCGACCCCGCATTGGGCGGCAGGGTGCCGATCGAGCTGACCGATGCGCTGCGCACGCACGAGCGGGTCATGCGCGGCACGTCGCAATCGCAGCCGCGCTGCATCGCGCTGGACGCAGACATCGGCCGCTACAGCCGCTGCAGCATCCATGATCGCCGGCCCTCCTCCTGCGCCGCCGTACCGGCCTCGCTGGAGTTCGGCCAGCGCAGCGCGCAATGCGACAAATCCCGGTTGGCGCACGGCCTGCATGCACTGACCGAAGCCGACTGGCTGGGCGTGGACGATGCCCAGCGCAATCCGCTGCCGCCGCTGTAGCGACTATCGCTGCGGGTGCATGCACGTCTGTTTACGGCGCGCGGCACCGCACGCGACGCGGCCGATGCCCGGCATCGGCCTGGCCACTGACCTACTCCAGCCCCGGCGCGTGCCCGCACCTACCTGCCGGGCGCCCGCGGCATCCTGGTGACCGGGTCAGAGCGGATTGCGCTCCAGGAACGCACGGATCGCCGGCACCAGCACTTCGTGCTTGTCTTCCAGCACGTAGTGATTGGCATCGTCGAACGCGGTGACTTCGGCGTTCGGCAATGCCTTGCGAAAGCCGGCCAGGAAGTGCTTGTCGAAGCAGATGTCGCGCAATCCCCAGGCGATAAACGCCGGCCGGTCGGCGAACGCGGGCAATGCCTGCGCCGAGCGCTCCAGCAGCGACCAGGCCTGGTCGGCCGGCGACAGCGGAATATCCTGCATGAAGCGAATGGTGGAGATGCGGTTGCGCCAATTGTTGTACGGCGCCACATACGCACGGCGCACCTCGGCCGGCATCCGCCGCGACACGCCGAACCAGGACGCACCGGAGGAAAACGCATTGAACGTGCGGATGAACCACTCGCCCGGGCCCCAATGCCGGCCCATCGCGATCTGCCACGGCATCGGCTTTTCCGGCGGCAACGGGAACGCAGCGGTATTGGTGATCACCAGCCGCTTGACCTGCGCATGATGCGACAACGCCCAGCCGAACCCGATCATGCCGCCCCAGTCGTGTACCGCCAGCGTGACCGGGCCGGTGATGCCCAGATGCCGCAACAGCGTGTCCAGGTCGTCCACGCGCGACTGCAGCGTGTAGTCGTAACGTGGCTGCGCGTCGGGCGCATCGTCCGGCTTGTCGGACAGCCCCATGCCGATATGGTCCGGCACGATGCAGCGGTAACGGTTCGACAGGCCGCTCACCAGATTCCGCCACAGGTAGCTCCACGACGGATTGCCGTGCAGCATCACGACCACCTCGCCATCGCGCGGACCTTCGTCCAGATACGACATCGCAATACCGGGACGCACCTCAAGGCGCTGGGGAGTGAAGGGATAGCCGGGGTAGGTCATGGATCTCTCTATTTGCTAAAGCTTGGACTGGGTGCGTCTGGCACGTCGCCAGCTACATCGCCACGACAGTATCGAACATACGCCAGGTGTCTCTGCATCGTCGGGAACGGCCGTGCGCAAACGAATCGCTCACAGCGGCTGCGCTCCTTCGCTGAGGATGTCGAGATAGGCGTGATAGGCAAAAATACGATGCCGCTGCTGGCCGGTGAGTTCGTTGACGATTTCCAGCTCCTGCAGGGTGCGTACTGCGGCACGGATGGTGGGCGCACTCAACGACAGGGCGGGCGCCACTTGCGGCACCGCCAACACCACGCGCCGCGCGAACTGCTCAAACAACAGGCCGACGTTACCTGCTCGCTGGCCCAAAGCGGCAATGCGGGCCCGATCACGTGCCAACAGTGCCAGCAGGCGCTGCGCGGTGTCGACGGCTTGTTGCGCGGTCTCTGCCACACCATCCAGAAAGAAACTCAGCCATCCTTCCCAGTCACCGTTGAGTCGCACCGCATTGAGGCGGTCGTAGTAATCGGCGCGACGGCGCTTGAAATACAGGCTCAGATTCGACATCGTCGACAGGCACGCCCGCTGCCGCATCCATCTCGAACAGCAACAGGTCCGAGAGCGATGACTGGGTCCCTTCGATCTGGGACGACAGCAAGGCTTCCTTGCGGATGTACTGATAAAGAAACAGTTCCGGGTCCGGCAGCATCAGCGTGATGCCGTCCAGTCGCCCTAATGCCTGGTCGGCGCGCTCCTTGCGGGCCACCAGTTCGGCCTGTGCGAAATGCAGTGCCGGCACTGGCGGCAACGGATCAGGAACGAACGCCTGGTAACGGCTCCCTGCGAGAGCGCCAGCCACGTCGTGTCCGGTGATGCGCTGAGCCATCGTCTTACAGACCGCATGCATTCCTGCAAGGAAACTTAGATACCACTTCTACCTAAGCAGTAATATTGCCCGGCGTACAAGAGCAGCGACCGGGCACTATCACACGCATCACCAGACCACTTCGGCCATCGAGCAGTTCAGCCCCGAGCCGATCCCCATCAACGCGATGCGGTCGCCCTTCTTCAGGCGGCCGAGTTCCTTGAGCTTGCTCAGCACGATCGGTACCGAAGCCGGGCCGATGTTGCCGTGTTCGCCGAAGATGGTCATGACCTTGGCCGGATCGATACCGAACGACTTCACGAATGAAGCGGTATGCGGGCGGCTGACCTGGTGGATGACGAACTGGTCCAGTTCGTCCACCGCCCAGCCCATCGCCTGCTTGGCGGCCAGGAAGGTCTTCTGTGCCAGCTTGATGCCTTCGATCAGCAACAGGCGGGTGTCGGTGACCATGCGGTCCAGGTTGCCGCGACACAGCTTGTTCCACTCGGTGGCCGACCGGGTCACGCCACCCTTGTAGCGCGGCGCGTCGGGCACCAGCTCGGTGCGCGCCATCACCATGGCCGCGGCACCGCAACCCAGGGTCAACGCAGCGAGTTCATTGCGGAACTCTTCTTCGGTGACGTCGGGCGAGGTCATGCGCTCGAGGGTCTTCTCGTACACCAGGTTGGCGGTTTCACCGTCGACGACCAGCGCGTAGTCGATCTCGCCGCGCTCGAGCATGCGGGCGGCGATGTCCATGCCGTTGATGAAGGCGAGGCAGGCGTTGGCCACGTCGAAGGTGACGCAGTGATCGCCGACCCCGAGGTTGCCGGACACGATGGAGGCCGTGGACGGCTCCAGGTAGTCGCGGCTCACCGAGGTGTTGACCAGCAGGCCGATCTTCTCGATGCCGATGCCGGCGTCGAGCAGTGCCTTGCGTGCAGCCTGGGTGGCGGCGTCCGAGGCCTGGACATCCTGGTCCCACAAGCGCCGTGCATGGATACCCGCAACGTCGCCCAACACGTCGGTCCGAATCCCGAGGCGGTCGTAGGTCGGTTGCAGGCGCTCGTTGATTTCCTTGGAAGTCAGCGTGTGCGGCGCATCAATATGCGCCAGTCCCGCGATGGAGACATTCTGGAAGAGCATCGAAGTAGCGCCATGGCGTCAGGCGAGGGGGCGCTAGTCTAGCCGCTGGCTCGTTTTACCGCATCTTTACAATTGCAGCAGCCGCGCCCCAGCCCAACGGTTCAGCGCGGCGGGCAGCGGAAGGCATTGAAACGCTGGCTGCCATCGGCCGGCTGACCCTGCGCCTGGACCGTGTTGGCATTGGCGCCCGGCGCCTCGTTGCGTGCCAGCGTTTCCAGCTCTTCCTGCACCCGCAACGGGTTGCGGTTGTAGAAGCCGACCTTGCTCTTGACCGACACCACCACCTCGCCCTGCTGCTGACAGCCAGCTGGCACAGGGCCTGCGGGCAGCACCTGCACGTTTTTGCCGCTTTGTTCGATGGGCACCCAGGTGCAGGCCGCGGTGGTGGCGGCAACCAGAACAGACAGCATCAGCACGCGCATAAGTCGTAGACCCCTGAGGAGGAAGCCGGATTGTGCCGCAGTTGCCGGCCGGCGATCGGATTGCTCGCACGGCCGCACGCCGCTCGTTCAGCGCACTGAACATCGCCCCGATCGTCGTGTTTTCTCGATCCCAGCGGTGTCCGGCGCCCGTACACACGTCCGGGTGTCCGGACGCGGACACCGCCTCCTCGCATAAATCCCTTGCAAAACAATGATCTGCCACTGGCACGTTGCTTGCTCCATGTCATGGGCAGGCAACGAACCCGGTTGTCTCGACGACTGAAAATGACTGCAAGCTGAATAAATAAAATCGTGTCGCGAAAGTCGTTGCGCTTACCGAAACGGTGTACTACCTTACTACCACACCACTGATCACCCACACCAAGAGACCTCGCCATGAAGACCCAGACCCTGCGCATCGCCCTCTCCGCCGCCCTGCTTGCCGGCACCACCCTGGCCGGTTTCGCCCAGGCCGGCAGCCTGACCACGCTGGACACCGTGCAGGTGCGCCCATCGGCCGACCAGCTTGCCCAGCAGACGCTGGAACGCACCAGCGCCATCCGCACCCTGGCCGCCGTGCAGGTGCGTCCGTCCGCCGATCAGCTGGCCGCCTTGGCCGCCGAACAGGCCGGCCCGCGCGTCGTCACCCTCGCTGCGGTGCAAGTGCGTCCGTCGGCCGACCAGCGCGCCGAACTGGTGACCCGCAGCACCGCTGCCACCGCGCAGAGCACCTCCGGCCAGGCTGCCGCTGCCATCGGCGCGCTGATGGGCCAGGTCATCGTCAACCTGCCGGTGCCGCAGCTGCAGCCGGCGCCGGTCGAACTGGAAGCGCTGGTCAACGCCGCCATCAGCCTTTGAGCATGCGCGCAGCTACACTGCGCGCATGTCAGCCCCCGTCCTCGATGTCATCCTGTTCCAACCGGAAATTCCGCCCAATACGGGCAACGTGATTCGCCTGTGCGCCAACACCGGCGCGCGCCTGCACCTGATCGAGCCGCTCGGCTTCGACCTCAGCGACAAGCAGCTCAAACGCGCCGGCCTGGACTATCACGAATACGCCACCCTGCAGGTGCATGCCGACCTGCCCACCGCCCTGGCAGCGATCGCGCCCAAGCGCGTGTTTGCACTGAGTACGCGCAGCACCGTGCGTTACGACGCACCGCAGTTTGCCGATGGGGATGCCTTCCTGTTCGGCCCGGAAACCCGCGGCCTGCCCGCCGACGTACTGGAGTCGATCCCGCCGCAGCACCGGCTGCGCCTGCCGATGCGCCCGGACAACCGCAGCCTCAATCTGTCCAACACCGTTGCGGTGATGGTGTTCGAAGCCTGGCGCCAGTGGGACTTCAGCGGCGGCAGATAGCCGCGGCGATGCGGACGGCTGCCTGGCGGGGAATCCGTCCGCCCGCTGCCGACGCGCTGCATGCCGCACACGGCGGTCCAGCGTCCGGCGCATGCTCCACGCGCATGACCGCCCCGGGCGTTGCGGTTTGCTTGCCGCGCGGTGCCCGTGCCAACGCCTCACTGCATCACCCGGCATCGGTTGCTGCCTGCAGCATGCCACGGCAGCCTGCCCACAACGCCACCGCCAGCACGGCGATGCCGCCCAGCGCCAGAAACGCGATGCGATAGCCGAAGGCATGCGCCAGCCAGCCACCCAGGGCCGGGCTCAGCGCCGCGCCCACGCACTGCACCGTCATCACCGCGCCCTGGCCGACATTGACGCGCCCGGTGCCCTGCAGCAATCGCGCCACCAGCGCAGGCACCACCACGGCCTGCAGGCCGGCGCCGAGTCCGTCGAGGATCTGCACCGGAAACACGCCCCAGCCCTGGATCAGCGACGCCGCCACCAGCGCACGCAGTGGCAAGGCCATGAAGGCCGCCAGCAGCACCCACCAATGCCCGTGCACGCGGATCCAGCGCATCGCCAACAATGCCACCACCACCATCGTGGCCTGCGCGACCACGATGGTGGTGGCCGTCAGCGCGTTCGCATCGCCTGCATGCGCAGCCACGATGGCCATGCCGTAGAGCGGCAACATCGCCGCATTGCCCAGGTGGAACAACCCCAGGGTGATGGCCAGCAAGGCCAGCGGTCGGCAGGTCAACAACACCCGCCAGCCGCTGAGGCTGTCCGCGCCATCGGCCTGGCCCAGGCCGCGCGCGGCGCGGTGGTCGATGGCCGCAGACGGAATCAGCAGCACCGCCGCGATCGCCAGCACGCCGAAGGCGGCAGTGAGCACGAACACCGCCGCAAACCCGAAACGCCACCCCAGCCAGCCGGCCAGCACTGCGGCCAGCATGTTGCCGGCGTGGTTGGCAACCTGATTGCGCGCCAGTTGATGATCGAACCCGCGCGCGTGCACCAGGCCCAGGGTGATGCCGGTGAGCGCAGGGCCAATACCGGCTGCCGCCAATGCCGAAACGATCTGCGCGGTGACCACGCCGGAGGACGTCGGGTGCAGCCAGATCAGCGCCGTGGCCAGCAGGATCGCCAGGCAGCCAACCACCACCACGGCGCGCTTGCGCCGGGTGGTGTCGACCAGTGCGCCGGCCGGGGTGGTGGCAAGCATGCCGGCGATGCCGCCCACACTCATCACCGTGCCGATCGCTGCCACCGACCAGCCCCTGGATTGCAGGAACACGCTCAGAAACGGCCCCAGCCCGTCCTGCACGTCGGCCACGCTGAAATGCAGCGCCTCCAGTGCGCGGCTGCCACGGGGACGCGGTGTGCTCATGCGCATCGGCGCTCTCCACGAAACGATGAACGGCGACTGCGCGCGCTGGGCTGCATGGGCAACCCGATGCCGATCGCATCGCGCCAACGCGGCAGTCGCATTGCGTGCTGCTAGTGTTTCGGCTTCGGCTTATGCGCACCCGGGCCATGCGGATGCTCGATCTGCTTCAGCGACGCGGCCTTGGTGCCCAGCGCATGCGCGTGGATCAGCACGCCGTGCGGGGTTGTCCTGGTATCGCCTTCGGCCACCAGCGTCTTGCCGACCACCAGTTGTTTGGCGAAGTCCGCACCGGCGTGCGGCGGAAACCGCACCGTGACCTCGTCGTCCAGCAACACGCCATGCACCTGCCCATGCGGGCCATGCAGCAAGCGAGCGATGGTGCCGCTGTGCTGGCTGAGCTGCGGCTTGGGCGGCTTGCCGGCGGGCGGTTTGGGCTTGGGCTTGGCGTGCGGCCCGTGCGGGCCGTCATCGACGATGCGTTTGCCGCCTTCCGGATCGATCGCCAGGGCCACCAGCATGTCCACATAACGCGGCTTGAGGCCACGCACGCTCAAGGTGCTGCCGGGCTTGAGCGCCTTGAGCAAGGCGGCGGACAGATGCGGCGGCGTGTGCACTTCGGTGCCGTCGGTCAGCAGCAGGCCGTCGATATCGGCCTTGGGGTTGAGCAGAAAGCGCGCCAGCGTGCCGCGGGTTTCGGGGAGGAAATCAGGATCGACCCAATGCATGAAAAAACTCCAGAGAAAGGAAGGACCGGCCACTGCCGGCAAGCCGCGCCCGCCGCCACGCATGACACGTGGCGGAAGGCGCATAAAGGAAAGCGCAACGGAGGTACGCGCCACCGCGTGGACGGCGACGCCGTGAATCAACGCGGCGCCGGAGCTGGCGCTGGCGGTGCGGCCGGCGGGACAGGCGGCGCCGGTGGTGCGGGCGGCACCGGGCCGTCCGGGCGCGGCGGGCTGAACAACGCGCGCTGCGAGGCGCGATCGCGGCCCAGTTGCGTGGCTTCGATGGCGCGGCCGTTGGCGGTGGCCACCCCGAACCCGCTCACGCTCAACGGCGCGCCGGCCCGCAGCAGATCGCCGAACTGCAGCGCCAGGTGCGGCGGCATCCGCACCAGCGTGCCATCGCTGAGCAATGCACCATTGGTCTCGCCACCCGGGCCGTAGACCAGCCGCTCGATGCGGCCTTCCGCCTGCAACGGCGTCAAGGCCGCAGGTGCCGGGGGCGCTGGCGGCATGGCGGCGGTTGGCGGGCGATCGACCACCTCACGCCCTCCACGATTGGAACGGATGCTGCTGGCGCGCAGCACCGGCAGGCTGCCCAGGCGATAGCCCTGCACGCTCACCGTATCGCCACGGCGCACCGCTTCCTGCAATTGCCCGGACAGATGCGGCGCAAACGCCACCTGGGTGCCATCGCGCAACCACAGGCCATCGACCTCGCCGTTGGGATTGAGCATGAAACGCTCGACCGTGCCGGTGATGCGCACTGGCGTGGCGGCCAGCGGGGCAGGCGGTGCGGGCGGCAGCGGTGGTGCCGGCGGTGGCGTGCCGACCGGCGCACGCGGTGCCACCGGTGCCGCAGGCGGTGTGGGAGCCTGCGCGGCAGCGGTCGCCACGCTGCAGGCCAGCGCGAAAGCAAGTGCGGTCTGACGAATCATGCGATATCTCCAACGCGGCAGGGATGCCGCTCGCCCGGGATATAAAGCAGCAATCGTGCCAACGTCGAGCCCGTTGTTTTACAAGGGGTTTGCAGGTGCACGCTTACGGACAGGCGTCTGCGTTTCATACACCGCTGTCCGCTTTGCAGACACTTTGTAGCCTGGGGTGTGCGTCGACTCTGCAGGGCAAGAACGTATTGGACACGGTCAACGGCGGCGCGCGCGTGCGGATGTCAGGGCTGGATTCAAACGTGTGGTGCTGCACTTTCGGCTGCACCGTTTGACTGTTTGCTGGTGGAATGCCCTTGGCCAATGCTGCGAGTGGCAGCGGCGGCAAGCAACCAGCAGCAGTGCGCGCGACAACAAGTGCGCGTGCTGCTGTGCGCTTCCTGCTTGGTGACCAACGCGTCATCCTGCACACATGGCGTTGGGCCTGATCGCTGCGACTACTGCAAGCCGTACTCATCGAGCTTGCGGTACAGCAGCTGGCGATGGATGCCGAGCCGGCGCGCGGCTTCGGCGCGGTTTCCGCTGCTGTGCGCCAGTGCGTCCTGGATCATCTGCTTCTCCAGCCGCGCCACTGCCTCGGGCAGGGTGCCTTGCAGCGGCGCGGCCGTCATGGGTTGCTCGGCACTGTGATCGAGCGCGTCGTCCAGATCCGCGGCAACGATACTGTGGCCGCGCACCAGCAGCTGGCTGCGTTGCATGACATTGCGCAGCTCGCGCACGTTGCCGGGCCACGGGTAGGCCAGCAGCCGCGCTTGCGCATCCGCCGACAATGCACGCGCCGCACCGTCGCCGGTACGCAGGAAGTACTGCGCGAGCAGCACGATGTCCTGCCCACGCTCGCGCAGCGGCGGCAGTTCGATCGGCACCACATTCAGGCGATAACGCAGATCGCTGCGGAACTGCCCTGCGGCCACCCACGCGGCCAGATCGCGGTGCGTGGCCGCCAGCACGCGCACATCCACCTTCTGCGCGCCGCGCCCGCCCAGCGGCGTCACCTCGTCTTCCTGCAGGAAGCGCAACAACTTGGCCTGCATCGGCAGCGGCATGTCGCCGATCTCGTCCAGAAACAAGGTGCCTCCATCGGCTTCGCGAATCAGGCCGATGCGGTCGCTGGTCGCCCCGGAAAAGGCGCCCTTGCGATGGCCGAACAATTCGCTTTCCATCAACTCCAACGGAATCGCCGCGCAATTGACCGCAACGAATGCCGCCGCCGCGCGCGCACTGGCGCGATGCAGGGCGCGCGCGACCAGTTCCTTGCCGGTGCCGGTTTCGCCGGTGATCAACACCGGCAGATCGGAAGCCGCCGCCAGCCCGATGCGTTTATGCACGTTGCGCATGGCCGGGCTGTGGCCGACCAGGCCATCGTCATCGGGTGGTTCGCTGGCTCCGGCATCGGTGTGTCCATCGGCGCGACTTGCCAATGCACGCTCCACCACCTCGACGATATCGGCACGCCCCACCGGCTTGACCAGATGATCGAATGCACCCAGCGTCATCGCCTCGATGGTGTTGCCGCTGGACGCGTACGCGGTGAGCATCACCAGCGGCACCTGGCGCGCGCGCGGATCGTCCGCACGCGCACGTAGCACCTGGATCCCGTCCATCCCGGGCATGCGGAAGTCCACGAACGCCAGCGCGATGCCGCCCTCGCTCAGGCGCATCAATCCATCGGCGCCGTTATCGACCGCGATCACCGTATGGCCGAGCGAGCGCAGCGTTGCCTGCAAGGTGGCCAGAAACGCCGCGTCGTCGTCGATGATCAGGATGCGCGCCATGGCAGCTCCAGGATGAAATGGGTCATGCCGTCGGCGTGTGCGTAACGCACCTGCCCGCCATGTGCGCGGGCGATCTCACGCACCAGCGCAAGCCCCAGGCCATTGCCGTCGCTGCGGCCGCTGACGAACGGCTCGAACAGCTGCGCCGCGATGGTCTCGGCGATGGCCGCGCCACGATTGCTCACCTGTAGCTGCAGCAACCCATCGCTGGCGCTGGCCTCCAGTGTCACCGTGCTGCCGGCATCGGCGTGCTGCAGCGCGTTGCGCAGCAGATTGTGCACGGCGCGCCCGAGCTGCTGTGGGTCGAACGTCCAATGCAGCGGCGTGTCCGGGGCACGCAACCGGGGCGCAGGCGCGCCTGGTGGGCGCAAGGCCGGATCGAGCAAGGTCGCCAGCCAATCCTGCACCACCACCGTTTCCAGCTGCAGGCGGATCGGCTGCACCATGCCGAGCAGGCTTTCGACCACCCCGTCCAGGCGACGGATCTGCCCCAGCATCAGCTCGCCGTGTGCGGCATCGTCCGGCGTGCCCTGGCGCATGGCGATGTCGTTCTCCACCGCCAGGCGCATCGTGGCGATGGGGTTGCGAATCTCGTGTGCCACCGTGGCCGTCAGGCGCCCGAGCGCGGCCAGCCGCTCGTGCCGTGCCAGCTCTTCGGCCAGCCGCCGTGTCTGCGCCAGGGCCTGCGCATTGCGCTGTGCGTAATCGCTCACCGCAGCGCTCAGCCGGTCCAGTTCGGGGGCACCGGTGACCGGAATCTGCGGAAGTTCGGTATCGGCGGCCAGCGCCTGTTGGATGCGCTGCAGGCGCTGGCTCCAGCGCCGCACCACCACGCCCAGCGCGATCGCCGACACCGCCACCATGGCGAAGATCAGCAGCATGCCGATCACCAATGGCCGCCAGGCATCGGAGGTGCTCGCCGGCACCCGCGACATGGTCCATGCCGCAGTACCGGCGGCCAACGGGCAGGCGCTGATCAACACCACTTCACGGCTGCCGTCGCGACGAAACTCCACGGCCTTGTTGCCCACCGCACTCTGCCGTGCAGTGCTGACGATCGTGGTCCACTCGGCCGCCGGGATATCGGTCTTGTGATCGCTGCCGTCATAGGTGGGATAGGCGTAGGCAACGAATCCCTTGTCGAGATTCCACACCCCGCCCTCCACACCGGGCGCATCGGCCAGCACCAGTTGCACCACCACTGCAGCCAGCCCGGCGCCGTTGTCACCGCTGCGCGCCGCCTCGCTCGCGCCGGTGTAGCGCTGCACGATGCGCGTGCACTGCGCGGTCAACTGCTGGCGCGCCTCGTCCAGGCGCACGCCTTCGGTCTGTCGGTACAGGCCATACAGCATCGTGGCCACGCCCACACAGGCAGCCAGGATCACCACCCAGATCAGCAGCAACTGGCGCAACAACGAACGCGGCATGCGAGGGTCCGGTAAAGACGTGCAGTTTCAGAGCGCTGCCACTGTGTCAGCGCATGTTGGTCTTGACCAGATCGATCACTTCATCGCCGCGCCCGGTCATCACTGCCTTGAGCAGATACAGGCCCATGCCTTTGGCCTGTTCCAGCTTGATGGCCGGCGGCACTGCCAGTTCCTGCGTGGCGATGCGCACATCCACCAGCGCCGGGCCGGAATGCGCGAAGGCCTGCCGCAATGCGCGCTCCAGTTGCGCGGACTCATCGACGCGGATACCCAGGATGCCCATTGCATTGCTCATCGCAGCGAAGTCCGGATTACGCAGCTCGGTGCCGGTATCCAGATAGCCGGCAGCCTTCATCTCCATCGCCACGAAGCCGAGCGAGGCATTGTTGAACACCACGATCTTCACCGGCAGGCGCAGCTGCGCCAGCGAGATGAAATCGCCCATCAGCATTGCAAAGCCGCCATCACCGGACAGCGCAATCACCTGACGGCCCGGATATGCCGACTGTGCACCCAGCGCCTGCGGCATCGCATTGGCCATCGAACCGTGGTTGAACGAACCCAGCAAGCGGCGTTGTCCGTTCATGCGCAGGTAGCGCGCGGCCCACACCGTCGGCGTGCCGACATCGCAGGTGAACACCGCATCCTGGTCGGCGATCCGGCTGATCATGCGCGCCACGAATTGCGGATGCAGCGGCTCGCCCGGATCGGCCGGCACCGCCAGATCGTCCAGCCCTTCGCGCGCCTTGCGATAGTGCGCCAGCGACTTGTCCAGGAAGTCGCGTTTTTCGCGCCGCTGCAGCTGCGGCAGCAAGGCGGCGATGGTTTCGCCGACATCTGCGGCAATGCCCAGCTGCAATGGCGTGCGCCGTCCCAGCGCGCCCGGGTCGCGATCCACCTGCACGATGGTCGCGTCCTTCGGGTAGAACTGCCGATACGGGAAGTCCGTACCCAGCATGATCAAGGTGTCGCAGTTGAGCATCGCGTGGTAGCCGGAGCTGAACCCGATCAGGCCGGTCATGCCGACATCGAACGGGTTCTCCCACTCCACATGTTCCTTGCCGCGCAAGGCATGCACGATCGGCGCGCCCAGGGTGTCGGCCAATGCGACCACCGCATCGTGCGCACCCGCGCAACCGCTGCCGCACAGCAGCGTGACTGCTTCGCTGTGCTGCAGCAGTTCGGCCAGCTGCTGCACATCTTCGGCGGCCGGCAGTACGCGCGGCTGGCGCAGTGGCGGCCAGGCCGTGGGGAGGTGCTTGTCCACTTCCAGCAGCGCGATATCGCCGGGGATCACCACCACCGCCACGCCTTGCTGCAGGATGGCCGCACGCATCGCGCGGTGCAGCACTTCCGGCAGCTGCGCCGGATTGGTCACCAACTCCACGAAATGACTGCACTCGCGGAACAGTTCCTGCGGATGCGTCTCCTGAAAATAATTCAGCCCGATCTCGGACGAGGGAATATGCGCGGCAATCGCCAGCACCGGCTGGCGGCTGCGATGGCAATCGAACAGCCCGTTGATCAGGTGCAGGTTGCCCGGCCCGCAGCTCCCCGCACAGACCGCCAGCTTGCCGGTCACCGCCGCCTCGGCGCCGGCGGCAAACGCGGCCACCTCTTCATGGCGCACATGCATCCACTCGATCGTCTGCATCTCGCGCAGGGCATCGGTCAGGCCGTTGAGGCTGTCGCCGGTCAACCCCCAGATCCGCTCCACCCCCGCGCTCTGCAGCGTCTCGGCCAGAAACCGCGCCAACGTCTTTTTCTTCGCCACGATGCAGCTCCACGCTTGTTCGACAAGCCTGGCATGCTCCCAGCCACGGCGTCAGCACAATGTGCTTGCAGGCCGCAAACGCGGCAAACATCACTGAAAAACAGCTGCTTCTAGACATGCGCGTCACATCGACGCGAGGTAACCACCAATGCATCACGCTTTGTACGTGCGCTGCGCGCATTGCGTTTTGATGACAAGGAAGCGCAGCTGAACCGGGCGCGATGATTTACGCACCAGTCAGTTCAAAATTCAGGCCGCGTTCCATCGAATAACGGAGAATTTACATCTCGGCAGCGAACGGCATCCGCCTCAGCGCCGGCCCAAACCATAAGTACAGGTATCGATCATGAAGAATTCACTGCTGGCCCTCGGCCTTCTCGCAGCCCTGCCGTTTGCGGCCTCCGCTGCTGAAAACCTCTCCTACAACTTCGTCGAAGGCGACTATGTGCGCACCCCGACCGAAGGCCGCGATGCGGATGGTTGGGGCGTGAAGGCGTCCTACGCCGTCGCTCCGAACTTCCACGTGTTCGGCGATTACAGCAAGCAGAACGCTGACGACAACGACAACGTGTTCGAAAGCTCCAACTCCGACTTCCAGCAGTGGGGCGTCGGCGTGGGTTACAACCAGGAGATCGCCACCAGCACCGACTTCATTGCCCGCGTTGCCTACCGCAAGCTGGACCTGGACACCCCGAACATCAGCTTCGACGGTTACAGCGTTGAAGCCGGCCTGCGTAATGCCTTCGGCGAGCACTTCGAAGTCTACGCCCTGGCTGGCTACGAAGACTTCTCCAAGAAGCGCGGCATCGACATCGGCGACAACTTCTACGGCCGCCTCGGCGCTCAGGTCAAGTTGAACCAGAACTGGGGCATCAACGGCGACATCCGTATGGATGGCGACGGCAATAAGGAATGGTCGGTCGGCCCGCGCTTCAGCTGGTAAGCCGCACGTTTGACTGCAACGCGACTCTCTCTCCCGCGTTGCATTGGAAGCCCGGTCCCCCGACCGGGCTTCTTTCTTTTGCGCGATCGGTTGGCGATACGATGCGCATCGCTGCACGGCGGTGGTGGGTAATGCGGGTCCTGCAGGCGCATGGAACCTCGCGCTCAGGCTGTTCGTCTTCCCGCCGGTCGTTGCGATCCGCATCAACAAAAAGCCCGGCATTGCCGGGCTTTTTGTTGATGTCCATGCAATGCGCGCCAACGCGCCATGCCGCAATCAGGTGAACAAGGTCTGCGGATATTCGGGCTTGCGCTCGCGTGCCAGCAATTCCTTCAAGCCTGCTTCCGGGGTGATCTCGCCATGCAGCACCGCACGCACGGCGTTGGAGATCGGCAGCTCGATGCCGTGATGCTCGGCCTGGCGCATGACTTCGTCGGCGGTCTGCACCGATTCCACCACCTGGCCGATCTCGCGGATGGCATCGCTCAGGCTCTGTCCGCGTCCCAGTGCCAATCCCAGCCGTCGGTTGCGCGACAGATCGCCGGTGCAGGTCAGCACCAGGTCGCCCAGGCCAGCCAGACCCATCAAGGTTTCCGGACGCGCACCGATCGCCGCCGCCAGCCGCAGCATCTCGTTCAAGCCGCGCGTGATCAGGCCGGCACGTGCGTTGAGGCCCAGTTGCATGCCATCGGCCACACCGGTGGCCACGGCCAGCACGTTCTTCATCGCGCCACCAAGCTCGGCACCCACCATGTCATCGCCGGTGTAGGCGCGGAAGGTGGGGCCATGCATGGCATCGGCCACGACCTGCGCAAACGCCGCATCGTCGCCGTGCACGGTGATGGCGGTCGGCAGGCCGAGCGTGACTTCCTTGGCGAAGGACGGCCCGGTCACCACGGCCAGCGGAACGCTGGGGCCGAGGATGTCGCGCGCCACTTCGTGCAGGAACCGCCCGGAGCCGGGCTCGAAGCCCTTGGTCGCCCACGCCACGCCGGCACCGGCCGGACGCAACGGTGCGATCAACCGGATCGTCTCGGTGAACGCATGCGAAGGCACCACGACCAGGATCCAGCCGGCATCGGCAATGGCCAGCTGCAGGTCGGTGGTCGCGCGCAGGCTGTCGGGCAAGGCAATGCCCGGCAGATAGCGTACGTTTTCATGACGGCGGTCGATGGCATCCACCATCGCCGCATCGCGTCCCCAGAGCACGGTCGGATGACCGTGTCTGGCGAGCAGCGCGGCCAGGGCCGTGCCCCAGGAGCCGGCGCCGAGAACGGCGATCTTCTGTGTCGAATCGCTCATCGGCGCACGCAAGGCTTAGGCGTTGCCAGCCGGCTCGGAATCGGCCAGCGAGGTGCCTTCGCCCTGCGAACGCTGGCGCAGGGTTTCTGCATACAGCGCTTCGAAGTTGATCGGCTGCAGGTAGAACGGCGGGAAGCCGCCGGCCTGGATCAGATCGCTGACCAGCGTGCGCACGTACGGGAACAGGATGTTCGGGCACTGGGTGCCGAGCAGCACGTCGATCGCCTGCGGCTCCAGGCCGACCAGGCCGAACACGCCGGCCTGCTGCACTTCGGCCACATAGGCGGTCTTGCCACCGGCGGTGCAGGTCAGGGTCACGGCCAGCACGACTTCGAAGGCGTTGTCGTTGAGGCGCTGCACCTTCTGGTTGAGGTTCAGCTGCAGCTCGGGCTGGTTGGCGTCATTGAAGACAGCCGGCGCGTTCGGCGATTCGAAGGAAACGTCCTTGACGTAAATCTTCTCGATGGTGAAAGCGGGGCCAGCAGCGGCGTCGGCCGGCGCAACCGCGCCGTTGATGATTTCGTCGGACATTCCTAACTCCAGAAACGGTTCGGTGGATGCAGCGTTGAATGATGCAGACGTGAAAGTGCAAGTCTCTCACGCCAGCAATGGGGTCTTGCCCGGCGCCTCACAAGATGCGGTCAGGCGCGGCCCTTGACCAGCGGCAGCTCGGCGATCTGCCAGGCGGCCACGCCGCCCTCGAGCCAGTAGACCTGCTCGAAACCGGCTTTCTTCAGCGTCTTGGCCGCGCCTGCGGAGGCATTGCCGTTGCGGCACACCACCACCACCGGCGATGCCTTGGCGTTGGCGAGCAGCTTGCCGGCCGGGTCGAACTTGGCCAGCGCCACGTTGCGGCTGCCGGCGATATGGCCTTTTTCGAAGTCGGCGGTGGGCGACAGGTCGATCACCAGCGCGTTCTCGCTGTTGATCAGGCGGGTCAGCTCGGCCGGCTTGAGTGCGCGGTACCCACGGAACAGGCGCGCGACCTCGGTGACGATCAGGGCGATGGTCAGGCCCACCAGGGCCAGCGACAACATGGGGTTGCGGCCGACAAAGGCCTGCAGCTCTTCGAAATTCACGGGGTCAGGGTCAGTCAAGCGGGCGGGAATTGTCGCACAGCTGGCGCGCGCGCCGGCCAGCGCCCTCGGCACGGGCTATTGGCCCTGCCACAGATCGGGCAGGCCGCTGGCCAGCCACCAGCGTTTGTGCTCGGCGTCCCAGCGCCACAGCTCGATGCTGCGCACCAGCCGTTCGGCCTGGGTATTGCGGTTGATCACCCGCAGCTCGACCTCGCGGCGCAGGTCGCCGTTGACGTCTTCGCCCACCCGCAGCTCGCGGTAGCCGGAGATCTGCACCTGTTCGTAGCGCGAGCGTTCCAGGTCGCTGAGCGGATGCGCCTGGGCATAGGTCGGTTCGACAAAGCCCTGCGCGGCATCGAAATCGCTCCAGCGCACGGCGGCCGTGTAGGCGGCCTGGGTGGTTTCCAGCGCGCGTGCCTGGGCACGGCTGCCGGCAGACACCACCCCGCTGACCATCGTCAGCCCGAGCAACAGCATTGCCCCGATCACTGCACGCATGCGCATTCCCCCAAGTCCAGCGCGCATCCTACCGTTTTGGAAACGCCACGAAGCGCCCGCTCAAGGTGGCCGCCGCCGCGCCGGAACCCAGCGCGATCTGCGCACGCATGCCGATGCGCGCCTTGCCGCGCTGCCGGAAGGTCGCCAGGAACGCCTCCCAGCTGCCGAGTTCGGACGGCTCGGCATTGGCCACCAGGTCTTCGTAGACCGGGGCGACGTAGCGCAGCTGGCTGTCGGCCACGTAGACATCGGCACTGTGTCCGGCCAGTTGCAGCTGCAGCGTCAGCCAGCCCCAGCTGGCCAGCGTCATCAACGACGCCAGGCTGCCGCCGAACGCATTGGCCTTGTCGTTGACGTTGGCCTGCAGCGGCGCACGCAAGCGCAACGCGCCGTCATGCAGGCCGTCCACGGCAATGCCCATCGACAGGACCGGCGGCATGGCGATGAACTGTTGCTGCAGCGACTGCAGGGCGGATGCGAGCGTGCACGAAGGAGTCATCGGCAAAGGCTGGAAGACGGCGAAGGGCGGCATCATGCCGCAATGTTCCGCGAGCGTCTTGTGCACTGGAATGACATGCGGTACCGCATGGTAAAACACGTTCAGCGCCGTCTCGTTGCACGCCTTCGCTAGCGCGCCGCTCAGGGCGCGAACACGACCTTGCGATAGCCCTGCGCCACCCGCAGCAATGCGGTGGCCCTGGCCTTCCACTGCGCACTGCGCTGCTTTTGCGCCTGCGTCAACGGCGCATCGATGGTGCTGGTGAACACGATCTGCTCCGGAGTGGCGTGGAAGAACTTGTCCTGGATGCACGCGGCCGGCGACAGCTGATAGGTGGACAGTTGCTGTGCGACAGGCGATTCGTTCCAGCCGAACAGGAAGATGTCGGCCATGGTGTGCCAGCGCACATCGGCCGCCAGCAGCAGGCGCGCCGCCTCGCGGCTGAGGAGCAACGCCCCGGCGCAGACCGGCCAGCAGTGTTGATGGGGCGAGGGACGCACCAGGCGCAGCTGCCGCCCGCCGACTTCGGCGACCTTGGCGTCGAGCTTGATGCGGTTGTAGGACGGTTCCAGCCGCACGATGCTGTTGCCGCCCGGCAGCCACGCGCTGCTGCGCAGCAGCGCCGGCAGCGCGTCGGACAGATGCATGTCGTCTTCGAAGATCGCGGTGTAGGCGTCGTCGGAGTCGGCTGCGATGCGCCACGCGGCCTGATGGCTCAGGAAGCAGCCGATGTTGGAGGCGGTCCACTTGCGCGGGCCGGTGCTGAATGCGTCTCCGGAGCCCTCCAGCGGCCGCGCGCGTGCGAAGTCGGCAATCTGCGCAGGCGTCAGGGTGGCGCCATCGACCGCGGCAATCCGCTCGAACGGCAGGCCCAGCGCCTGGAACCGCGTCGCCATCGCCTGCAGGCGGTCACCGCTGCGCTGCATGTTGATGAGGTAGGACTTGATCACGGCGCCACTCCAGCTCGATCGTCGTGGCGGAGCGTGGGCGGAAGCGATCAGTGGCACAGACACGGGGACGAGGTTCTGGCCGCAGAAACGCAGGCATCGCGGCGGGCAGGCACGCAAGGCCGGACAACGCGCCAGGATCAACGCGTCGTCGGCGCCACCGCAACGCGCGACAGCTGCCCCGACACCTCATTGCTCTCGCATAATCACTGGATGACATCTCCCGCCCCCGCTGCCGACGCCTGGACCTTGATCTCGCTGCGGCCCAGCGGTGCGCACGCCCCACTGCGCCGCGCCGCCGCGCGGCACGGCGGACGGTTGCTGGCACTGTCGCCGTGGCGGCTGCAGACCAACCACACCCCACAGGCACTGGCCGCATTGCGGCAAGCCTTGCACGCGCCGATCGCGGTGTTCACCAGCCCGGCCGCGGTGCATGCGGCGCATCGCCTGGCGCCGCTGCAACGGCCGGCGCAGGCGCACTGGGTCAGCGTGGGCGATGGCACCGCGCGCGCGCTGCAGGCCTGCGGCATCGACACGGTGATACGTCCGACGCGCATGGACAGCGAGGGCCTGCTCGCGTTGCCGTTGTTCCGGCAACCGCTGCAGGCCGTCGGGCTGATCACCGCCCCCGGGGGGCGCGGCATGCTGGCGCCGGCCCTGGAGCAACGTGGCGCCCGCATCCTGCGCGCCGATGTCTATCAACGCGTGGCGCTGCGCCTGCGCGCCTCGTCAGTGCAGGCGCTGGCCGATGCGCTGCCGGAATGTGTCTTGGCGCTGAGCAGTGCCGAGGCGCTGACGTTGGTGCTGCAGCAATTGCCGACAGCGCTGATCGACGCGTTGCGGCAACGCCCGGTGGTGGCGTCCAGCGAACGCATGCGGGAATCCGCACACGCCGCCGGCTTCCATCAGGTGGTGCGCGCCGCAGGGCCCTTGCCCGAGCAATTGGCTGCGGCTGCCGCCGCGATCGTGACACCATCGCGACCTTGCTGAACTTCGAACGCGAGCACGGCTTGCGGGTGTCTGCCGCTGCACGCCATGCTGTGGCAGATGATGGCGGCACCTGCACCCGTCGTGACCGCGCGAGGATGGACGAATGACCGAACTGCCCGCTTCCACGCGACGCTTTCCCCTGGCATGGCTGCTGCTCGTCCTCGCGCTGGCCGCCGTGGGCGTGGCGCTGTTGTTCGGTTGGCGCGCGTGGCGGGACTACCAAGGCACGCAGCTGCAGGCCGCCCAGGCGCAGCAACAGCGCTGGGATGGCGCACAGCAGATGCTGGAGATGCTGCGCCGTGACCAACGCCTGGCCAACGAACGCCTGGCGGATGCGGCAGCCACCAACCGCGTGCTGCGCGACGAGATGCTTGGCCTGAGCCAGCGCAGCGCCCTGCTCGAGGAAACCGTGCAAAAGCTCGCCGATCCCAACCGCCATGGTGCGCAGGCGCTGCGGCTGGATGAGGTGGAGCTGCTGCTGCGGCTCGGCCAGCAGCGGCTGAGCATCGCCGGCGATGCCGATGGCGCGCGCCGCGCCTATGCGCTGGCCAATGCCGCACTCAATGGCGTCGACGATCCCGGCTATCTCAATCTGCGCCAGGCGCTGGTGCAGGAACGCGACGCCCTGGATCGCCTGGGCGCCGGCCCGCAGGCGCAGGCTGGTCACACCCTGGATCAGTTGGCCGGTGAGCTGCAGCGCCTGCCCGAACAGACCGCCACCGACAGCGAGGCCGCGCGACCGTGGTGGCAGAAAGCACTCGCGCCGCTGGTGGACATCCGTCCCAGCCGTGGCGATGCGCTGCTGACCACCGGCGCCGACCGCCACGCCGCGCGCGACGCCCTGCAGATCGAAGTCAGCCTGGCCCGCGCCGCGGCCGAGCGCGGCGATGCCGCCGGTTTTGCGCAATCGCTGCGGCGCGTGGATACCTGGACCACCCGGCTGTGGCCGGATTCGCCACAACGTCGCCAGGCGCGTACGCGCCTGCGCGCACTGCAACAAGCGCCACTGCGTCCGCACCTGCCGGAACTGGGCACCACCCTGCTGCAACTGCAGGCCATGCGTGAAGGGAGATCCACCCAATGAAAGTGTTGCGTACCGTCTTGATCCTGTTGGTTGCCGTGGCGCTGGGCGTGCTCGGTGCGCAATGGCTCTCGCATCAGACCAGTTACGATCTGGGCAATGTGGTGGTGAGCGTCGGCGGCAACGACTATCGCGCCGCCATGCCGCAGGCGTTGCTGATCCTGGTCATTGCGCTGCTGGTGCTGTGGCTGGTGTGGACGCTGGTCAGCCTGCCGTTCCGGGTCTGGGGCAAGTATCGCCGCAAGAAAGGCCGCGCCCGCCTGATTGAAGGCCTGCGCGCAGCCGATCATGGCCAGTGGCAGCGTGCCGAGCGCCTGCTCGTCAACGCCAGCGAGGATGCCGACGTCAGCGGCATCGCCCTGGCCAGTGCGGTGCGCGTTGCCGATGCCCGCGGCGATGAGGCGTCGGCAAACGCGCTGGCCCAGCAATTGGCCGAGCGCGACCCCACCGCGCACGCGCTGCTGCAGGGCGAGCGGCATCTGGCGCGGCAACGCCCGGTCGAGGCGATCAACGCGCTCGATCATGCCAGCGCGCAGCCACTGCCGGCGCGCGGCCTGCTGCTGCGCACGCACGCCCTGGCACAGATCGGCCGTGCCGACGAGGCCTACGGTCAGCTCGGCGCATTGCGTCAGCAGGCGGTGCTGGCACCGGAGGCCTACAGCGCACTGGAAGCCACGCTGGCCGAGCAGACGCTGTTGCAGGCCGGCGATGCCAATGCGCTGGCCGAACGCTGGGAAGCGCTGCCCAAGCCGCTGCGCACCTATCCCGCGGTGGTGGGCGCCTACGCACAGCGCGCGGCGGTGCTGCACTGGGACGATGCGGCGGTGCATAGCCTGGAACAGGCGCTGGACGCGCAGTGGGACGAATCGCTGGTGCGTCTGTACGGCGTGCTGCCATTGGAAAAATACGATTCACGCCGCGCCAGTGCGCAGCGATGGCTGACTCAGTACCCGGACAGCCCTGGCCTGTTGCTGACCCTGGCGCGTCTGGCGCGGCACCAGCAGCAGTGGTCGCAGGCCGAAGAGTTCCTGCATCGCGCGGTCGCCAATGGCGCGGGCAGCGAGGCCTGGGAAGAACTCGGCCACGGCTTTGCCGCCGCGGGCGACCTGCTGTCCGCGCAGCATTGCTACGCCAATGCCCTGCGAGCCGCACGCGGCGAGCCGGTGCACGAGGGCCTGCCGCAGCAGTCGCTGCGCGGGCCGATCGTATCGGCATACCCAACGCCGCCGGCCGACCCGCTCGCACCGGACGATCGCCTGCCTTGATCGCTGGGGTCTGATCGCTGCGGCAACGCTGCGCGGACAAAGCAAAAGCCCCGGCCTGTCCGGGGCTTTTGCTTTGTCCGCGTCTGCACGCGAGAACCGCCACGCAGGTTTACCGGCTGGCCGGGAGATCTGCAGGAGCGCGACGCACAACCGCTCTTAAGGCGTGTGCAGGCGCACCGCCACAAATTACCAATCGCGTGCGCGCCGGGGTGGCGCCGGCAACTCGTGCAAGAACGCATCGCAGGCGCCCAGGAAACGCGACTGCGCGTCGTCGACCGAGTGCGGCGACAAGACACGCGACCCCAGTCTGCCGATCAACAGCATGACCGCCATCACGCCAGCGCCGGCCAGCCAGCCGATCGCGCCATCCAGCACCAGACCACCTGCCAGCAATGGCAAGACCGACGCTCTGGTGATGACGGCATAGCGCACCCGGCGCCGCTCATGCTGCAGGCACAAGGTCACCACATGCGCGCTGCGCTTGCGCAGCACCAGGGCCAGGATCAGATACGGCAGTACGCCCATCAGCAGCGCCAGATAGATCGCCGGATGATGCCAGTGGAAGATGTAGCGGCGCGGCGAAGTGTCGGCCGGCGCATTGCACTTGACGCAACGTGGCGGCAGATCGGCGCCCGGCGTGCACACCAGCACATCGCCCTCGCGCCACACGGCACCGTGCGCCGGAGGCAGGTAGAGCGTGGGTGGTTCGCGTGCATCAACGTTCGACATCCATGCGTCCTTGCAGGTTGGGGATTCCGGATTGGGGATTGGGGATTCGTAAAATCAGGAGTCCGCTTCATGCGTTGCGAATCCCCACTCCCGAATGCCCAATCCCACGCTGCCAAGCAGCGTCAGCGCTCGACGATGGCCACCACGCCCATGCCGCCGGCGGTGCAGATCGAGATCAACGCCCGCCCGCCGCCGCGCTCTTCCAGTTGCTTGGCGGCAGTGGCCACCACGCGTGCACCGGTGGCGGCGAAGGGGTGGCCGGTGGCCAGCGACGAGCCCAGCGGGTTGATCCTGTCCGGGTCGATACGCCCAAGCGGCGCTTCCAGCCCCAGGCGATTGCGGCAGTAATCCTCGCTTTCCCAGGCACGCAGCGTGCACAGCACCTGGGCGGCGAAGGCCTCGTGGATTTCGTAGATGTCGAAGTCCTGCAGGGTCAGGCCCTGGCGCGCCAGCATCTGCGGTACCGCAATGGTGGGCGCCATCAACAGGCCTTCGCCATGCACGAAATCCACCGCCGCCACCTGCGCATCGCGCAGATAGGCCATCGGGGTGTGGCCGTGCGCCAGCGCCCAGGCTTCGCTGGACAACAGCACTGCGGCCGCACCGTCGGTGAGCGGGGTGGAGTTGGCCGCGGTCAGCGTGCCGCGGCCGGAGGTCTTGTCGAAGGCCGGGCGCAGCGTGGCCAGCTTTTCCAGCGAGGTGTCGGCGCGCAGGATGTTGTCGCGCGAGACGCCGCGGAACGGCGCGATCAGCGTGTCGAAGAAACCGCGCTCATAGGCGGCGGCCAGCTTGTGGTGCGAGGACACCGCCCATTCGTCCTGTGAATCGCGCGAGATGTTCCATTCCTTGGCCATGTCCTCGCAATGGTCGCCCATGCTCTTGCCGGTGCGCGGCTCGGCCACGCCGGGGAATTCGGGCTTGAGCTCGCCGAACTTGAAGCCACGCAGCAGCGCCTTGAGCTTGTCGCCGGTGGCCTTGGCGCGGTTGGCGGCCATCAGCCGCGCGCGCAGCTTCTTGCCGTAGACGATCGGCACTTCCGAGGTGGTGTCCGAGCCGCCGCCGATGCCCGAATCGATCTGGCCCAGCGCGATCTTGTTGGCGATGGTGATCACCGAATCCAGGCTGGTGCCGCAGGCGCGCTGCAGGGTGATGCCCGGCGTCAGCGGCGACAGCCCGGACGACAGCGCCGCCTCGCGCGCCAGGTTCCAGTCCGAGGAGTGCTTGATCACCGCTCCCATCGCCACTTCGCCCAATTGCTGCCCATGCAGCCCGAAGCGCTCGACCAGCGCGCCCAACGTGCGCACCGACATGCCCAGGTTGCCCACGTCCGCGTAAGCGGTGTTCTGACGACAGAACGGGATACGAACGCCGCCCAGAATGGCGACGGGACGGGCTGCGGGCATCGGTTGACCTGGCATGGAGGACTCGGGGACATGGCCTGCACAGGGCCGGCAGGCATAATGGCCGCAGTGTAGCTTCGACCCCGTGATGGGCCAACCGCGAATCATGAGCAAGACCGAACACGGCGTGACCGCCATGGGTGTGATGGCGCTGGAATTGACGGGCGGCACCGCCCCCGAGCGCGGCGCCCTGGCGCCGGACCAGGCCGGCATGCTGGCCGAACACATCGGCCGCGACCTGGCGCAATGGATCCCCGAAGTCCGCGAGCTCGAGCTCAGCGTGGCAATGGCGCATTTCGACCCGGCCGAAGTGCTGCGGCCCGGCTGGCCGCTGCATCGCCGGCTGGACGAGCTGCATGCACGTGCGCCCGGGCGCGACCAGGGCCCGCGCGTGCTGGCGTTTGGTGCCGATGCGCAGGGCGAGATCCCCTTGCCCTTCCAGGCCGACCCGCAGCTGATCGGCGGCGGCCTGCGCGTGCTGCCGTTCCTGCTGTCCGGCGATCCGCAGACCGTGGCGACGGTGGCCGATGCGATGGAAGAGGTGCTGCTGGCCCAGGGCATGGCGCAGGCCGATACCGCGCTGCTGGCGCAGGAAAGCTTCGGGGCACGCATCGAGCATGCGCGTTATCTCACCGCGCACGACCTGGCGGCGATGATGTCGATGCAGTACGACAACCAGGGCCTGGCGCCGCTATGGCCGCTGATCGAAGCCGCCCTGCTGGCCCCGCACACCGAAGAGTGGCTGGAACAGCCGCCCGAGCCGGTGCTGCGCTATGTCGATGGCGAAGTGCGCATCGCGCTGTTCGACCCGGCCGGCTGGTGCGATTACTACCAGCACGACCGCGAGCATTGCGAGCGCCTGCGCGGGGTGTATGAGCAGTATCTGTCGCGTCAGCGGCAGATGGCCGCAGTGCTGGAAGCCCACGGGCTGCCGGTGCTGTACGTGCATGTGGAACCGGGCCAGGATCCGCGCCAGGCACTGGCCGCGTGAGCCGGACGCCGGCTTCCACGGCACCTGCGTTGCAGGGCATCCTGGAAACCGGCGTGTATGTGGCGGATCTGCAGCGCGCCTGTGCGTTCTACGCCCGCGTGCTGGGAGTGGACGCGATGTATTGCGACGCACGCATGGCCGCATACGCAATCGCGCCCGGGCAGGTGCTGTTGCTGTTCCTGCAAGGCAGTACAACTGCGACAGTGACGCTGCCGGGCGGCACGATTCCGCCGCATGATGGCAGCGGGCGCACGCATTACGCACTGGCCATCGCTACCGATGCACTCGCCGCATGGGAAGCACACCTGCAGGCCTGCAACGTGCCCATCGAAGGCCGCACGCAGTGGCCGGGCGGCGGGCAGAGCCTCTATTTCCGCGACCCGGATGGGCATCTGCTGGAACTGGCAACGCCGGGGCTGTGGCCGAATTACTGAGCCGGTGATGCCGCCGATCTGGTGCCGGCGATCAACGTCAGCTGCCTGCACAGCGCGCCCGGATCGGTCCGTAGCGACATCTCGATGCGTACCGACAGGCCCCATGCAACGCGCGATGCGCGGCATGCCGGAGGCGCCATACGCCCGCACACACATGAGCGGATCGCTCCCAGTGCTGCACAAAAACAGCAACGCCGCGGTGATCGATCACCGCGGCGTTTTGCCGGGCTGCTGGCGTGTCCTGCTTACTTGGTTGCCGCTGGCGCGTTGTCGGTGGTGATCACGCCGCAGGCCAGGCGACCGCCGGCGTTGCCGGTGGGCTGGGTCTTGTAGTCGTCGGCATCGGCATGCACGATCACCGCGTGGCCGGCGATGTCGAACTGGTCGGCCTTGCCGAGGTTGACGTTGCTCGACACCGGACCATCGATGCTGGCATTGCCCTGCGCATCGGCCTTGATGTTGGGCATGTCGCCGCCGTGGTGCGGGTCGGCACTGACGGCGCCGTGATCGGATTGGGCCGGATTGAAGTGGCCACCGGCACTGCTGCCGTCCGGTGCGCTGCAATCGCCCTTCTCGTGGATATGGAAGCCATGCTCGCTGTCGGGCTTGAGGCCACTGAGCTGGCCGGTGACACGCAGCGCGCCGTCGACGATCTTGAAGCTCACCGTCCCTTTGACCTCGCTGCCCTTGGTCGGCTTGAGTTCGGCGGTTGCGGTGGTGGTGGCCGCCGCTTCGGTGACCATGGACGCGGCGTGCTCGCCGCCATGCGCCGCTTCAGCCGGTGCGCCGGCCTGCGGCGCGGGTGCAGGATCGGCCGGGGCGGGCTCATCGCGCTTGCACGCGGTCAGCACCAGCGCGGTGGCCAGGAACAAGGTGGTTGGAAGAATGCGCATGAGTAACTCCTGTAGAAAGGCCGCAGCTGCAGCCAGGGGTGCCCCGACTCAGGGCTGCGAAGGGGGTGTGCGCCACTGGGTGACGCGGATGACGCCGCAGGCCAGACGTGCGCCGGCATTGCCGCTGGGTTGGCTGCGATAGTCGTCGGCATCGGCATGCACGACCAGCGACTTGCCGACCACGTCGGTGGGCGCGGCATCGCCCAGGGTGATGCCGGCAACGATCATGTCCAGATGCGCGACACCTTCGGCATCGGCACGCAGGTTGTCCATGTCGCCGGCGTGGTGGGGAGTACTGCCGGCCCGCCCGTGCGGCGCACCGGCGGGATTGAAGTGCGCGCCGGCGCTGCTGGCGTCGGCGGCGCTGCAATCGCCGCGTTCGTGCACGTGGAAACCGGCCACGCCGCCGGGGCGCAGGCCACCGACCGTGCCGGTGATGCGGATGCCCTGCAACGCCGGCACCAGCACCACCCGACCGCTGACCAGACTGCCCGACGCCGATGCCAGCGCCGCTTCGGCCTGCTGGACCGGACGGACCGGCACCACGCGCGCCGCCGGGGGTGGAGGCGGTGGCGGCGGTGGCGTGCTGCTGCAGGCGGCAAGCGCCAGCGCGGTGAGGGCAACGATCGTGGGCGACCGGTAACGCATCGAGCTGTTCTCCTGATCAGGCTGGAAACCTATGCGGGCGCATGTTCACGTGTCATGAAAAGCGCTTGGGGCAGCCCAGGAGTTTACGGGGTTGGTGTCGCGAGCCGGGATATGTGCAAAAGCGCCCTCACCCCAACCCCTCTCCCGCAGGCGGGAGAGGGGTTGGGGTGCGAGGATTCATGCCTGCCTTGCCTGCCTGCCTGCCTGCCTGCCTTGCCTTTTGTCACCTGCCTTGCCTTTTCCCGCGTGTTTGACCTTGCTCGCGTGCCTTGCCTTCTCCCGCGTGCGGGGGAAGGTGCCCGAAGGGCGGATGGGGGCGTCGTACGCCGCCAGATAATCGAGGCGGTGGCACGTGCGAGCGAAAAACGGCGAGTTCATCCCCGCTTGCCGCCGTGATGCGCGTCAATCCCGCCTGGTTCGCTGCTTGGCTCGACCACCTGCGCGCGCAGTACGGCTTTTCGCAGGCGCCCCTCTCCCGCCTGCGGGAGAGGGGCTCGACTCCGGGTGTGGGCCAATCAGCGGCGCTTGCGCCCCGGCCCGAGCTTGCGGGTGACGGTGTTGCGGCCCAGACCCAGGCGTGCGGCCGCTTCGGCGCGGCGGCCCTGGGTCAGTTGCAGGGCGGCTTCGAGCAGGGTCTTGTCCAGGCGTTCGCGCGCTTCGGCATGCAGGCCCTGGGCGCCTTCGCTCAGGCGTTGCGCGGCCCAGCTGGAGAGCATCTCGTCCCATTGCCCGTCGCTGCGGCCGGCACGCTGGCGGCGGCCGCCGCGTGCCAGCGCCGATTCCACGTCGACCACGTCGATGATGTCGGCAGTGGACAACGCGGCCAGGCGCCAGCATACGTTCTCCAGTTCGCGCACGTTGCCGGGCCAGTCGTAGTGGCGCAGTTGTTCCAGCGCGGCCGAGGACAGTCGCTTGGGCAGCATGTCGAGCTTGCGCCCGGCCATGGCCAGGAAATTCTCGGCCAGTTGCGCGATGTCGCCGCGGCGCTCGCGCAGCGGCGGCAGTTGCAGGCGCACCACGTCCAGGCGATGCAACAGGTCGGCCCGGAAGCGGCCTTGTTCGACCAGCGCCTCCAGGTCCTGGTGGGTGGCGGCAATCACGCGCACATCGACGCGAATCAACTCGCGCCCGCCGACACGGAAGAATTCGTTCTCGGCCAGTACGCGCAGCAAGCGGGTCTGCAGCGGCAGCGGCATGTCGCCGATTTCGTCCAGGAACAGCGTGCCGCCGTCGGCCTGTTCGAAGCGGCCAATGTGGCGTTTGGTGGCGCCGGTGAAGGCGCCGGTTTCGTGGCCGAACAACTCGCTTTCCAGCAGTTCCGCCGGAATGGCGGCGGTGTTGAGCGCGACGAAGGGTTTGCGCGCGCGCGGCGACTCGTTGTGCAGCGCGCGCGCGACCAGTTCCTTGCCGGTGCCGGTTTCGCCGTTGATCAGCACCGACAGCGGTGCCTGCGCCAGCCGGCCGATCGCGCGGAACAGCGCCTGCATCGCCGGGGTGTCGCCGATCAGCGCCGCCGAGCCTTCCGCCAATGGGGTCCCGATGATCTCCTCGACACCGGCGTCGGCATCCGGCAGCGCGCGTGCGGCCAGTGCCACCGCATCGTCCAGGTCGAAGGGCTTGGACAGGAACTCGTGCGCGCCGCCCCGGAAGGCGCCGGCGGTGCTGGCGACATCGGTGTAGGCCGACATCACGATGACCGGCAGCTGCGGATGCCTGGACTTGAGCTTGTCGAGCAGGCTCAGGCCATCCTCGCCGGGCATGCGCACGTCGGTGAACAACAGATCCGGAGTCGGCCGCATGGCCAGCGCCTGCAATGCGGCGGCGGCACTCTCGAAGCCGTCGACGGCGTAGCCGGCATCGCGCAAGGCGGTGGACAGCACGAAGCGGACCGAACGGTCGTCGTCGACCACCCAGATGTGGTGGGATGCGGCGGCGGCCTCAGCCATGCAGATGTTCCTTGTCGTGGTCGCCGGCCAGCTCGGGCAACAGCAGGGTGAAAACGGTATGCCCCGGCCGCGAGCGGTAGGTCAGCGTGCCGTGGTGTTCGCGCGAGACCTGCTGGGCCAGCGCCAGGCCCAGGCCGCTGCCTTCGGCGCGCCCGCTGACCAGCGGCAGGAACAGGTGCTCGGCCAGTTCTTCCGGCACGCCGCCGCCGTCGTCGATGATTTCCAGCCGCAGCGACATCGCATGCACGCGGTCGCGGATGCGCTGGCCGTGCTCGACGCGGGTACGCAGGGTCACGCGGGTGGCGCCGGCCTGGAACGCGTTGCGTACCAGATTCCACACCGCCTGGGTCAGGCGGTCGCCGTCGCCGAGGATGTCGGGAATGCTGGGGTCGTAGTCGCGCTGCACCTGCACCGACCAGCCGCCCTCGGCTTCGGCCAGGCGCAGCACGCGTTCGAGCACGACATGGATATTGAGGCGGTCGTGCGGGCGCGCCGGCGTGGGCGAGAGCAGGCGTTCGAGCAGGGTGTTGAGGCGTTCGATCTCGGTGCCGATCAACTCGATCAGCTCGCGCTCGTCCTCGTCGCGGCCGGCCGAGCGCCGCGCCAGCAACTGCGCCGCGCCCTTGAGCCCGGCCAGCGGATTGCGCAGTTCGTGCGCCAGGCCCTTGAGCGCGGCGCTCAGGGCATTGGGCAGCGCATGGGTGGGATCCAGCGCGGGAAACTCGTCGACCGGGTGGGTTTCCAGCAGCCAGCCGCCATCGTCTAGCCGCGACAGCCAGCCTTCGGCAAAACGCGGTGCGTCATTGGGCAGGCCCAATGCCAGCCGGTGCAGGCGCAACACGTCGCGCTCGTCGTTGAGCAGGAAGCGGGCCAGCGCATCGCCCTGCACCTCCAGAGCGGCCAGCGGTTGATCGACCAGGCGCCGGGCACTGACCCCGAGCCAGCGCGCGAAGGCCGGATTGACGCCCAGCACGCGGCCCTCGCGGTCGGCCCAGGCCACCGGTGTGCCCAGGCTGTCCAGCGATGGCAGGAGCGATGGCATCAGCATTGCACCAATTTAGTGCAAGCACGCCCGGCCTGCGCGTGTGTCGCGCAACACGCAGCATGCATGGAAGGAATTCGGGCCGGACGGCGGCAGGTCGCACCGATCCAGCGGGCATCCGCGCCGACCGTCACAGGCGTGGGGCTGGTCATGCAGGCACCTCGGCAGTTGGTCCGCCGCCAGCGCGGCAACGGGGAAAAACGGACCCGGCACGGCTCTCCCGGCCGGGTCGTTGCGCCACCCGCGGCAGCGTGGCCGCGGGTGTGCATGCTCAGGACTCGTATGCCGCTTCGCCGTGCGAGGTGATATCCAGGCCCTCGCGCTCGGCTTCTTCGGTGACGCGCAGGCCGAACACCAGCTTGGCGACCAGGAAGCCCACCACCGAGACCACGCCGATCCAGACCAGGGTGATACCCACGCCCAGCGCCTGGATGCCGACCTGATGCAGCATGTCGTAATCGCCGCCCTTCTGGCCGCCCAGCGAAGCGGCCGAGAACACGCCGGTCAGGATCGCGCCGATGATGCCGCCCAGGCCGTGCACGCCGAACACGTCCAGGCTGTCGTCGGCGCCCAGCAGGCGCTTGAGGCCGGTGACGCCCCACACGCACAGCACGCCGGCGGCCAGGCCGATGACGATCGCACCGAACGGACCCACCGTGCCGCAGGCCGGGGTGATGCCGACCAGACCGGCGACCATGCCCGAGGCCACGCCCAGGGCGGACGACTTGCCCTTGATGATCTTCTCGGTCAGCGACCAGCCCAGGATGGCAGCGGCGGTGGCCAGCAAGGTGTTGAGGAAGGCCAGCGCCGCACCGGCATTGGCTTCCAGGTTGGAGCCGGCGTTGAAGCCGAACCAGCCCACCCACAGCAGCGAGGCACCCACGAAGGTCAGGGTCACGTTGTGCGGCTTGATCGCCTCACGGCCCAGGCCGGCACGCTTGCCGACGAAGTAGGCGCCGACCAGGCCGGCGATACCGGCGTTGATATGCACCACCGTGCCGCCGGCAAAATCCAGCGCGCCCAGGCCGAACAGGTAACCGCCGGTGGCCCAGACCATGTGCGCCAGCGGCAGGTAGCCGAAGGTGAACCAGATCACCGAGAACAGCAGCACAGCGGCGAACTTGGCGCGCTCGGCAAAGGCGCCGACGATCAGCGCGCCGGTGATGCCGGCGAAGGTCGCCTGGAACGCCACGAACACGTATTCCGGCAGGCTGACACCCTTGGTGAAGGTCGCCGCCAGCGTTTCGATGGTCACGCCCTTGAGCAGCGCCTTGTCCAGGTTGCCGATCCACGGGCCTTCGCCGGAGAACGCCAGGCTGTAGCCGTACACCACCCACAGGATGGTCAGCAGCGAGAACACCACCGCGACCTGGATCAGCACCGACAACACGTTCTTGGCGCGCACCATGCCGCCGTAGAACAGCGCCAGGCCCGGCACCACCATCAGCAGCACCAGCAGCGTGGAGGTCAGCATCCAGGCGACATCGCCCTTCTCCACCACCGGTGCGGCCTCGGCGGCGGCCACCGGTGCGGCGGGCGGCTGCGCCGACGGCAGCGGTTCGGTGGTGACCGGCTCGGTCGGCAGCGGGGTGACCTGCGGCGTGGACTGCGCGTGCGCACTGCCCATGCCGCCCACCACCAGCGCGCTGAACAGCATCAGCATGCAGACACTGTAGAACCGGGCCTTCCACCCGGCAAAGAGAGCTGTCTTCATAAGAACTCCGGGGGTGGGGGATTCAGAGCGCATCGGCGCCGATCTCGCCGGTGCGGATGCGCACGACTTGCTCGATCGCGGTCACGAAGATCTTGCCGTCGCCGATCTTGCCGGTGCCGGCGGCGTTCTGGATCGCCTCGACCACTGCGTCCAGCCGGTCGTCGGTCACCACCGTCTCGATCTTGATCTTGGGCAGGAAGTCGACGACGTACTCGGCGCCGCGGTACAGCTCGGTGTGGCCCTTCTGGCGCCCGAACCCCTTGACCTCGGTCACGGTGATGCCCGACACGCCTGCTGCGGACAGGGCCTCGCGGACCTCGTCGAGCTTGAACGGCCGGATGATGGCGGTGATCAATTTCATGCGCATACCCCGAATGGTGGAAAAGACCGGCCGGCATTGCGCCGCCCGGCGGTGTCATTCACCTGGATGCCAACCCCGGCATCCGCGCGTTCGCGATTACGCAGACCTCGGCCGATGCCGATGCATCCGCCTCGTGGGAGAGGTCAGGCCCGCGCGTCGCGAACTGTGTGCTCTCTCAATCCCCTACGATCCACGGCCGATGCCGTGGACCGATCGAACGTGTGCGGCGATGGCGGAGGTGGGAGGGGGGGCCTCCGCCATCACCGCGGTGGAACTCAGTTGCCGTAGTACAGCTGGTACTCCAACGGGTGGGTCGCAGCACGGAACTTGGTGACTTCCTGCATCTTCAGCGCGATGTAGCCGTCGATGAAGTCGTCGCTCATCACGCCGCCGGCCTTGAGGAACTCGCGGTCCTTGTCCAGCGCTTCCAGTGCCTGGTCCAGGCTGGAGCAGACCTGCGGGATCAGCTTCTCTTCTTCCGGCGGCAGGTCGTACAGGTCCTTGTCGCTCGGGGCGCCCGGGTCGATCTGGTTCTTGATGCCGTCCAGGCCGGCCATCATCAGCGCGGTGAAGGTCAGGTAGCCGGACTGCAACGGATCGGGGAAGCGCATTTCGATACGGCGCGCCTTCGGGTTGGTGACCCACGGGATGCGGCACGAGGCCGAGCGGTTGCGGGCCGAATAGGCCAGCATCACCGGTGCCTCATAACCCGGGACCAGACGCTTGTAGCTGTTGGTGCCGGAGTTGGAGAAGGCGTTGATTGCGCGCGCGTGCTTGAAGATGCCGCCGATGTACCACAGCGCCATCTGCGACAGGCCGCCGTAGCCGTCGCCGGAGAACAGGTTGACGCCGCCCTTGGTCAGCGACTGGTGCACGTGCATGCCCGAGCCGTTGTCGCCCACGATGGGCTTGGGCATGAAGGTCGCGGTCTTGCCGTTGCGGTAGGCGACGTTCTTGATGATGTACTTCATCGTCAGCAGTTCGTCGGCCTTCTGCACCAGCGAGCTGAACTTGGTGCCGATCTCGCACTGGCCGGCGGTGGCCACTTCGTGGTGGTGCACCTCGGTCTCGATGCCGACCTGTTCCAGCGTCTTGATCATTTCCGCGCGCAGGTCGTGCAGCGTGTCGGTCGGCGGCACCGGGAAGTAGCCACCCTTCACGCCCGGACGGTAGCCGCTGTTGCCGCCGTCGTACTTGGCGCCGGTGTTCCAGGCAGCCTCTTCCGAGCCGACCTGGAAGAAGGTGTGGCCCATGTCGTTGGCAAAGCGCACCGAATCGAAGATGAAGAATTCCGGCTCCGGGCCGAAGAACGCCTGGTCGGCGGTGCCCGAGGACTTCAGGTAGGCCTCGGCGCGCTTGGCGATGCCGCGCGGGTCGCGCTCATAGCTCTGCATGGTGGCCGGATCGAGGATGTCGCAGGTCAGCACGATGGTCGGATCGGCGAAGAACGGATCCAGATACGCAGTGCCGGCGTCCGGGAGCAGGACCATGTCCGACTCGTTGATGCCCTTCCAACCCGCGATCGAGCTGCCGTCGAACATCTTGCCTTCTTCGAACAGCGCCGGCTCGATGATGTTGGCCGGAAAGGTGATGTGCTGCTGTACACCACGCATATCGACGAAGCGCAGGTCGACAAACTCGACCTTGTTGTCCTTGATCAGCTTTTCAACATTTTCCACGGACATCGGAAGAAACCTCTGCAGAGTTAAGTGGCTCGTGGACGGAGCTACAGCAGGGACCATGCCAAGCGCCGGACCTTCACAAGTCGTTGATTTTGCTTGTTTCGCTTGAGGCCGCTGACGCAGCGCTAGCACCCTTAAGGTGCTAACCAATCGCATGTTGCACCGATATGGTGCATGCCGCAATGCACTATCCTGACGCCTCCCCCATCCCCTCTCCAGTCCGATGTCCGATCTGATTTCCGCCCTGCTGTTGGGCATTCTCGAAGGCCTCACCGAATTCCTGCCGATCTCCAGCACCGGCCACCTGCTGATTGCCGAACAATGGCTCGGACGCCGTTCTGACTTCTTCAACATCGTCATCCAGGCCGGCGCGATCCTGGCGATCTGCCTGGCACTGCGGCAGAAGCTGTGGACCCTGGCCACCGGCCTGGGTGAGCGCGCCAATCGCGACTACGTGCTCAAGGTCGGCGTGGCCTTCATGGTGACTGCGGTGGTGGGCCTGATCGTGCGCAAGGCCGGCTGGCAGCTGCCGGAAACCGTGCATCCGGTGGCATGGGCGCTGCTGATCGGCGGGCTGTGGATGCTAGTGGCCGAGCACTTCGCCAGCAAGCTGCCCGAGCGCGATGTGGTCACCTGGAAGGTGGCCATCGCGGTGGGGCTGGCGCAGGTGGTGGCCGGCGTGTTCCCCGGCACCTCGCGCTCGGCCTCGGCGATCTTCCTGGCGATGTTGCTGGGCCTGAGCAAGCGCTCGGCGGCGGCGGATTTCGTGTTCATGGTGGGCATCCCGACCATGTTCGCGGCCAGCGCTTACGCCCTGCTGGAGATGTACAGGGAAGGCGGCTTCGGCAGCGAGAACTGGGCCGATGTGGCGGTGGCCTTCGTGGCGGCGACCATCACCGGCTTTGTGGTGGTGAAGTGGCTGCTGGGCTATATCAAGAAGCACCGCTTCACGGTGTTTGCGGTCTACCGCATCGTGCTGGGCGCCGCCCTGCTGTTGTGGCTGCCGGCGCTGGCCTGAGACCGCTAGCGGCTGCGTGTCGTGCCGGTTGAACCGGACGCGAGGTGCAGGGCAGATGGCCGGGCAGTGACTTGCGTCATTGCCCTGGCCGCGCGGTGGCGGTATCACTGACGCATCGATCACCGGGAGCCGCCGCATGCGTGCCGTGTTGTTTGCCCCTGCACTGCTGGCAGCGGGCGTGACGGCCTGCGGGTCGAGCGCAGCGCCGGAGCTGCCCAGGTCCGGTGCCGACACTGCTGCGGCCGCGTTGGCCGCAGCGGCTGCCGCCAACGCCCCGCTGCAGGCTGCCCTGCAGGCGCAACACTGGCAGCTGCAGCAGGCCAGCGACGCGCATGGCACCGCCTTGCGCAGCCTGTTCGTCGCCGGCACCGCGCCCTTGCAGCTGGATTTTCGCGATCAACGCATCCAGGTCAGCCAGACCTGCAACGCATTGGGCGCCGATTACAGCCTGGCGCAGGCGCACCTGCAGATCGGCCGGGTGGTGTCGAGCAAACGCCTGTGCGCGCAACCGCGGCGGATGGCCCAGGAACGCGCCGCCAGCGAGCTGCTGTCCGGTCGCTTCGCGGTGGCGCTGAACACCGCGCAGACCACGCCGCAACTGACCCTGATCCGCAGCGACGGCACCCGGCTGGTGTTCGGCGGTGTCGCCACCGCCGACACCCGCCATGGCGGCCCCGGCCAGACGCTGCTGATCGAAGTGGCCGCCGACACCGTGCCCTGTCGGTCCGATCCGGCGCGCCACTGCCTGCAACTGCGCGAACAAGGCGCCGATGGACAGCCCGCGACCCGCGCCTGGCAGCCCTTCGATGGCAGCATCGAAGGCTTCGAGCACGAGGCGGGCATCCGTACCCTGCTGCGCGTCACCCGCTACCCGGCCGCCGCGGGCACGGACGCTGCGCCGGTGTACGTGCTGGAGCAGATGATCGAGGCGAGTGGGTAGTTTGGGAATTGGGAGCAGGATCGGAAGCGGGAAGCGGGAAGCGGGAAGCGGCGAAGTGTTGCGTGACCGTTATGCAATGGCGCTTCGGAAGCGACAGCCTGCTCTGCTTGAGGCGCCCGGGTGACCCACGTGCTGATCGCCCTGACATCACGGTTGCGGCGCTTGCAGCTTCCCTGTCACCACCACCGCGCGGCCTGGTGGCCGTGCAGTGGTGGTGATCTGCGCTTAGCGCAGCGCCGGATTCAACGTGTAGGTGCCATGCAGGGCTGCCTCGGCCAGTACGTGGCCCTGGATTGCCGACAGCACATCGGCGGCGGTGAAGGTCTCAGGCAGGCTGAGCTGCGCTACGTCCAGCGCGAACACGCGGAAGAAATAGCGGTGCACCCGCAGGTCGTTGAACGGCGGGTACGGGCCGTCGTAGCCCAGGTAATTGCCGGCCATGTCGGCATTGCCGGCAAACCACTGGGTATACGAATTCAGGCCCTGGCGCGCCCCATCCGGGCCGGCCGGCTGCTGCTTGCCCTTGGGCACGAAGCCGTCGCTGCAGCTGCCCGCGGCGATCGCATGCACGTCGGCGGGGATATCGGCCATCGCCCAATGCACAAAATCGGTGCGTGGCTGATCGACCGGGATCTGCACTTCGTCGCGGCCCACGGTTTCCGGCACGGTCGGCACATCCGGGTCCAGGCACAGCAGCGCGAACGAGCGCGTGCCGGCCGGCACTTCGCTCCAGGCCAGGTGCGGGTTGCGGTTGGGCGCAAAGCCCTCGGGCGTTCCGGCGGCAAATTCCACCGCGATCGGCTTGCCGTTTTCGATGCTGTTGCTGGTCAGGCGCATGCAGGAGTCTCCGCGGGAATGAGGCCGACCAGGGTGCCTGGGTCCGCGTCGCAGAGGAAGCCATCGCCATGGAACCCTCTGGTGCGCGCGGCCGGGTTTATCGCTGCCGGTGCATCACACCGCCGAACACTGCGGTCGCCGGCGCCAGCTGCGGCGTGCGCGTGCTGCTTGGCGCACCCTCCCCGCGCCCCGACAAGAAGCGCGATATCCAGTCGATACCCAGCCCCGTAGGAGCGGACCTGGCCGCGACGGGGCTTTATCGGAAACGCCTCATCGGTGCGGAGGCATTCCCTGTAACGCCCCGTCGCGGCCAGGGCCGCTCCTACGGGTGTGCGAGCTGCCGCGGGCGGCGCTCAGTCCTGCGGGTAGCCGAGGCGCACCGCGATCGGCGTCAGCAGATCGAATTGCGCGCCAAGCACGTTGCGGTAGCTGCGCCAGCGCCCCGCGGCCAGGCGCGCCGGGCCGCGCGGTTCGACCAGCGGGAAGCGCAGGCCGAACGCCTGTTCCAGCGCGGTGGAGATGCCTTGCGGGTCGCTCTCGATGCCGTCCAGGCGGATGATCCGGTGCGGATACAGGTCGCGCTCGTGCAGCACGGCGAGCTGTTCCAGCGCCGCCAGCAGCCAGTCGGCGGCCTGCTGCGGCGATTGCACGGCCAGCGGTGCCGGCGCGCCGGCCGACAGCCAGTCCAGCAGCATGTCGCGCGGGTCGCGCAGCGCGATCGCCAGCCGGCCTTCGGGCAGATGCGGGCGCAGCGCGGTCAGCAGGGTGTTGTCCCACCACAGCAGCCAGTCGATGACGTTGCCGTCGTCGATGCCGCGCCGCGGCAGCTGCGCCTTCCAGCCTTCCACCAATGCCATCGGCGCCAGCTCGCCGGAGGCCAGCTGCTCGACCGTGCGGTAGCTCTGCAGCGCATCGGACGGCGGCGTGGTGCCATACCGGTCGTCGCGCACCAGCGGGGTGGCCGCGCCCATCACCGCGATCAGGCGTTCGACATGCGAGCCGGGCGTGCCAAAGACGAACAGCGGCCGTGCCGTCACGATCTCGGGGATGGTCCCGATGTCCGGCCACTGCATCGGCTGTCTGGCGGCCTGCGGCGGCAACGGCAGGCGGTGCTGGGCCTGCTCGCGCTGGAACTGCATCCAGGTGGCCACGGCGGCGTCGGGCTGGCCGGCGCGGTCCTGCACATTGCCCAGCCACGGCCGCAGCACGGTCTGCTGGGGCGCGGGCAGCGAGTCGATCAGCGACTGCACGCAGGCGATCGCCGCCGGTGGGTCGCGCTCAAGCAGGGCTTCGACGATGCGCTGCTCGCCGCTGATGCGGCCCGGCTCCACCGCCACGATCTGGCGGGCCACCATTTCGGCCTGTTCGGCATGGCCCTGCATGTCGTGCACGCGCATCAGCGCTTCCAGCGCCGGCAGATGCTCGGGCATGGCCAGCAGCCAGCGCTCGATCACCGCCTGCGCCTGCGGCCCGCCGACCGGCTCCACCGCCAGCCGTGCCAGCCACAGGTCGTGCGCCGTGGCCGAGGTGGCCAGCGCCGCGTCCAGGGTGTCGCGTGCATCGTCCACCGCGCCCAACCGCTCCCAGGCGGTCAGCAAGGCGTGCAAGGTGCGCCGGTCGGCCGGCCAATGGGCCAGCGCCAGGCGCAGGTGCGCGGCGGCCTGGTCGGGGCGGCCGGCCTGCAGTTCCATCTCGCCGGCGAGCCGGCGCATGGCCGGGATGTCGCCGCCGGGCTGGGCGAACACGCCCTGCATCGCGGCCAGCGCATCGTCCAGGCGGCCCTGGCGCTGGGCCAGCTGGGCGATGAAGGCGCGCAGCGCGGTGCCCGGCGGGTTGAGCTCGACCACGCGCTCGAAGGCGCGCTCGGCAAATGCGAAGTGTTCCTTCTGCAGATACGCAAAGCCCAGCGCGAACATCACCCGCGGGTCATCCGGCAGTTGCTCGGCGGCGCGGGTCAGCAGCGACAGTGCGCGATCGCCCTGGCCGCGGCGCAGCTCCACCACGCCATCGACGGCCAGCAACTGCGGGTGCTCGGGCGCCAGCCGCGCGGCGGTGCGGCTCAGCCGCTGCGCCTCGTCCAGATCGCCACGCGCCACCGCCAGATGCGCCTGCATCACGTAGGCATTGAACTGGTTGGGGTCGAGCGCGGTGGTACGCGACAACGCGTCGTCCGCCGCAGACAGCGCGCGCGTGGCCAGCAGCAGCCCGGCGCGCAGCAGATGCAGGTCGGCATCTTCCGGCGTCAGCGTCAGCGCGGTTTCGATGCTGGCCAGCGCCAGCGCCGGTTGCCCCTGCTGCTGCAGGGCCAGGCCGAGCCAGCGATGCGCGGCGGCGCTCTCGGGCGCGCCGAGGACCCACTCGCGGGCCAGCGCCACCGCATCGTCGGCCGCATTGCGGCGCAGGGCTTGAAGAATGGCGTCTTGCATGGCGGTGGGCGTGTCCAGGACAAACGCCTATTGTAACGATGCGCGGGGTGGCGCCGACTTACACCTGCGCGGCCAGCCGCTCGGCCACCCAGCGCTCGGCGAATCCGTCGCCGCGGGCGTTTTCCAGAAAGCCGCAGTGGCCGCCCCAGCGTGCGATTTCCAGCCGTGCGTGCGCCGGCAACTGCCAGGCGGCGAAATCCTCGAACGGAATGACCGGATCGTCCTCGGCCATCAGGATGTCCACCGGCACCTGCAGGCCGGCCAGGCGCTCGCCGGCGATCGAATAACTGTCGAAATACGCTTCCAGCGAGCCATGCCCGGTGTGCTGTTCGGCCAGCCAGGCCATCAGCCCGCGCATGTCCAGCGCCAGGGTGGCGTCGTCATAGCCATGCTGATCGGGGAACAGCTTGCGCTTGCGCAGCAGCGACTCGCGCCACTTGCGGCGGAAATACCAGTCGTAGAACTGCGGGCCTTTTTCCAGCTGCAGCATCGTCGCTGCCGGGTCCAGCAGCGGGCATACCGCCGCCACGCGCGCCAGCGGCAGGCCGGCCGCCGGTGCACGCAGCGCCAGCCGCAACGCGAAATTGCCGCCCAGCGAATAGCCCGCCGCCAGCAGCTGCGGCGCGGGAAACCGCCGCCACAGATCGCCCGCAGCATTGACCACTTCCTCGATGCGGTCGGAGTGAAACAGGTCCACGTTGAGGTGGTGCGTGCCGCCGTGGTCGCGGAAATTCAGCCGGAATACCTGATAGCCCAGGCCAAGCAGGCGCGCGGCGGTCAGGCGCATGTAGTTGGAATCGGCGCTGCCTTCCCAGCCATGCAGCAGCAGCACCGTGCCGCGCACGGGGGCATCGCCGGGCGGGATGCTCATCCAGCCCTGCAGGCGCACGCCATCGCCGCCGTCGAGAATGTGTTCGCTGGTGACCGCACCGCTGGCGGCCAAGAGCTGGCGGCTGCGGAGCCGACGCAAGGCACTGCTGCCCAGCACCGACTGCACATGCGGATTGCGCAGCCAGCGCGGCGGCAGATAGTCGGAGGCGTTCATGCGCTCATCGGGCCGGACAAGGGGGTGCCGGCCGCATGGAGGATGCGCGCTTGCATCGTCGGCTCAGGACTCCATCGCCGCGATGATGCGTTGCCGCGAGGTATCGGCCAGGCGGCGACGTCCGTCGATATCCAGCGCACCGATCGGCTCGAGAAAATGCACCTCGGCCAGCCGCGACGGCTCGCCGAGCAGGCGCACGATATTGGCGAAGAAACTCTCGCGCTCGCCGAACGCCACCACGGCCTGCGCATTGCCGCGCTCTCCGTAACGCAGGGCCACCGGCTGCACCGGCACGCCGGCCTCGACCGCGGCCTGGAAGATGCGCGCATGGAACGGGCCGACCTCGGTACCGCCACGGGTGCGGCCTTCGGGGAACACGCCCACCGGCTTGCCGCTGCGCAGGCGCTGCAGCATTTCCTGCAGCACGCCGCCCAGCGACTCGGTATTGCCGCGCTGGTGGAAGATGGTCTGGCCCTTGGTCGCCAGCCAGCCCACCAGCGGCCAACCGGCGATCTCGCGCTTGGCCACGAAGCCCATCACGCGCTGGCTGTGCAGCATCGAGATGTCGACCCAGCTGACGTGATTGGCCACGAACAGGGTCGCGCCCGGCAGCGGGGTGCCGAAGCGACGCAGGCGGAAGCCGAACACGCGCATCAGGTTGCCCTGCCACCAACGGATCATCAGCTCGTCCAGGGTGTCGTCGGGGCCGGTGCGGATGCGCGCCAGCGGCGGCGCCACCACGCACAGCATGGTGATCGGCAGGCAGATGCTCAGATGCAGCAGCAACAGCGGCACCCGATACAGGTACCGGAACCAACGCAGCACGCCGCCAGCGTCGCGCGTGGCGTCCAGGGATGACTCGCTCATTGACGGAACGGGACCGGTACCAGGGGAAGGAAGCGCAACTATTGTGACAGCAGCGTGGCCTGCGCGCAGTGCCCGCGGCGGGTGGCGCTGTTCCACCCATGCACTTGCACGGCGTGCTCAGCCATTGCTGCGTGGCACCACGGCCAGGGTCAGCCGTGACACGCACACGCGCTTGCCGGCCGGATTGTCGATGGTGATGTCCCAGACCTGGGTGCTGCGCCCCACATGCACCGCGCGCGCGGTGCCGGTGACCAGGCCATCGGTGGCGGCGCGCAGATGGTTGGCATTGATCTCCAGCCCGACGCACATCCGGGTGGTCATGTCCACGCACAGGTTGCCGGCGCTGCTGCCCAGGGTTTCGGCCAGCACCACCGACGCACCGCCATGCAGCAGGCCGTACGGCTGCCTGGTGCGCGCATCCACCGGCATGGTGGCGCGCAGCCAGTCGTCGCCGGCATCGGTGAACACGATGCCCAGATGTTCGATCAAGGTGTCGCGGCTGGAGGCGTTGAGGGCGGCCAGGTCGACGGGTTCGCGGAAGGTCATAGGTTGGGGATTGGGGAATCGGGAATCGGGAATCGGGAATCGGGAATCGGGAATCGGGAATCGGGAATCGGGAATCGGGAATCGGGAAAGCATCCGCGGCGCGGGGGTTGGATGCAACTGCCCTTGGCTGGCGCTACGAGCCGAGTTGCGACGGCGACTTTCAGCTGATGGCGGTGTGCGGCGCGCCGCCCATCTACGTCAGCGCACCGCGCCATTGCAGCGGTGCGGCACGCCACGATGCACCGGTTGCCACGCGCCGTCTCGATGCCGGCGCCGGGACCGGCGCCGCTGCGATCAGAGGATCGGCACCAGTCCCGCACCGAAGGCGGTCAGCATCCGTACCAGCAGCCACTTCGGGCCGACGTTGACCTCGGGGAAATCGCCTACCGCCACATAGCACTTCCGGAACTGCGGGTCCTGGCGCTTGAGCGGGAACGGGCAACCCGGCCCCGGCTGGAACTCGTAGTTGGTGGCGTAGCGCCAGGGCCAGAAATCCAGCACCGGCAAGGCTTCGGACACCTTGCCCACGCTGTAGTTCAACCCGCTCAGCACCGGCGGCTTTTCGCGCGGGGCCACGGTCCAGGCGTTTTCCGGCGCCATGTCGCGCGCGATGCTGGCCGCCAGCGCCTGCGCAAAGCGCGCATCGTCGATCACCACCGCCGCTTCGGTGTTGTAGTTCTCGCTGCGCGGATCGAAGTTGTGCGTGCCGATCACGCCGATGCGGCGGTCCACCACCAAGGACTTGGCATGCAGGCCCATGCGCGCACCGGCACGGGTCACCGGCAGCGGCTTGTTGACCGCGCGCGTGCCCAGGAACGACGGCCGCGTCTCGGTGCGCAGCACGCGCCGATCGACCTCGCTGCCGCCGGGCACGCGGCCCGCGCCGCCCCCGCTGCCGCGGATTGCGCTGCCGGCCGTGCCACCACCACCGCCACTGCCCCGCATCGCATTGCCGGCCGCACTGCCGCCGATCACCCGATTGACGCGACTATCGTCGTCGGCCGGCTCGGCTGCATCGGGGTTGAACGGATCGGGCACCAGGTTGGCGTAGTCCACCGGTGCATTCAGCGGGAACGGCTTGAACTCGTAGACGTTGAAGCCCAGCTCGCGCATGTTGCGGCGTTTGAACTTGTACGACAGCGCATACACGATCGGGTTGTCGGTGGCGGCCAGGCTGTTGGTGGACACCACGATGCGTGGCGGCTGCGGGCGCTGGCGCAGTGCGCGGAAGATTGCCTGGGCCTGGTCGGACAGCACCAGGTAGGGCGTCTGCAGCAGCACTTCCTGCTGCGCGTTGGCGATCAGGCCGTCCAGCTCGGGCGCGGTGGATACCGCCTTGGCGGTGTGTTCCTTGCGGTGCTTCTGCGGCAGGTCGGCCACATACAGCACGCGCTGCACCGGCATGGCCGGGGCCACGAACGCCTCGCGCACGAACTGCGGATCGCGCGCCTCCTGGTCGACCCGTTCCACCCGCTCGGGGCGGCGGAACGTGGCTGGCGGCATCTTCGGTGCGCCCTGTTCCAGCAACAGGCGACCGACATCGTTCAGACGCTCGGCCGGCACGCTGCGGCGCGCGTGCCAGAACGCGTCGAAGTTGGCCGCCATCGCACGCACTTCCGGCCCGGCCAGGATCACGTCGCGGTCGCGGAAGTTGTACTCGCTGTCCCAGTCGTAATAGTCGTCCTGGTAATTGCGCCCGCCAACCACGCCGAGCACGTCGTCCACCACCAGCAGCTTGTTGTGCATGCGCTGGTTGAAGCGACGGAAGCAGCACACCACGCTGCCGGCATAGTCGAAGTAATTGAGCTTGACCTTGCCGAAGGTCGGGTTGTAGATGCGTAGCTGCAGGTTTTCATGGGTGCTGGCCAGTGCACCGAGAATCTGCAGATCGGCAATCGCCGAGAGCTGATCGATCAGGATGCGCACCTTGACCCCGCGCTGCGCCGCATCGGTCAGCGCATCCAGCACCATGCGCGCGCTGTCGTCCTTGTCGAAGATGTAGGTCTGCAGGTCGATGCTGCGGGTGGCACTGCGGATCAGGTTGAGCCGCGCCACCAGCGATTCTTCGCCATGGTCGACGATGGTGGCGTAATGCCGCGGCGCGGCCGGCGTGGAGGCGGTGATCGCCTCGCCACCCAGCGCGCGCAGCGGCGAGGGCTGGGCGCAACGATTGGCCTGCGTGCAGCTGACAACGGTGCTGCGGGCGGCGGCGGCCACCCCGGCGGCACGGTTGCGCTCGATTTGTGACAGGCCGGCACATCCGGTGCCGAGCAACAGCGTTGCCAGCACAATCACCCTCAACAGGAACCTCACGGGCGCCGCGCCTCCTGCAGCCGCCCACGCAGAATGAACGTCACCCTGTCGCCCAGGGCCATCTGCCACGCATTCATTCCGTAACGTCCACGCAGGACCGTACCTCGACTGATCACATCGCAATCATAGCCCGGCCGCGCGCATTCAGCCGGCACCACATGCAGGGTCTCGACGTGGGTGATTCCGCGAATGGTCAGGTTGCCGGTGATGTCACCGCCCTTCTTCACCACCTCCTCGGCGTAGGGACGCGACTCGAATTCCACCACCGGATACTGCGCGACGTCGAAAAAATCCTCGCCGCGCATCCACGCGGTGTAGCGATCCTTGCCGGGAATTTCCACCTGCGTGGCATCCAGGCGGAAACGCACCTGCTGGCGTCCGTCCGGCAATTCCGCCAGTTCACCGCGAAAGCGCGGGAAGAACCCCTCGATCTTCATGCCGAAGCGCGTCCTGATCTCGAACCCGAAGCGCGATTGCACCGGATCGATGGAATGCAGCTTCTGCTGCGCCACGCAGGGAAGAGCGACCCAGAGCGCGAGCCAGGCAAACCAGCGCAGCGACGATGGCACGGATCAAGGCCACCAGAAGGCGGTCAGGCGGGCGATGCCTGGTTCGATGGCCGCGTCTAGTGGCAATGCCAGCAGGGCGATCGCGGCGGTCGGCATGCCGCGGTAGTCGCCGGTCTGGCCGCTGTGCATCAGCGCCGCCAGCCGTTCCAGGCCCGGGTTGTGGCCGACCAGCAGCAGCCGCTCGGCATCGCGGTGTTCGTCCACCAGGCTGGCCAGGGTCCCGGGCGTGGCGTCGTAGATCCGTTCGTCCAGGCGTTGTTCGATATAACCGGTGAGCTCCAGCACCGCTTCCAGCGTCTCGCGCGCACGCCGCGCCGGCGAGCACAGCACGCGGTCGGGCACCAGGCGCTGCTCGCGCAGCCAGCGGCCGGCCGATTCGGCCTCGGCGATGCCGTGCGGGGACAGCGGGCGGTCCAGATCGGCCTGGCCGGTATCGGCCGGCTCGGCGTGGGCGTGTCGCAGCAGTATCAGTTCGCGCATGAAAACACTCCGGTCTAGGATTTCTTGAGCCACTTGAACAGCGGCTCCCAATCCTGTTGATGGTCGCGCACCTGCGCCGAGCGGTAATCGAACAGGCTGCGTCCCAGCCCGGCCATGACCACATAGGCCTGGGTGTCGCGCAGTTGGGACACCAGGGGATAGGGCCAGGCGCCGATCATCTCGGCAGCTTGCTGCGAGGTCTGGGTCCAGGGGCGGGCGCGGTTGAGCACCAGGCCCACCGGCAGCTTGCGCTGATGCACGCGCGGCACCTTGGCCAGCGTGTTGAGGAAGCCGACCACCGCTTCGATATCCAGCGCCGAGGACAGCACCGGCACCACGATGGCGTCGACGTGGTCGAGGAAGCCGCTCAGATCATCGGCCATTGCACCGGCCGGGGCATCGATGATCAGCTGGTCGGTGCCGTCGGGCACAGCGGCCTGCCAGTTGCGACGGCGGGTGGCATCAATCGGCAGCACCGCACTTTCCAGGCTGGCGCGACGCTGCGCCCAACGCGTGGACGAGCCTTGCGGATCGGCGTCGGCCAGCACGGTGCGCTGGCCCTGCAGGGCCGCATGTGCGGCCAGATTGGTGGCGATCGTGGTCTTGCCGACGCCGCCTTTGGAGGCGGCCACCAGGACTGTCTTCATGCACGCCTCGCTTCCGGGAGCAAGCCAGCAGCGTACACCGCGACGAAGTGAGGAAGTAGTCGAAAGGCGTTAAACGTCCCTCGGCAGGCGCCATCGCGCTGCAACATCGGCCCCGGCACATGGCCGCTGCCCCGTGCAACGACCACGCGGATCAGCGGATCAGCGGATCTGGCTGCTCGCGGCGCCGGGCTGCCAGTCCGCCGGCGGTTGCGCGGCAAGGCCTTGATGCTGCAGGCGCGCGCGCAACGCCGGCACTTCGCCCTGCGTCAGGATCGCATCCAGTGCGGCAACCTGCGCATCGACCGAGGGTGCGCTGCGCTGCTGTTGCTGCTGCAGCCACTGCAGCTCCCGCATCCGCGCCTGCCAGCGGGTGGCGTCGGCGCCGCTGCTCAGTGCGGCCATGCCCTTGGTGCCGATCACGGCCGTGGTCAGGGTGGACTCGTCGTTGGCCACGTTGTTCAGCACGACCATGCACTCGTCGCGTAACGCAGGCGTGGTGGCACCGGGGTTGCAGCGCCGCATCAGATCGCCGAGCGCGGGGAGTGCATGTGCAGACCAGGTACCCATCACGAACATCGCCGCCATGCCGGCGCCCGTGGACGGAAACCCCTGGGCGTCGAGTTTCTCGCGCAAGCTGACCGAGGCCAGCGATGGCCATTGCACGCCGTCGTAGACGGCATAAAGGGCCTGGCCCAGCTCCAGCACACCGCTGTCGAAATGATCGGACTGCACGGCCGCCTGCCAGGCGCGTTCGGCGGCCGCCTGGTCGCCGCGGCGCTGTGCAGCCGCATAGGCGCGCAGATGCACGGCGGCATTGCCGGCATCGGTCTGCTCCAGGAACGCCCGCGCGGCGCCTGGGTCGCAGCGCAATCCTGGGGCACAACCGACCGCTTCCATCCGCGCCACCAACCGGTCGCGCGGCCGCGCGTCCAGGGCACGCTGCAGCCAGGCGCGCTGGATGGGTGCATAGCCTCCGTCTGCGGCCGACACTGCCTCGTCCTCGGCATCGATCCACAGCAGACCGGCCAGATACAGCTGCCTGGGCTCGCCGCTGGCCGCCATGCTGCGCAGGCGTGCCTGCATGGTCTGGCCGACCTGGCTCACCCAGTGAGTCATCAGCGGATCATCCGCCGGAACCGGGGGGGTGGCGGGCGATGCCGCCAGGGCGGACTGCGCCGCGAAGACGCCGCCAAGCCATAGCAGCGCAGTGGTGATCAAGCGATATCCGTGCATGTGTTGCTCCTGTCCGTGTGGCGCGCGCAATGGCGCGCGCCAGCATTTCACACGGGGTACGCCGCATCAAGCGGCCAGGCGCGCCAACAGCCAGGCCCATGCCGGCAGGGTCAGCAGCGACAGCAGGATGCTGTAGCCGACCATCGCCGCGGCCAGGCGCGGCGCCAGCCGGTGCGAGATGGCCAGCGCGGCGGCGGTGATCATGGTGGGCATGGCCGATTCGAGCACGTTGGTCTGCAGCATCGCGCCATGCAGGCCGAGCGCCCAGGACAGCGGCAATGCCAGCACCGGCATCACGGCCAGCTTGAAGACCAGGCCGACGGCCAAGGGTTTGAGTTCGTCTGCAGGCAGGCGCAACTGCAGCGAGAAGCCCACTGCCAGCATCACCAGCGGCAGCATCGCGTCGGCCAGGCTCTTCAAGCCCGAGCCGATCCAGGCCGGCGGCTGTTCCGGCATCACCGTCAGCGCGAACAGCAACGCCCACAGCGGCGGAAACCGCAGCACGCGCACCAGGATCAGCTTCGCAGTCGGCGGCGTGTCGCCGCTGTAGCGGGCCAGCACGTACAGCCCGAACGTGGACAGCAGCACGAAGGTGCCGAACTGGTCGTAGACCACCGCATACGGCAGGGCGTGATCGCCGATCAACGCGCGCACCATCGGAAAGCCGATGAAGCTGGAATTGGTGAACACCACGCACATCAGCAGCGCGGCGTATTCCTCGCGCTTGAACCGCAACAGCCGGCTGCAGCCCCACAGCAGCGGCACGATGAGTGCGGTCAGCAGCCACGGCGTGGCGATCACGCCACCGAGCGAGGCATCCAGATGCAGACGCGGCACATAGGTCAGCACCGAAGCCGGCAGGCAGATGTACAACACGATGCGATTGAGCACATCGGCGCTGTTGTCCGGCAACACCCGCAGGCGCGCGAACAGCAGGCCGAGCCCCAGCATCGCCAGAATCAACGCAAATGCATCCACCGCCATGGCGTGGTCAGGTCCGTGGGAAAGCGGCACTCAGCATCGCATAGTGGGCGTGTCGTGCCTTGATCAGCGACGGGCTGGATCGACGACGGGCTAAATCGACGAGCATGCCTATGCGTGGCGCAGATCGTTCGCTCAACGCCTGGCGACAGGCATGTCGAGGCTTGCCGCTTCTAGGATCCGGCCCATCACTATCGAACAACGCGAATCACGCACTACTCTTAACCATGTGCACCGACCATCTCGACTGGTCCTTGCCCCCCACCGTCGCGGGACCTTACGCGGCATGGATGCCGCGTAAGAGCCTACAAGGACGTACTTGCGGCGTGTCCTGCGATGGTGGGCGGGCAAGGGCCCTGCAGCAAAGCCGCAGATCAACCGCTCTACGATTGAGCCATCGCACGGACGACTGCCTCAAAAGACCGACCCTCTCGACTGGTCCTTGCCCGCTCACCGTCGCGGGACCTTACGCGGCATGGATGCCGCGTAAGAGCCTACAAGGACGTACTTGCGGCGTGTCCCGCGATGGTGGGCGGGCAAGGGCCCTGCAGCCAAGTCGCAGCCCATCCGCTCTACAGCTGACCTACACGCACAGGCCAGTCGCAAGTCGCGTTGGCCTGCTATTGACGGCCGCAAAGCCACGTAAGCGCTGATGCACCGCGGCGCGCTGCAAGGGCTTTCCGCAGCATCCCGCCGAGTTACGGAAATGCCGGCGGGTTCGCCTGCCATGCGGCAAAGACCTCGGCCAGCGTGGCGCGTTCGGCCTCGCGCCAGTCCGGCAGCAGGGTGGCGTAGCCGGCGGTGCTGCTCCAGCGATCCGGCCAGGTGCGCACGGCGGCGGCATACCACTCGACCGCTTCCTGCTTGCGCCCGGTGCGCCATAGCGCCAATGCCGCAGTGGTCGGCAGCCAGGCCGGCGCGGCCGGGCGGCCGTTGGCCAGGGTGGCCCACTGCTGCAAGGCCTTGTCGGCCTGGTCGGCGCGCAACAGATCCCAGCCGTAGTTCCAGGTGATGGCGCGGTACTGCTGGCTGCCACTGGAGACCAGCCCCAGGGCGCCCTGATAGAGCTCGTCGCCCAACTGCGTGCGTCCCCCCGCATAGGCCAGCGACGCCAGCTGCGCGCGCGGTTCGGCAGCGCGGGCGTCACGCTGCACCATCGCCGCCAAACGGTCGATCACTGCATCGCCCTGCCCCTGCACGGCCACCACCGGCTTGGTGGTGCCGCGATCTTCGTCGAAATAGAACTCCTTGGGCTTGGGCAGGTTCTGCGCCTGCGCCATCGACCACACGCCCCCGAGCAAGGCCAACATCGCGGCCCATGCGTATTTCCTTTTCACTGGCTTTATCCCCTGACAGCAAACGACCCTTCCCGTTCCCATCGTAACCGCAGCGCGGCGGCTGCGCATCCGCATGCAACGGGAGCGTGAAAGGCGACTGCTACACTTTGGGCCGCCGTTTTGGAATCCGTCGGGCGTGTCATCCGGTTTCGGATGACACGCGCCGGGTCCCAGCCACCCTTTCCGGGCACGCCATGACCAGTACCGCTGCACTCTCTTCTCCCGACGCTGCCAACACGCCGGAGCTCGGCCAGGTCGATGCGGATTACACGCTGGAGCACAAGTACACGCGCGCCGACGGGCGCATCTACTTGTCCGGCGTGCAGGCACTGGTACGGCTGCCGTTGATGCAACGCCTGCGCGATGATGCCGCCGGCCTTGCCACTGCCGGCTTTGTCAGCGGCTATCGCGGCAGCCCGCTGGGCGGCTTCGATCTGGAACTGTGGCGTGCGCGCAAGCATCTGGACGCGGCCAGGGTGACCTTCACCCCTGGCCTCAACGAAGACCTGGCCGCCACCATGGTCTGGGGCACCCAGCAGACCAACCTGTTCCCCGGCGCCAAGGTGCAGGGCGTCTACGGCATGTGGTACGGCAAGGGCCCGGGCGTGGATCGCAGCGGCGATGTGTTCAAGCACGGCAACGCCGCCGGTACCTCGCCGCATGGCGGCGTGCTGGCACTGGCCGCCGACGACCATGCCTGCCGCAGCTCGACCCTGCCGCACGGCTCGGAAGAGGAATTCGTCAGCGCGATGATGCCGATCCTCAACCCGGCCGGGGTGCAGGACATCCTGGACATGGGCCTGCTCGGCTGGGCGATGAGCCGCTATACCGGGCGCTGGGTCGGCTTCAAGACCATCGCCGAGACGGTGGAATCTTCCGCCTCGGTGGACGTGGATCCGTTCGCACGCAGCATCGTGCTGCCGGAGGACTTCGCGCTGCCGCCGGGTGGCTTGAGCATTCGCTGGCCGGACCCGCCGGTGGACCAGGAAATGCGCCTGCATCGCTATGCGATCGCCGCCGCACAGGCCTTCGCACGCGCCAACCGGATCGACAAAGTGGTGCTGGATTCGCCGCATGCGCGGCTGGGCATCGTCACCACCGGCAAGAGCTATCTGGACGTGCTGCAGGCGCTGGAATACCTGGGCCTGGATGCGCAGGCCTGCGCGCAGATCGGCATCCGCGTGTACAAGGTCGGCATGACCTGGCCGCTGGAGCCGGTGGGCATCAGCGCGTTTGCGCGCGGGCTCGACGACATCGTGGTGGTGGAGGAGAAGAAGGCCTTCATCGAGCGCCAGATGAAGGAGCTGTTCTACAACTGGCCGGCCAGCGCCGGTGCGCGGCCGAGCATCGTCGGCAAGTACGACGAGCAGGGCGAATGGATCCTGCCCTCCACTGGCGAGCTGACCCCGGCCACGATCGCGGCAGTGATCGGCAAGCGCATCCAGCGCTTTGCGCTGCCCTCCAGCGCGATGACCGAGTCGATCGAACAACGGCTGCGCTGGATGGAGACCAAGGAAGCCGAAATGGCCTTGCCGCGTGCGCTGTTCCCGCGCGTGCCGCATTACTGCTCCGGTTGCCCGCACAACACCTCCACCGCGGTGCCGGAAGGCGCGCGTGCGCTGGGCGGGATCGGTTGCCATTACATGGTGACCTGGATGAACCGCTCCACCGACACCTTCACCCATATGGGCGGCGAAGGCGTCACCTGGTCGGGGCAGGCGCCGTTCACCGAGACGCCGCACGTGTTCCAGAACCTGGGCGATGGCACCTATTTCCACAGCGGCTCGCTGGCGATCCGGCAGTCGGTGGCCACCGGCGTCAACATCACCTACAAGATCCTCTACAACGATGCGGTGGCGATGACCGGCGGCCAGCCGGTGGACGGCACGCTCACCGTGCCGGACATCGCGCACCAGCTGCGCGCCGAAGGCATCCACGCGATCATCGTGGTCAGCGACGACATCGGCAAATGGACGCGCCGGCGCGAGCGCTTCCCCAGCGAGGTGGCGTTTCACGATCGCAGCGAGCTGGATGCGGTGCAGCAGCATCTGCGCACGATCAAGGGCGTGTCGATCCTGATCTACGACCAGACCTGCGCCACCGAAAAGCGCCGCCGCCGCAAGCGCGGCAAGCTGATCGACCCGCCCAAGCGCGTGATGATCAATTCGCTGGTGTGCGAGGGCTGCGGCGATTGCGGCGAAAAGAGTTTCTGCGTGTCGGTGTTGCCCAAGGACACCGAATTCGGCCGCAAGCGGCAGATCGACCAATCCAACTGCAACAAGGATTATTCCTGCGTGTCGGGCTTTTGCCCGAGCTTTGTCACCGTGCATGGCGGTGCACCGCGCAAGGGCAAGCAGCGCGATGCCAGCGCATTGCTGGACAACCTGCCCGCGCCGCCGCAACGCACCACGCTGGAACAGCCCTGGAACATCCTGATCACCGGCGTCGGCGGCACCGGCGTGGTGACCATCGGTGCGCTGCTCGGCATGGCAGGGCATCTGGAAGGCAAGGGTGCCACGGTGCTGGACCAGACCGGGCTGGCGCAGAAGGGCGGCGCGGTGACCACGCATATCCGCATCGCGCGCCGGCCGGCCGATATCCACGCGGTGCGCATCGCCGCCGGCGAAGCGGACCTGGTGCTGGGCTGCGACATGGTGGTGGTCAACGATTACTGGGCCCTGTCCAAGGTGCGCGACGGCCGCACCCAAGTGGTGCTCAACACCTACGAAGCGATGCCGGGCAACTTCACCACCCAGCCGGATCTGCAGTTCCCCGCCGCCGAGATCATCGCCGGCGTGCGCACCGCCCTGGGCGGCCAGGAACCGCTGTTGCTGGACGCCACGCAACTGGCGACCGCGCTGCTGGGCGATGCGATCGCCAGCAACCTGTTCGTGCTCGGCTATGCCTGGCAGCACGGGCTGGTGCCGCTGTCGCATGCGGCCTTGATGCGCGCGATCGAGCTCAATGGCGCGGCGGTGGCGATGAACCAGCAGGCGTTTGCGTGGGGGCGACTGGCGGCGGTGGATCTGCCGGCGGTGCAACGCGCTGCCGGCCTGACCACTGCTGACACGTCTGTGCACCTGCACGGCGACACGCCTGCCGCGCGTGCGCCCGGCAGCTGGGAAGACCACGATCTCGGCGGACAGAGCGCGCCGCGTGCATTGGCGCGGACCGATGGCAGCACGCTGCATGGCGATGTCGATGCGCCGGTGCATCCGCTTGACGATGAGCAGCTGGCGCAGTCCTTGGACGAGGCGATTACGCGGCGCATCGCGTTCCTGACCGACTATCAAGACGCTGCCTACGCGCAGCGCTATCTCGGGCTGGTGGAGCGCGTGCGTGCGCAAGAGGCCCAACGCGCGCCCGGCAGCACGGCCTTGACCGAAGCTGTAGCGCGCTATGCCTTCAAGCTGATGGCCTACAAGGACGAATACGAAGTGGCGCGCCTGTACACGCGTGGCGACTTCCAGCGCCGGCTGCAGCAGCAGTTCGAAGGCGACTACACGCTGCGCTTCCACCTGGCACCGCCGCTGTTGGCCAGGAAGGATGCGCACGGCCATGCGATCAAGCGCGAATACGGGCCGTGGATGTTCACTGCGTTCAAGCTGTTGGCGCGGCTGAGATTCCTGCGCGGCGGCAAGCTCGATGTGTTCGGCTACAGCGCCGAACGGCGTGGCGAGCGTCAGCTGATTGCCGATTACGTGGCGACAGTGGACACGCTGCTGGAACGGCTGGATGCCGACAACGTCGGCCTGGCGGCGCAGATCGCCAGCATTCCCGAGCATATCCGTGGCTATGGGCATATCAAGCACGCGCACCTGGAGGAAGCCAAGGCACGCCAAGCCGTGCTGCTGGCGCAGTGGCGCAATCCCAAGGCCTTGCATGTGGTGCAGGCAGCCTAGACGACAGGGCGGCCAGGTCCGCGTTGCAGCGCTGGAACCTTGCGCGCGGATCGGCTGACGCTTGCCGGCAGTGCAGTAGCGACAGGCTCCTGTGATGAAGCTGGGAGATCGCGCCGGCGCCGCTGCGGCACAGCATCGCGTTTATGCACGGCAGCGGTCAGCACCTACCGGGTCGATGCGCTGTCGGTGCACCGCTCGGCATCATCGTCTGCCGAGCGCCAGCAGTCATGCATACGCAGGGCAGCGCGCGTCATTCGAAATGCCGACCACGCATCAGACGGACCGGGCCACGCACCGTGCCCAGGTCGACCACGTCGCCGCGCTGGGTGACCCGTACCACCTCCTTGCGGGCCAGATCGGCAGCAACGGCACGTACCTGCGGCATCAGCGCACGCCAGCGGTTCTCGTCCCCGCTGAGCGCGCGGGCGACTTCGGACGGGCAGATCGACTGCTGCGGCAGCCGGCGCGCCAACAGCGCACGCATGGTCGCGGCGATCTGCCCGTCGTCGATTCCTTGCACGCCAGGCGCGCGAGATCAGAGCGGACGCAACACGCGCAGGCCGAACCAGTCCTTGGCATCGTTCCAGCCGTGGGTGACCTTCAACCCCGCGGCAGCGGCGAGTTCGGCAAAGCGTGCGTCGGTGTACTTGTAGCTGTATTCGACCTGCATCGCTTCGCCGTCGGCAAACGCGAATTCCTTGCCGCCCACCTGCACGCGCTGTGCGCGCTGGCTGATCAGGAAGGTTTCGATACGGCCACGTTCGCGCGCATACACCGCATGGTGGCGGAAGCTGTCCAGATCGAAGTCGCTGCCGATCTCGCGGTTGAGCCGCGCCAGCAGGTTCAAGGTGAACTCGGCCGTGACCCCGGCCGCATCGTTGTAGGCGGCCTCGATCAGGCCGGCATCCTTGTCCAGATCGATGCCGATCAGCGCGCACCCGTCGCTGCCCATGGTCTGGCGCATCGCATCGAGCAACTCGACGGCGGCATCATCGGTGAAATTGCCCAATGTCGAACCGGGGAAGAACACCAGATGCCGGCGCGCCGGGCGCTGCGCCTGCGGCAGCTGCAGCGGCTTGGTGAAGTCGGTGCACACCGGCAGCATCTGGATCTGCGGAAACTGCTGCGCCAGCCGCGCGGTGCTGTCGAGCAAGGCGGTGCGCGAGATTTCCAGCGGCGTGTAGGCCACTACATCGCGCAGCCCCTGCAGCAGCAACTCGGTCTTGCGACCGCTGCCGCTGCCGTATTCGACCACGTGCACGCCGGCGCCGATCGCCTGCGCGATCGCCGGCATGCTTGCCTCCAGCAACGCCAGTTCGGTGCCGGTCAGGTAGTACTCCGGCTGCCGGGTGATCGCCTCGAACAACTGCGAGCCGCGTGCATCGTAGAAATACTTCGACGGCAGCGTCTTGGGCGTTTGCGACAGGCCGGCCAGCGCGTCGGCGGTGATGTCGTCCGGTTGCGGGCGCAGGTCGGTCAGCGCGGCGTGCGCGCGTTGCATGGCGTGGGCGGCGGCGTTCAAGGCAGATCCTTGGCAAGGCGCACGCCGGCAAACTGCCAACGCGCATCGGAGGGAAAGAAGTTGCGGTAACTGGCGCGGACATGGCTGGCCGGGGTGGCACAGCTGCCACCGCGCAGCACCCATTGCGCATTCATGAACTTGCCGTTGTATTCGCCCAGCGACCCGGGCCACGGCGCAAAGCCGGGATACGGCAGGTAGGCGCTGCCGGTCCATTCCCAGACATCGCCGAACAACTGCTGCAGGCCGGTATCCACCGCGTCGGCACCGCGCGGATGCAAGGTGTCGCTATCGACGAAATTGCCCTGCACCGGCACACCGGTGGCGGCCTGTTCCCACTCGGCTTCGGTGGGCAGGCGCGCGCCGGCCCAGCGCGCGAACGCATCGGCTTCGAACAGGCTCAGGTGGCATACCGGCGCATGCGCATCGCGTGGGCGCCAGCCATCCAGGGTGAATTCGCGCCCGTCCGCATCCCAATACAGCGGATGCTGCCAGCCCTGCGCCTGCACCATCGCCCAGCCATCGCTGAGCCAGGCACCGGCACTGCGGTAGCCACCGGCGTCGATGAACGCCTGGAACTCGGCGTTGCTGACCACCCGATGCGCCAACGCATGCGCGCCGACCAGCACACGGTGACGCGGCGACTCGTTGTCGTAGGCGAAGGTGTCGGCCTGCGGCCATGCCGCTGCGCCGATCTCAACGATCTGTTCGTCGCGCGCCTGCCAGCGCAGCGTGCTGGCGACGGCAGCAGGCGGGGCCGGCGCATCGCGATATGCCGGCTGCAGCGGGTTGCTCCACAGCGCATGCTTGATATCGGTCAACAGCAATTCCTGGTGCTGCTGCTCGTGCTGGATGCCGAGTTGCACGATGGTGCAGGCCTGCGCATCCAACGTCCCATCACCCAGGCGCTGCTGCATCTGCGTATCGACTGCGGCCCGGTAGTCGCGCACCTGCTGCAAAGACGGCCGCGACAACACCCCGCGGCGCGCGCGCGCATGCATCGGGCCCACGCTCTGGTAGTAGCTGTTGAACAGGAAATCCCAGGCCGGGTCGAACACGCGGTAGGCCGGATCGGCCTGCAGCACGAAGCGTTCGAAAAACCAGGTGGTATGCGCCAGATGCCACTTGCTGGGGCTGGCGTCGGGCATGCTCTGCACCATTGCGTCTTCAGCGCTCAAGGGTGCGGCGAGGCGATCGCTCAGCGCGCGGGTCTGCGCGTAGCGTTCCAGCAGCGTCAACTGCCGTTGCTGGTGGTGGCCCAGCAGAGGTGAGAGTGCAGACATCGCCATATGCTTGAGGACCGCACGTGAACGCGCCGTGTCGGCAGCGTGGCAGCCAGCGGTAAGCTGTTGCCATGTCCTCTTTTTCTTTGTCCAGCCTGCTCCCCGCGCCCGTCGCATGGGAACATCGCCAGCAGGCATTTGCGTTGCCTGGCGACATCATCTATCTGGATGCCGCCTCGCGCGGCCCGCTGCTGCGCGCGGTGCACACCGTTGCGCATCAGGCGGTGGATGCACTGGCCACGCCGTGGCGGCTGCCGTTCGATGCCTGGCTGCAGGACATCGAGCGTTTGCGCGCGCTCGCTGCCGGCCTGTTCGACGACGATGCCGACGGCGTGGCGATGCTGCCCTCGGCCGCACACGGCCTGGCGACCGCCGCACGCAATCTGCCGTTGCAACGCGGCGAAGCGGTGTTGCTGCTGGACGGCCAGTTCCCTTCCAACCTGCTGATCTGGCAACGCCGCTGTGCCGAGGTCGGTGCACATATCGTGGCGGTGTCCACGGCCGGTGGCGATGGCCTGACCGAGGCGGTACTGCAGGCCATTGCCGACACCGCGGCGCTGCGCATCGTGACGTTGCCGCATGCGTACTGGCTGGATGGACGACAGCTCGATCTGGACCGCATCAGCACGGCGGTACACGCACGCGGTGCGGCGCTGGTGCTGGACCTGAGCCAGAGCCTGGGCGTGCTGCCCACCGAGCTGCCGCGCTGGCGGCCGGATTTTGTGGTCAGCGTCGGCCACAAATGGCTGCTCGGGCCGATGGGACTGGCCTGGCTATGGGTGGCCCCGCAATGGCGTGCGCGGGGCGTGCCGATCGAGGAGCACTGGATCGGCCGCGATGCCGGCAGCAGTTGGGAATTCCCGGTCGCCCAGGCGCCGTCCTATCGCGGCGGCGCGCGGCGCTTCGATGCCGGCGGCGTTGCCGATCCGTTGCGGATTGCCATGGCGACGGCGGCATTGCAGCAGGTCGCTGCCTGGCGCCCGGCGCGCATCGGGCAGGCGCTGGGCGCGCTCACCGCGCAGTGGGATGCGGCGCTGCAGGCACGCGGGCTGGGCAGCTGGGGCACGCCCGCGCACGCGCCGCATCTGACCGCCCTGCAGCCGCCGGCACACCGGCTGGAGGCCGTGGCAACGGCATTCGGCGAACGCGGGGCGATCTGCACGCGGCGGCACGGACGCCTACGTATCGCACCGCACCTGAGTGTCACCGGTGATGCGCTCTCAGCCCTGATCGCAGCGCTGCCAGAGCCATGACGCAGCGCCCGTAGGAGCGGACCCGGCCGCGACGGGGCGTGACCGAAAGATGGCATCATCCCGGTAACGCCTGACAACGCTCGATAAGGCCCCGTCGCGGCCGGGTCCGCTCCTACGTGGTCAGGCGCGTTGGCTGAGGCGCAAGCCACGCGGCGTGACCCAGCGCTCCAGGCCTTCGAACAGCGCCTGCACGATCAGCGCGAGCACCGCCGCAGGAATCGCGCCTTCCAGGATCAGGCCGATATCGTCCAGGCGGATGCCGGTGAGGATCGGCTGGCCGTAGCCGCCTGCGCCGATCAAGGCGCCCAGCGTGGCGGTGCCCACGTTGATCACCGCCGCGGTCTGAATGCCGGCCACGATGGTGCGACGCGCCAGCGGCAGTTCCACCCGCCACAGGCGCGTCCATGCCGGCAGCCCGATCGCCTCGGCGGTCTGGCGCAACTCGCGCGGGATCGAGGTCAGCCCGGCATGCGTGTTACGCACGATCGGCAGCAGGCTGTAGAGAAACAACGCGGCAATCGCCGGTTTGGCGCCAATGCCGAACAAGGGAATCATGAAGACGAACACTGCCAGCGACGGCAAGGTCTGCAACACGCCGGTCAACGACAGCACCACCTGCCCGAGCCGCGGCCGCCGGGCCGCCAGCACGCCCAGCGGCAACGCGATCAGCAAGGCAAAGCCCAACGAGATGCCGACCAGGGCCAGATGCTCGCGCGTATGCCGCAGCAGACGCGCCACACGCGAGTCGGCTGCCGATGCCGGCGCAACGCCCAGCCATTGCGCCGCCACGGCCGCCTCGGACTGACGCTCCAGCTTCACCTGCGCGTTGAGCCGCTGCATGGTCGCCTCGTCGATGCGCCCCTGCAGCCCCTGCAATGCCGTGAGCATCGCCGGTGAGCGCTGCGCCAGGTCCTTGCGATACAGGAACACCGCCTGGTAATCGGGAAAGTAATGGCGGTCGTCGCGCAGCACCTGCAACCGGTAATACGGGATTTCCGCATCGGTGCTGTACAGATCGGTGACCTCGATCGCCCCGCTCTGCAGCGCGCGATACGCCAGATCGTGATCCAGCCCGGTCGCGGTCTGCGGCAGTGCATACGCCGCGCGCACGCCCGGCCAGCCATCGGCGCGCTGCATGAATTCGTTGCTCAGGCCGATCGTGAGCGATGGATGCCGCGCCAGATCCGACATCGAGGCGATGCCGAGCGCCTGCGCACGTTCAACGCGCATGCCGAAGGCATAGGTGTTCTGGAAGCCGAGCGAATCGGTCATCGCCAGCCCGCGCGCGTCCAGTGCGGCGCGCAGTTCGGCCTGGCTGGCCTTGGGCAGCTGCAGCAGTTCCTGCGCCAGCGTGCCGGTGTATTCGGCGTACGCGTCGATCTGCCCGGTCTCCAGCGCACGCCACAGGATGCGCGTGCCACCGAGCTGCGCGCGGTGTTGCACGTCCACGCCGTCGCGCTGCCCGGCGGCGGTGGCGATCTCGCCCAGCAGCACGGCCTCGGTGAAGTTCTTCGAGCCGATCGTCACCTGCGTGGCCTGCGCACCGACGCTTCCGATCAGCAATGCAAGGGCGAGCAGCACGCGCGCGCTCATGCGGCGTCGCCGATGCTGCGCTGCGCAGTGAGAAAGCGCTGCACGAACGGATCGGCCGGCTGTTCCAGCAGGCTGCGCGCACTGCCCTGCTGCACCACCTGGCCGGCCCGCATCAGTACCAGGGTGTCGGCCAGGTAGGCCGCTTCGGCAACATCGTGCGTCACCAGCACCACGGTCTTGCCGAGCTGGGCGAACAGCGCACGCATCTGCGCCTGCAGGTCGTAACGCACGATCGGGTCGAGCGCGCCCAGCGGCTCGTCCAACAGCAAGGCCGGTGGGTCCAGCATCAGCGCACGGATCAATCCCACGCGCTGGCGTTGACCACCGGAGAGCTCGGCCGGATAGCGCGCCAACAGCTCCGGCGGCAACTGGCACAGCGCGCACAAGGTCTGCAGGCGTTGATCGATGCGCTGCCGGGTCCAGCCCAGCGTCTGCGCCAGCAACACCACGTTGCTGCGTGCATCCAGATGCGGAAACAGCCCGCCTTCCTGGATTACATAGCCGATGCGCTGGCGCTGCGCCTGCAGGCTGGCGCGTTGCAGCGGCGCGCCGTCGAAGGCGACCGTGCCGCTGTCCGGCCACTCCAGCCCGACCAGCATCCGCAGCACGGTGGACTTGCCGGCGCCGCTGGGGCCGATCAAGGCGGTGGTGATACCGCTGGCGAAATGCAGCGAGACGGTGTCGAGGGCAACGGCCTGGCCGTAGCGACGGCTGACCTGGTCGAGAGTGAACATGCGCTCGAGCTTGCCGAACGCAGCGTCAGACGCGCGCGAAAGTGCGCATCAGCGCGGCGGCGCCAGCAATTCGCGTGCGCTCAGGTAGCCATCGCCGTTGGCGTCCTGCCGCGCAAAACGCTCGATCAGCGTGGCGCGATGCGCGGCGCGGGTGATCGGCTTGCCGCGTCGGCCAGGCAGTTCGTCACCCTGCAACACGCCGTCGTGGTCCAGGTCGCGCTGATCGAAGGCGTAGCTCATCCACGCCAGGTATTCATCGCGGCCGACGCGGCCATCGCCATCGGTATCCATGCGCTGCAGATACTGCTGGCTGTCCTGCACCTGGGCCTGCACGAACACGGCCGGCCCGCACACACCACAGGCCATCAGCAGGCTACGCATGACCAGACCACGCGCTCGGCGCGCACGCACATCAGCCCGCGTGCCGCCATGCTCACGACCCACTCAGCGCATAACCCTTCAGCCGCGCCGCATAGGCCTGCAAGGCGGCATTGCCGCTGGCTTCTGCCTCGTGGCACCACTGCTGCAGATGCTTGAGCCGTTCGGACGCATCGTGGCTGCGCGCCTCCAGCACGGCGGTCAGGCGCGCGCGGTACTCCACCAGCGTGCGCATGCGCGGGCGCTCGGCCACCCAGTGCTGCAATTGCGCACGCGCATCGGGCTTGAGCCAACGCCCGTCATCGACCAGGCCCTTGCGCAGGCGCCGCGGCAGCAATTGCCGCAGCTTGGCGCCGGTGGCCGCGGCCTCTTCGCGCAGCGCCGGGGTGAACACATTGCGCTGGTAGTCGGTCATGGCCTGGAAGCGATGCGAGAGCAAGGCCTTGAGCGTGTCGGCATCGGGCACGGCGATGTTGGGGCGGATGTCCAGCGACGGCGCCACGCGCAGCACCTTGGCCAGGCCGATCGCCTGCAGCCCGCGAATGGCGACCCAGCCGATATCCAGCTCCCAGCGCCGCATCGAGAACCGCGCCGAACTCGGGAACGCATGATGGTTGTTGTGCAGCTCTTCGCCACCGATCCACAGCGCCCACGGCGTGAGGTTGGTGGAGGTGTCGGCCGATTCGAAATTGCGATAGCCCCACCAGTGCCCCAGGCCGTTGACCACGCCGGCGGCCCAGAACGGAATCCACGCCATCTGGATCGCCCACAGCGCGATGCCGGGCAAACCGAACAGCACCGCGTTGATCACCAGCAGCGCGATCGGGCCGGCATTGGCATGCGGGGTGTACAGATGCCGTTCGATCCAGTCGGTGGGTGCGCCCTTGCCGTACTGCTCGATGTCGGCACGCTGCGCGCGCGCTTCGCGGTACAGCTCCACGCCACGCCAGAACACCTGGCCGATGCCCTTGGTCTGCGGGCTGTGCGGGTCTTCCTCGGTCTCGACCTTGGCGTGATGCTTGCGATGGATCGCCACCCATTCGCGGGTGATCATCGAGGTGGTCAGCCAGGTCCAGAAGCGGAAGAAGTGCGCCACCACCGGATGGAAATCCACACCGCGATGGGCCTGGCTGCGATGCAGGTACAGGGTCACCGCGAAGATGGTGAGCTGGGTGAACACCAGCAGCACCGCCAGCATGCCCCACACGCCCAGCCCGGCCACGCCGGAAGTCAGAACGTCGATGATCGGGTCGGACAACATCGGCATCTCCACAGCGGCGCCATCGGGTTGGGTCGATGCAGACATGATGGGGGCGATGGCGGCAAACTTCACCCTTCGGATGCGTAGGGTGCGCCCTACATTCCTAAAGCGGTTCACACGCCTCCTTTCCCCACTGCGCCTGATGTCACCCGTATGACGGTTACTGCCCAGATGTCCACCGATCCTGCTGCTGTTGCGAACGCCACCCCGTTGATCGAGCTCGACCAGGCCAGCGTGATGCGCGGCCAGGTGCGTGTGCTGCATGCGCTCAGCCTGCGCATCGCGCTGGGGCAGCACACCGCCATCCTCGGCCCCAATGGCTGCGGCAAATCCTCCTTCATCAAGCTGATCACCCGCGAGCTGTATCCGCTGGTGCGCGCCGATGGCCAGGCGGCGGTGAAGGTGCTTGGGCAGACGCGTTGGCAGGTGGATCGCCTGCGCTCGCAGCTGGGCATCGTCACCGGCGATCTCAGCGTCAACCTGGCCGACATGCCGGGGCTGGACGTGGAAAGCGCGGTGCTGTCCGGTTTCTTCGCCAGCTATGTGGTGCCGCCGCATCGCGAGATCAGCGACGCCATGCGCGCGCGGGCACGTGAGGCATTGGCCCTGGCGCGCGCCCTGCCGTTGCTGGACCGGCAGTTCGCCGAACTGTCGGCCGGCGAAACCCGCCGCGTGCTGATCGCGCGCGCACTGGTCAACCGCCCGCAGGCGCTGCTGCTGGACGAGCCGTCCACCGGCCTGGACCTGGTGGCGCGCCAGCACCTGCTCGACACCATGCGCCACCTGGCCCGGCAAGGCATCACACTGATCCTGGTGACCCATCACATCGAGGAGATCGTGCCGGAGATCGCGCGGGTGATCCTGTTGCGGGCCGGCACCGTGGTGGCCGACGGTCCGCGCGATGCGCTGCTCACCGATGCCAGCCTGTCGGATGTGTTCGCCGGCCCGGTGCGGGTGCAGCGCGACGGCGAGCGCTATTGGGCGACGGTCGGGGAATAAGCGCGAGGCCAATGCGGCGGTCAGCGTGACGGCGTTGTCGGAGGCAGGCGCCAGCCACGCTCCGGCCCACGTCAACGCGATTGCTGCTCACGACCGCCCTGGCGGCATGCAGGCCTGAGCGGCACGTGTGGGATATCTGCCCGGTGGCAACCACACCTGACCGCCCTCCCGGCATGACCTTGGACACGGGACGCGGTCGCGGCGGCTGCGCTTAGACTCGGCGCACGCACAGATCAGGAGTCGTTCCGATGGCCCAGTGGTATTTCCATGTTCCCGGACAGGCCGATCGCATCGGCCCACTCGACGACGCCAGCGCCCGCGCGCATGCCCAGCGCCAGCCCGACGCGCTGGCCTGGCGCGACGGACTCGATGGCTGGACGCCGGCCCGCCAGCTGGCCGAGCTGCAGGGCGGCGGCAGCCTGCCGCCACCGCTGACCGGCGCGGCCGGGCGTGCCGACGAGATCGACTACCGCATCGTCGGCAACGACATGCAGTTCGTCGAGGTCGAGCTGGACCCGGGTGAAAGCGCCATCGCCGAGGCCGGCGCGCTGATGTACAAGGACGCCGCAGTGCAGATGGACACCGTGTTCGGCGACGGCTCGCATGCCGGCCAGAGCGGCGGCGGCGGGCTGATGGGCAAGCTGCTGTCGGCGGGCAAGCGCGTGGTCACCGGCGAGAGCATGTTCACCACGGTGTTCACCCATGCAGGCAGCGGCAAGGCCAGGGTCGCATTCGCCGCGCCCTATCCGGGCACGGTGCTGGCGCTGCGCCTGTCCGAGCATGGCGGGCAACTGATCTGCCAGAAGGACAGCTTCCTGGCCGGCGCGCGCGGGGTGTCGTTGGGCATCGCGTTTCAACGCAAGATCCTCACCGGCCTGTTCGGCGGCGAGGGTTTCGTCATGCAGAAGCTCGAAGGCGATGGCTGGGTCTTCGTGCATGCCGGCGGCACCGTGGTGGAACGCGAACTCGGCCCTGGCGAACGCATCGATGTGGACACCGGCTGCGTGGTCGCCTACCACGCCGGCGTGGACATGGACGTGCGCCGCGTCGCCGGGCTGAAGAGCATGTTCTTCGGCGGCGAAGGCGTCTTCCTGGCCACCCTCACCGGCCCCGGCAAGGTGTGGCTGCAATCGCTGCCGTTCTCGCGCATGGCCGGCCGCATGCTGCAGGCCGCCCCGCAGGCCGGTGGACAGCAACGCGGCGAAGGCTCGGTGCTGGGCGGCCTGGGAAGGTTGCTGGATGGCGACAACCGGTTTTGATGGGGTGACGCGGCAGGCGGGCTGACACCCTTCTCCCCGCCGGGAGAAGGTGGCGCGTAGCGCCGGATGAGGGAACGGACGAAGCCTGCTGCGGTCGCATTCCCATGTGGCATCGCTCCGTACCCTCCCCCCC
>NZ_QEZG01000020.1:0-408 GCF_003993495.1 Xanthomonas sp. BRIP62418
GTCCAGCGCCACGTAGAAGCTGCGGACGCCCAGCGCACGGAAGGCATCGAACTTGCGCAGCAGCGCCTTGGCATCGGCCGGATCGGAGAAGCACACCGACGGCCCCGGCGAGATCGCATAGACGAAGTCGACATGGTTGCGCCTGGCGGTGGCCGCCAGCTTGCCCAGCGCCTTCAGCGTCGCGGCCGGATATGCCTCGCGCCAGCGATCGCGCGCGTACGGGTCGTCCTTGGGGCTGTAGATGAAGGTATTGGCCTTGCTGCGGGCGAGAAACGCGATGTGCTTGCTGCGGTCGGCCATCGACCATGGCGCGCCGTAGAAACCTTCGATGGTGCCGCGGATCGGCATCGCCGGATGATCCTGGATCGCCAGGGTCGGAATGGCCGGGCGCTCGACCAGCTGGCGCAG
>NZ_QEZG01000021.1:0-100361 GCF_003993495.1 Xanthomonas sp. BRIP62418
GTCGTCAGGGGTGGGGCGCGTGGGGGCGCAGGGTCGGCCCGGGCCGCTGCCGCGGATACCCCGGCATGACAGCACATGCCGGTGTCACCCAGGCGTCACTGATCGATGAACTGCAGCCGCGCCAGTTCGGCGTACAGGCCGCCTTCGGCGATCAATTGCGCATGCGTGCCCTGCGCGACGATGCGGCCGGCCTCCATCACCACGATGCGGTCGGCTTTGAGCACGGTGGCCAGGCGATGGGCGATGACCAGCGTGGTGCGGCCTTCCATCAAGCGGTCCAGCGCCTGCTGCACCGCGCGTTCGCTCTGCGCATCCAGCGCGCTGGTGGCCTCGTCCAGCAGCAGGATCGGCGCGTCCTTGAGCAGGGCGCGCGCGATCGCCACACGCTGTTGCTGGCCGCCCGACAGGCGTGTGCCGCGTTCGCCGAGTTCGCTGGCGTAGCCCTGCGGCAGGGCGCGGATGAACCCATCGGCCTCGGCGGCCGCCGCGGCGGCTTGCACCTCCGCGTCGCTGGCGTCCAGGCGCCCGTAGCGGATGTTGTCGGCGGCGCTGGCGGCAAACAGCGTGGGTTGCTGCGGCACCAATGCAATCCGTTCGCGCAGCAGCACCGGGTCGGTCTGGCGCAGGTCTACCTCGTCGATGCGCAGTCTGCCGCTGACCGGGTCGTGGAAGCGCAGCAACATCGCCAGCACCGTGCTCTTGCCTGCACCGGAGGGCCCGACCAGCGCCACGGTTTCGCCCGGATGGACATGCAGGTCGAAGCCGTCCAGCGCCGGCGCATCGGGGCGCTGCGGATAATGAAATACCACCTGGTCGAAATGGATCGCACCACGCAGCGGCTGCGGCAAGGGCTGCGGCGTGGCCGGCGCGACGATTGCCGGCTGCTCGTCGAGCAATTCGCCGACCCGGCCCATGCCGCCGGCCGCGCGCTGCAACTCGTTCCAGACCTCGGCCAGCGCACCCACCGAGCCGCCGCCGATCAGTGCGTACAGCACGAACTGTCCCAGCGTGCCGGGCGTCATGCGTCCGGCGATCACATCGTGCGCGCCCAGCCACAGCACACCGACGATGGCGCCGAAGATCAGCATGATTGCCACCGCAGTGACCATGGCCTGGGTGCGGATACGCAGCCGTGCGGTATCGATCGCGGCGAACAGGGCCTGGCTGAAACGCTGGCTCTCGTAGCGCTCGCGCGCATGCGCCTGCACGGTGCGCACCGCGCCCAGCGTTTCGGCCGCCAGCGTGTTGGCATCGGCCACGCGGTCCTGGCTGGCGCGCGAGATCTTCTGCAGGCGGCGTGCGCCCAGCACGATCGGCAGCACCGCCAGCGGAATGCCGACCAGGGTGAAGCCGGCCAGCCGCGGGCTGGTGACGAACAGCATCACCATGCTGCCGATCACCGTGACCGAGCTGCGCAGCGCCACCGACATGGTGGTGCCGATCACCCCGCGCAGCAGCTCGCTGTCGGCCGACAGCCGCGAGACCAGCTCGCCACTGCGGCTGCGATCATGAAAGCCGGCGTCCAGCCCGATCAGATGCGCATACAGGCGGCCGCGCAGATCGGCGACCACCTTTTCGCCCAGCAGCGCGACGAAATAGAAGCGCGCGGCCGTTGCCACCGCCAGCACCACCGCCACGGCGAACAGCAGCGCGAAGGCGTGGTTGATCTGCGAGCCGCCGGAAAACCCATGGTCGATCATCTGCTTGACTGCCGCCGGCAGGCTCAATGTGGCGGCCGAGGAAATGGCCAGTGCGATCAGCCAGGCGGCGAACAGGCCACGCTGGCGCTGCACGAACGGCCACAGGGTGCGCAGGCTGCCAAGCTTCCGCAATGGGTTGGGCCTGGCGGCGGCTGGCTGGTTCATGCGGCTTCCGGTGATGAGAGATGGACACGGTTGCGAGTGGCGTCGCACAGGCGTGTTTTCAAGCTGGCCAGCTGATCGGCAGGCAGTTGCACGCGCAGCGCGGCGCCCTGCGCGTCGAAACGTTCATCCAGCTTGTCGGCGCGGAAGGCGCTCAAGGCCGCATGCACCAGGCCCAGGTCGTCGAACTGACACTGCAGATCGAGCAGCGACAACGCAATCAACGGCTGTCGCGTCGCCAACCGCAGGCATTCGGCCGCGGCGCCGCCGTAGGCACGCACCAGGCCGCCCGCACCGAGCTTGATGCCGCCATACCAACGGGTGACCACCACGACCACGCGGTCGTAGCCCTGGCCATCGATGGCCGCGAGGATTGGCCGCCCGGCGGTGCCGCTGGGCTCGCCATCGTCACTGGACCGGTAGTCCTGCCCGTAGCGATAGGCCCAGCAATTGTGGGTGGCATCGGCGACGGACACGCGCTGCACGATCTCCAGCGCCTGCGCGGGAGAGTCCAGTGCCGCAGCATTGGCCACAAAGCGACTGTGCTTGATGTCCAGGCTGTGGTGCGCGTCAGCGGCGAGGGTATCGAGCATCGTCGCCATTCTATGCGAGCCGGTCGTGCCGGACGCTGCGGCCGTCGTGACTGCCGTTGCAAGCCGGCAGATCGAGGGTGTTCGATGATGCATTGAGACGGGCTGGGCGCGCGATGGGCGCGCGCAGTCCCCGGGGGTGCGATTAGCGCAGGCGCTGCCGTTTTACACCAGGGTGGAGCGGCGCTTCTCGTCGATCCACTTGGAGGCCTGCGCCGGCGTGTAGTGCTGCATCCACTCCAGCATCTGCTCGATGTCGGCGCCGTACCACAGGTCGGTGCGCTGGTCCGGATGCAGGAAGCGTTCTTCCACCATGCGGTCGATCATGCCGATCAGCGGCGCGTAGAAGTCTTCGATATCCAGGAACGCACAGGGCTTGTTGCCAATGCCCAGCTGCCGCCAGGTCAGCATCTCGAAGATCTCCTCCATGGTGCCGAAGCCGCCGGGCAGGGCGACGAACGCATCGGACAGCTCGAACATGCGCATCTTGCGCGCATGCATGGAGCCGACGATTTCCAGCGTGGTCAGCCCACGGTGCGCCACTTCCCAATCGGCCAGCTGCTGCGGAATCACGCCGGTCACCTCGCCACCGGCTGCCAGCACCGCATTGGCCACGGTGCCCATCAGGCCGACGTTGCCCCCGCCATACACCAACCGCAGTCCCTGCTCGGCGATGCGCTGCCCCAACGCAGTGGCACGCTCGGCGTAGGCGGGTTTGTTGCCGGCATTGGAACCGCAGTAGACGCAGATGCTTTTCATGGGATTGGGGAGTTGGGATTGGGGATTGGTAAAAGCGAGGTGGCGCTGCGCTGATTGCACGTGCTGCCGTCGGCGGAGGGGTGCGCTGATTGTCTGAGTTCTTGCCGGGCTTGAAAAACATAACGCCGGGTTTTCACCCGGCGCCATGTCATTGCCGGAGAGGGCCGGGACCGGGAATCGCACTTGCGAATCCCCAATCCCGAATCCACCAATCCCGGTCAGTTAGCCTTATGGATCGCGCGCTTGCTCACTGCCATCGCGGCATCGTGAACCGCCTCGGACAGCGTCGGGTGCGCGTGGCAGATGCGGGCCAGGTCATCGGCCGAGCCGTTGAATTCCATCGTCAGCACGCCTTCGTGCACCAGCTCGGACACGCCCACGCCGACCAGGTGCATGCCCAGCACACGGTCGGTCTCGGCGTCGGCGATGACCTTGACGAAGCCGGCCGGCTCGCCCATGGCCACCGCACGGCCGATCGCCGCGAACGGGAAGCTGCCGGCCTTGTAGGCGACGCCTTCGGCCTTGAGCTGCTGCTCGGTCTTGCCGACCCAGGCAATCTCCGGCTCGGTGTAGATGACCCACGGGATGGTGTCGAAGTTGACGTGGCCGGGCAGGCCGGCGATCAGCTCGGCCACCGCGATGCCTTCCTCGAAGCCCTTGTGCGCCAGCATCGGGCCGCGCACGCAGTCGCCGATCGCCCACACGCCATCGACGCCGGTGTGGCAATGCCCGTCCACTTCGATCTGGCCACGCTCGTTGAGCTTGACGCCGGTGCCCTCAGCCAGCAGGTTCTTGGTCGCGGCCTTGCGGCCCACGGCCACCAGCAACTTGTCCACGGTCAGGGTCTGCTCGCCGGCAGCGTCGGTGTAGCTGACCACCACCTGCTTGGCATCGCCGCTGCCGGTGATCTCGGTCTTGCTGACCTTGGCACCGAGCTTGATGTCCAGACCCTGCTTCTTGAATTCCTTCAGCGCGGTCTTGGCCACTTCGGCATCAGCCAGCGCCAGGAAGTCCGGCAGTGCCTCGAGGATGGTGACCTCGGCGCCCAGGCGCTTCCACACGCTGCCCAGCTCCAGGCCGATCACGCCGGCGCCGATCACTGCCAGACGCTTGGGAACGGCGGTGAAATCCAGGCCGCCGACGTTGTCGACGATGGTGTCGCCTTCGAACTTGGCGAACGGCAGCTCGATCGATTCCGAACCCGGCGCCAGGATTACGTTGGTGCCCTTGAGCTCGATCTCGCCGCCTTCGTGCTGGGCGACCTTGACGATGTTGCCCGGCAGCAGCTGGCCGAAGCCGTAAAACGGGGTGATCTTGTTCGCCTTGAACAGCATCGCGATGCCGCCGGTGAACTGCTTCACGATCTTGTCCTTGCGGCTGATCATGGTGGGCACGTCCATCTTGGCGTCGTTGAAGCTGATGCCGTGGTCGCCGAACAGGTGGCCCATGTTCCAGAACTGGCGCGAGGAATCCAGCAGCGCCTTGGACGGAATGCAGCCCACGCGCAGGCAGGTGCCGCCCAGTGCAGGCTTGCCATCCTTGCCGATGGCCGCGTCGATGCAGGCGACCTTCATGCCCAGCTGGGCCGCGCGAATCGCAGCGTGATAACCGGCCGGGCCGGCACCGATGACGACGACGTCGAATTGTTCTTGTTCGCTCATTCTTCGCTCACGAGATTGGGAATTGGGGATTGGGGATTCGCAAAGGCGGGGTGCTCAGGAAGGGGTAGCTCTCGCCAATCCCCAATCCCGAATCCCCAATCCCGGCTTTCATCACAGACCGAACAACATCCGGCCCGGGTTTTCCAGCTGATTCTTGATGTCGACCAGGAACTGCACCGAATCCTTGCCGTCGATGATGCGGTGGTCGTAGGACAGCGCCAGGTACATCATCGGCGCGATCACGACCTGGCCGTTCTCGGCGATCGGACGTTCCTTGATCGCGTGCATGCCCAGGATGGCGCTCTGCGGCGGGTTGATGATCGGCGTGGACAGCAGCGAGCCGAAGGTGCCGCCGTTGGTGATGGTGAACGTGCCGCCCTGCAGGTCGTCCAGGCCCAGCTTGCCGGCGCGCGCCTTGGCGGCGTAGTCGGCGATGCCCTGCTCGACGTCGGCAAACGACTGGCGCTCGACGTTACGCAGCACCGGCGTGACCAGGCCCTTGTCGGTCGACACGGCGATCGAGATGTCGCTATAGCCGTGATAGATGATGTCGTCGCCGTCGATCGAGGCGTTGACCAGCGGGAAGCGCTGCAGCGCGTTGGCGGCCGCCTTGACGAAGAAGCTCATGAAGCCGAGCTTGATGCCGTGCGCCTTCTGGAACTCGTCCTGCAGTTCCTTGCGCGCGGCCGACACCTTGGCCAGGTTCACTTCGTTGAAGGTGGTCAGCATCGCGGTGGAGTTCTTGGACTCCATCAGGCGCTTGGCGATGGTCTTGCGCACGCGGGTCATCGGCACGCGCTCTTCCGGACGGGCGCCGGACGCCTTGCCCACGCCGCCGGCCTTGGCGAAGTTGACGATGTCTTCCTTGGTCACCGCGCCACGACGGCCGGTGCCTTCCACCTGGGCCGGATCCACGCCCTGGGTGATCGCGGAAAAACGCGCACCCGGCGGCAGCGCATCGGCAGCGGACTTGGATGCAGCGGCAGGCGCAGCGGCGGCAGCCGGGGCCGGCGCGGCGGCCGGTGCAGCAGCGGCAGGTGCCGGTGCATCGGCCTTCTTCTCCTCGGCCGGTGCGGCCGCAGCCACGGCGCCTTCCTCGATGATCGCCAGGATCTGGTTGCTGGTGACGGTGCTGCCGGCTTCGAACTTGATTTCCTTCAGCACGCCGTCGACCGGCGAAGGAACTTCCAACACGACCTTGTCGGTTTCCAGGTCGACCAGATTCTCGTCGCGCTTGACCGCTTCACCGGCCTTCTTGTGCCAGCTGGCGATGGTGGCGTCGGAAACGGATTCGGGCAGTACCGGAACTTTGACTTCGGTGGCCATTCGGGGAGCGTCCTAGGGTTTTCGTTCTTTGGGGAAGAGGAGTTATTCAGCGACTTGGTCGTTGAACGGATTGAGTAGCGCATCGGCGACCAGCTTCTGCTGTTCGACGATGTGGTCGGCCATATGGCCGGCGGCAGGCGAGGGCGAACGGGCACGGCCGGCGTAATGCAGGCTCTGGCCGCTGGCCAGGCAGAAGTTCAGATGGTGGCGGATCTGGTACCACGCACCCTGGTTCTGCGGTTCTTCCTGGCACCACACCACGTCGGTGGCGTTGGCATAGGCCTTGAGCTCGGCGGCCAGCTGCGCACGCGGGAACGGATACAGCTGCTCCACGCGCAGGATGGCGACGTCGTCCTGGCCACGCTTGGTCTGGTCTTCGAGCAGGTCGTAATAGACCTTGCCCGAGCACAGCACCACGCGCTTGACCTTGCCGGCATCGGCCTTGGCGTCGGGGATCAGATGCTGGAACTCGCCTTCCGCCAGTTCTTCCAGGCTCGACACCGCCAGCTTGTGGCGCAGCAGCGACTTGGGCGTCATCACCACCAGCGGCTTGCGGGTGGTCATGCGCATCTGCCGGCGGATCATGTGGAAGCACTGCGCCGGGGTGGTCGGCACGCAGACCAGCATGTTCTCCAACGCGCACAGCTGCAGGAAGCGCTCCAGACGCGCGGAGCTGTGCTCCGGGCCCTGGCCTTCGTAGCCGTGCGGCAGGAACAGCGACAGGCCCGCGATGCGGCCCCACTTGGCTTCGCCGGCGGCGATGAACTGGTCGATCACCACCTGCGCGCCGTTGGCGAAATCGCCGAACTGCGCTTCCCAGATGCACAGTGCATTCGGGTCGGTGGTGGAGTAGCCGTACTCGAAGCCCATCACCGCTTCTTCGCTGAGCAGCGAGTCGATGATGGTGGCGTCCTCGGGGTTCTGCACCAGCTGGCGCAGCGGCAGGTAGTAGCTGTCGGTCTTCTGGTCATGCAGGATCGCGTGACGGTGGAAGAACGTGCCGCGACCGGCGTCCTGGCCGACCAGGCGCAGCTTGTGGCCTTCGGCCAGCAAGGTGGCGTAGGCCAGGTTCTCGGCAAAGCCCCAGTCGCCAGCCTGGTCGCCAGCGGCCATCTTGACGCGGTCTTCGTAGATCTTGGCCACGCGGGCATGCAGCTCCACGCCTTCCGGGATCGTGGTGATCAGCTTGGCTAGGCGATCCAGCTGCTCGCGCTTGACGCGGGTGTCGACCGGATCGGCAGCGGTGCCGACCAGGTACTTGGACCAGTCGATGGCGAATTCGTCCGGCTTGCGCGTCGCCAGTTCGGTGGTGTATTCGCCCGAATCGAGCTTGTTGCGGTAGCCGTCGACCAGCGCCTTGGCCTCGTCGGCGCTCAGCACGCCGTCGCTTTCCAGCTTGGCGGCGTACAGCTCGCGGGTGGTCTTGTGCTTGCGGATGGTCTGGTACATCACCGGCTGGGTCGCTGCCGGCTCGTCGGCCTCGTTATGGCCCCAACGGCGGTAGCAGACCAGGTCGATGACCACGTCCTTCTTGAACTGCTGGCGGAATTCGTAGGCCAGCTTGGACACGAACATCACCGCATCCGGGTCGTCCCCGTTCACGTGGAAGACCGGTGCGCCGATCATCTTGGCCACGTCGGTGCAGTACAGCGTGGAGCGGGCGTCGTCGCGGGCGCTGGTGGTGAAGCCGATCTGGTTGTTGACCACGATGTGCACGGTGCCGCCGACGGCGAAACCGCGCGCCTGCGACATCTGGAACAGCTCCATCACCACGCCCTGGCCGGCGAATGCGGCATCGCCGTGGATCAGAATCGGCAGCACGGTCTTGCGCTCGGCATCGCCGAAGCGTTCCTGGCGCGACCGCACGCTGCCGACCACGACCGGGTCGACGATTTCCAGGTGCGAGGGATTGAATGCCAGTGCCAGATGCACCTGCTTGTCGCCACCGACCGCGATATCGGCCGAGAAGCCCATGTGGTACTTGACGTCGCCGGTGTGCGCGCGGTCGTCGTGGGCGTGCTCGAACTTGCCTTCGAACTCGTCGAACAGCTTGCGCGGGTTCTTGCCCAGCGTATTGACCAGCACGTTGAGGCGACCGCGGTGGGCCATGCCGATCACGATGTCCTTGACCTGATCGTTGCCGGACTGGCGAATGATCTCGTCCATCATCGGGATCAGCGCGTCGCCGCCTTCCAGCGAGAAGCGCTTCTGGCCGACGTACTTGGTGTGCAGGTAGCGCTCCAGGCCTTCGGCAGCGGTGAGCCGCTCCAGCGTGCGCTTGCGGCTGGCCGCGTCGCCGGCGATCTTGCCGCCGGCATCTTCCAGACGCTTGTAGATCCACTGGCGCTGGTCGAATTCCTGGATGTGCATGAACTCTGCGCCGATGGTGCTGGCGTAGGTCGCCTTCAGGCGGGTCAGCAGATCCTTCAGCTTCATGCGCGGCTGGCCACCGACACCGCCGGTGCTGAACTCACTGTCCATATCCGCCTGCGACAGGCTGTGGAATGGCAGGTCCAGATCGGGCGGGTTGACCGGCGGGGTCAGGCCGAGCGGGTCGAGCTGCGCGCCGAGGTGACCACGCGCACGATAGGCGGTGATCAGGCGGCCGACGTTGCGCTCGCGCTCGTCACTGGCGCCTGCGCCGGTTCCGGCATTGGCGGCCTGTTTGGAGGCGGCGAGGATGTGGGCAATGGCCGCCGAGTGCGGCACATCACCGGCATCGCGACCCTTGAAGCCATCGAAATAGCTCTTCCACTTCGGGTCGACACTGTCCGGGGCGACGAGGTACTGCTCGTACAGATCCTCGATATAGGCGGCGTTGCCGCCGGCGAGCTGCGATGACTGTGCGAACTGCTTTAGGAGATTATCCACGATGGTAAGTCGGGTCTGCTGTGGGGATGATTGTGCGGAAGCGGCAGGGCGAGATGCCCCATCGGTCGGTCTCAAATCTCGAAAAATTATACCCCCTTGCGCCAGTGAGGGGGCGTCTGCAAGCTGACCGAGCGGGTAGGTGCGGCCGCCTGGCGCCCAGGCGCGAAAGGCGCTGCGGTCTCAGATGCCGAGTGCGCGCGGTTCGTTCCAGAGCGCGCTGCGCTCCCATATCTGCGCGAATTCGCGCTCCAGCTGGCGGCTGCGCGCCGCGCCCGACAGCCAGGTTTCGCCATCGTCGAAGCGATGGCCTGTTGGACGAAAGTAGTAGGCGTCATCGCCCACCACATAGGCCGACGCATAGCTGCTGTCGACCGGATCGCTGACCGCGCGGAAGCGGAACACGCTGGGCAGGCGCTGGGCCAGCCGCAGCAGCGCGCTGCTGCTGGCGCTGGCAATGGCGGTGTCCTGCACCAGCACCTGCACGCGCTTGTCGTGGCGGGCGGTGGCGAAGCGGCGCAGCGCATCGAGCACTGCGGCGTTGTCGAACAGCGGCGGATCCAGTGCCCGCGTATAGATCAGGACCTGGCGGCGTGCGGCGCACAGCAGGCCGGTGGTGGCGGCCTGCGCCGCGCGCAGGTCGTCCACCGCCATCGGGCCGTCGAGACGGCGATGCAGCGGCCTGTCAGGCCGATCGCCCGCCGTTGCGGCGCGATCGGGACTCGGGTCGGAAGAGGTGTCCGGCAGGAAGCCCAGGCGTGCGAACACCGCCCCGGCATCTGCATTGACGCGGGCCCGTACGCCGGGCCAGCCGCGTTGTTGCGCGGTGGCGACGGCGGCTGCGAGCAACTGGTCGGCCAGGCCGCGGCGGCGCCAGCCCGGCAGGATGCCGAGTCTGTCGATGCGCCGATCCGCGGTCAGCCGCACCGAGCCGATCAGCTGGCCGTCCTCGCTGCGCAGGGCCAGGTGCAGGCTGAGCGGGTCCAGTGCGTCCCATTCGGCAGCGCCGCTGTCGCCACTGCCGCAGGCCAGGCGCAGCGCACGCAGGGCCGCGGCGTCGGACGCCGGGTCCAGCGAGACGATCCGCGGGCCGGCCTGGGGGCTCATGCGCGGTTGTCGGACCCGTCGTCGCCAGCGTCCGTTGCCGCGTCGTCGGCGAGCTCGCTGTCGTCGTCCTGGTCGGCGTCGGCAGCTGGTTCGTCCTCATCAGCCTGGGTCGGGCCGTCGGCGGTATCGGCGACCTGCTCGACGTCGGCCTCCGCATCGATCTCGTCGTCTGCGTCCGGCGCGTCGGCCTCGGCGTCGTCCTGGTCGGCCGACAGGCTCAGGCCATGGGCCTGGTCGTCGTCGATGTCCTGGATGTCGTCTTCCGCGTCCTCATGGGCGCGCTGGTAGTGGCCCTGCGCCAGCAGCTCCAGCACCACCTCGCGGCCGCGGTTGGACAACTGCGCATACAGCGTGCCGTCGATCTCTTCGGCCGCGGCCAGGCGCGCGGCGTCCTTGGCCGACAGCGCGAACTCCAGGCCGCTGCAGAACAGGGTGGCGCCACGCTTGGCGCGCCGCCAGGCCAGCCGCGACCAGGGGTGACGGTGCAGCAGCACGCCCTCTTCCAGCGCCTGCTCGACCGCCTCGCGCGGGATCGGTTCGGGGGCCGGCACCACGTCGCCGGAGGCGCGGTAGGTGGTCATGAAGCGGCCGAACCAGTCGCCCAGCCGATCCGGGTCGTTCATGCGCAGGGCGTTGAGCGCTTCGACCACGCGGTTCATCGCGGTGACGTCGATCTCGTACGGGTCGGCCGGCACCTTGAGGTCTTCGTCGTGATAGCGCACGGCCTCGTCGGCATCGGCGATCAGCGTATCCAGATAGTCGCCGATCAGCTCGGCCGACGACGGCGCGCGGGTGCCGATGGAGAAGGTCAGGCAGGCGTCCTCGGCCACGCCGTGGTGCGGCACCAGCGGCGGCAGGTACAGCATGTCGCCCGGGCCCAGCACCCAGTCGTGGGTGGGCTTGAAGTCGCGCAGCAGCTTGAGCTCGACATCGTCGCGGAACGCCAGCGGCGCGGCCTTGCGGCCCTGTTGCGCGCGTGCGTCGATCTGCCAGCGGCGGTGGCCCTGGCCCTGCAGCAGGAAGACATCGTAATGGTCGACATGCGCGCCGACCGAGCCGCCGGTGGCGGCAAAGCTGATCATGATGTCGTCGATGCGCCAGCGCGGCAGGAAGCGGAACTGTTCCAGCAGCGCGCGCACGTCGGCGTCCCACTTGTCCACATCCTGTACCAGCAGGGTCCAGTCATGGTCGGGCAGGCCGGGGAAGTCGGTTTCCTGGAACGGGCCGGTGCGTACGTCCCAGCCGTCGGTGGCGCGGTCGTGGCTGATCAGGCGTGCCAGCACGCCGTCTTCGCAGGCCAGGCCGGCCAGGTCTTCGGGCTGCAGCGGGGACTGGAAGTCCGCAAACGCGTTGCGGATCAGCAGCGGGTGCTTGTGCCAGTAGTTGCGCAGGAAGCGCTCGACCGGCATGCCCAGGGGCTGGTCGCCGGTGGCGTGGACCTCGAAGGGCAGCGGCGCGCCTTTCCTGGCGGCGATCTTTTTTGCGGCGGTCTTTTTCATGATGTCACGGGTCCGACAGGAGGGCCGGCGCTGTGCGGCCGGCGGAGTGGCTTATTGTCGCCCAGCCCGCCATGCGATGCCTTGCTGGCGGCTGTGGCGGTGATTTCAGTGCACCTGTGCCTGCCATGCGTGGCCGGCATGCACGGGGGATGCCGGCATCGGCGGGTCAGTGGATGGAGAGCTGGCTGTCGCTGGGCGAAGGCACCGATGCAACCGTGTGGTCGACACGCCTGCCAGCGCTTGCGACGCGGCAGCGGTGGAAGCGGCAGCGGCCTGCCTCCCGCAGGCGACCGATGCCAGCAGGGATACGGACAGCAGTGAGCGCAATGCCATGGCACTCCTCCTGACGGCTGGATGGAACGTCGCGATGCCTGTCGTTGACTGCCGCTGGTTCAGATCGCGCGCGCCAGCTGCTCGGCCAGGCCGGTGTAGGCGCCCGGCGTCAACGCCCGCAGGCGCTGCTTGTCCTGCTCCGGCAGCTGCAGGCTCTCGACAAAAGCCTGCATGGACGCGGCGGTGATGCCCTGGCCGCGGGTCAGTGCCTTGAGCTGTTCGTACGGGTTGGGCAGGCCGTGGCGGCGCATCACTGTCTGCACGGCTTCGGCCAGCACTTCCCAGGCCGCGTCCAGGTCCGCATCCAGGCGCTGCGGATTGACGGTCAGCTTGCCCAGGCCCTTGGCCAGCGAATCCAGCGCGACCTGGGTGTGGCCGAATGCGGTACCGAGCGCACGCAGGACGGTGGAGTCGGTGAGATCGCGCTGCCAGCGGCTGATCGGCAGCTTGGCCGAGAAATGCTCGAACAAGGCGTTGGCGATGCCGAAATTGCCTTCGGCATTTTCGAAGTCGATCGGGTTGATCTTGTGCGGCATGGTCGAGGAGCCGACTTCGCCCTCCTTGAGCTTCTGCTTGAAGTAGCCCAGCGAGATGTAGCCCCAGATGTCGCGCGACAGGTCGATCAGGATGGTGTTGACGCGACGGCTGGCGTCGCCGATCTCGGCCACGTTGTCGTGCGGCTCGATCTGGGTGGTGTAGGGGTTGAACACCAGGCCCAGGCTCTCGACGAAGCGCTGCGCGAACGCGGCCCAGTCCAGCTCCGGGTACGACACCAGGTGCGCGTTGTAGTTGCCGACCGCACCGTTGATCTTGCCGGTCAGCTCGACCGCGGCGATCTGCTTGCGCTGACGCTCCAGGCGCGCGACCACGTTGGCGATTTCCTTGCCCAGCGTGGTGGGCGAGGCGGTTTGGCCATGCGTGCGTGAGAGCATCGGCTGGCCGGCCTGGGCATGGGCGAGGCTGCGCAGCGTGGCGGTGATGCCGTCCAGCGTCGGCAGCAGCACCTCGCGGCGTGCCTCTTCCAGCATCAGGCCGTAGCTGAGATTGTTGATGTCCTCGCTGGTGCAGGCGAAATGCACGAATTCCAGCGCCGGGCCCAGCTCGGCATCGTCCTTGAGCTGTTCCTTGATGAAGTACTCCACCGCCTTGACGTCGTGGTTGGTGGTGCGCTCGATCTGCTTGACGCGTGCGGCATCGCTCACGCTGAAATCGTCGGCCAGGCGGCGCAGGGTCTGGGTGGCGGCGGCCGAGAATGGCGTCAGCTCGGCGATGCCAGGCTCGGCGGCCAGTGCCAGCAGCCATTCGATCTCGACCTTGACCCGTGCCCTGATCAGGCCGTATTCGGAGAAGATCGGGCGCAGCGCATCCACTTTGGAAGCGTAGCGGCCGTCGAGCGGGGACAGGGCGAGCAGGGCGGAATCCGACATGGGCAGGGCACTGGGAGGCTGGCGGGGGTGCGTATTCTACGCCGCCCCGGCGCCGGCTTCGCCGATCGGCCGCACCGTGATCGCCTGGATCCGGTGCCCGGCCATGCGCCGCACCGTCAGTGCGTGGCCGTCCAGTTCCAGGGTCTCGCCTTCTTCGGGCAGCCGCTGCAGCCGGTGCACGATCAGCCCGCCGACCGAATTGACGTGGTCCGGTGCGCTCAGGTCCCGGCCGAGCAGGCGCTCCAGGCGGAAGATCGAGGTGCTGCCGGCCACCAGCAGCGAGCCGTCCTGGCTGCGGATCGGGGCGTCGCGCACCACGTGGCGGTGCTCGTCCTCGATCTCGCCGACCACCACCTCCAGCAGGTCTTCCAGGGTGAAAAAGCCCAGGATGCGGCCCTGGTCTTCCACGCACAGCGCCAGATGGGTGGTGCCGGTGCGGAACTGCTCCAGCGCGCTGGGGATCGGGGTTTCCAAGGTCAGCAGGGTGGGCGGGCGCAGCAACGGACGCAGATCGTCCAGGTCCTCGCTGCGCGCCATCGCCACCAGCAGATCCTTGGTATGCAGAATGCCCAGCACCTGCTCGCCATCGGCGTCGAACCAGGGGTAGCGGCTGTAGCGCGACTCGCTGAACTCGGCCAGCACCGATTCCAGCGTCATGCCCTCGCGCAGGCTGCGCATGTGCTCGCGCGGGCGCATCAGGTCGCCGGCGACCAGGTCGGGCAATTCCAGCGCGTGGCTCATCAGGGCCAGCCCGTGATCGGGCGTGGCCGCGTTCGGATCCTGGCGGCCGACGATCAGCATCAGCTCCTCGCGCGAATAGCGATGCGACTGATGTTCCACATCGCCCCAGCCCAGTACCCGCAGCAGGCGGTTGGCGCTGGTATTGAGCACCCAGATCGCCGGATACATCAGCCAATAGAACACGTAGAGCGGCGCGGCGGTCCATAGCGACATCCGCTCCGGGCGGCGGATCGCCATGGTCTTGGGTGCCAGTTCGCCCAGCACGATGTGCAGAAACGAAATCAGGCTGAAGGCGATCGCCAGCGCGGTGAACTGCGCCGCTTCCGGCGACAGGCCGGCGCTGTCGAACAGCGGCTGCAGCAGGTGCGCGAACGCCGGCTCGCCGACCCAGCCCAGGCCGAGCGAGGCCAGCGTGATGCCGAGCTGGCAGGCCGACAGGTAGGCATCCAGGTGCGCATGCACCCCGAGCAACAGACGCCCACGCCACCCGTTGGTTTGCGCCAGGCCCACCGCCTGCGTGTGGCGCAGCTTGACCAGCGCGAACTCGGCGGCCACGAAGAAGCCGTTCAGCAGCACCAGCAGCAACGCGACGAATAACAGCAGCACATTACCCAGCATGGCGTCGGCCTCGGTGCCGTGCAGCGGCGGTTATGCCGCGTGTCCGCCGTTGCGCGTGAGGGGTCGGGCGGTGTGCGGGCAGCAAGGACGCAAACAATGCGTTGCTACAGTCAGGGTCGTCGCCCATGGCAGCGTGGTACCTCGTATGGATCGATGGGCAGTCTAGCCCACGGCTTGCGACGACACGGTCGCAACGCCGCAAGCGAGTATCGTAGGCAGTCTCGCCAGCGTGGGTGCGCCCGCTGCCAGCCATCCATCACCACAGACCAACCATGTGCGGAGAGTGCAGATGAGCGAACGTTTCAGGACCGAACACGACAGCATGGGGCAATTGCAGGTGCCCGCCGATGCCTTGTGGGGCGCGCAGACCCAGCGTGCCGTGCAGAATTTTCCGGTCTCCGGCCAGCCGATGCCGCGCGGCTTCATCCGCGCGCTGGGCTTGATCAAGGCCGCCGCGGCCGGCGTCAACGCCGAGCTCGGGCTGCTGCCCAAGTCGATCGGCAAGGCCGTGCAGGACGCGGCGCTGCAGGTGGCCGACGGCACCTATGACGCGCAGTTCCCGATTGACGTCTATCAGACCGGCTCGGGCACCTCGTCCAACATGAATGCCAACGAGGTGATCGCCACGCTGGCCACGCGCGCCGGCAAGGACGCGGTGCATCCCAACGATCACGTCAATCTCGGGCAGAGTTCCAACGACGTGGTCCCCACCGCGATCCGCGTGTCTGCGCTGCTTGCGGTGCAGGAACACCTGCAACCGGCGCTCAAGCATCTGCGCAAGACCATCGACAAGCGCGCCAAGGGACTGGACAAGGTCGTCAAGACCGGGCGCACGCATCTGATGGATGCGATGCCGCTGACCTTCGGCCAGGAATTCGGTGCATGGTCGGCGCAGCTGAGTTCGGCGCAGGAGCGCATCGACGATTCCCTCAAGCGCCTGCGGCGGCTGCCGCTGGGCGGCACCGCGATCGGCACCGGCATCAATGCCGATCCGCGTTTCGGCGGCAAGGTGGCCAAGGCCTTGTCGGGCTTGAGCAAGGTCAAGTTCGAGAGTGCCGACAACAAGTTCGAAGGCCTGGCCGCGCAGGACGATGCGGTGGAGTTGTCCGGCCAGCTCAATGCGCTGGCGGTGGCCTTGATCAAGATTGCCAACGATCTGCGCTGGATGAATGCCGGCCCCCTGGCCGGGCTGGGCGAGATCGAGTTGCCGGCGTTGCAGCCGGGAAGTTCGATCATGCCGGGCAAGGTCAACCCGGTGATTCCCGAAGCCACCGTGATGGCCTGCGCACAGGTGATCGGCCACCACACCGCGATCACCGTGGCCGGGCAGACCGGCAACTTCCAGTTGAACGTGACGCTGCCGTTGATCGCTTACAACCTGCTGGATTCGATCAATTTGCTGGGCAATGTGGCGCGGCTGCTGGCCGATAGCGCGATTGCCGGGTTGAAGGTGCGCCAGGAGCGCGTGCGCGAGGCGCTGGACCGCAATCCGATCCTGGTCACCGCGCTCAACCCGATCATCGGCTACGAGAAGGCCGCCGCGATCGCCAAGCGTGCCTACAAGGAGCAGCGTCCGGTACTGGACGTGGCGCTGGAAGACAGCGGGCTCACTGAGGCGGATCTGCGCCGTTTGCTGGATCCGGCAGCGCTGACCCGCGGTGGCATCCAGGCTGGCAGCAGCGGCGGCGGTGGCTGATCACTGACAGCGTGTGTGTAGGAGCGCACCTGGGCGCGACGGGCGTTGTCGATACAGCCCCGTCGCGCCCAGGTGCGCTCCTACACGGGCTTGCGCGAGTCCGCGGCGTCGCCAGGACTCAGTGCCGCTCGGCCTGCACGTTGCCGAAGCTCTCGCGATACGGTTGCAGCGACGGGATCTCGTCCAGCAATTCGCCGCTGAGCCGCTGGATCTCCGGCGTGGCGGTCAGCTTGATCGACTTGTACTCCGGATCCGCGCCGGCCTCGTTGACGGCCTGCTGGCGCAGCATCTGCAGATGCCCGAACAGCAACTGCAATTTGGCGCGCGTCGGTTCCTTCTGCGGCAGCGCGATATCGTCGATCTTCAGCGTGCCGTCCGGTGTGATTTCCGCATTGGCGGCCGGTGGGCGGCGGATCATCACCGACTGGGTGGTGATGGCAACGCGCGGCTTGCCGCGTTCGGCGCGCCGCGACGACTGGTCGCCACAGGCGGTCAGGGCGCATAGCAGGAGCGCCATGCAAAGCATCACGAACTTGTTCATGGGGTCGCTGGGGTCTGGGGAGCGCATTAGTGTAATCCCGCTCCGGCAGCCGATCAGTGCCGGCGGCACATGGCGCCTCTGACAAGATGTCGCAGGCCGGTATCGGTTGCCTGGCGTGCGCGCAGAATCGACACGACGCTCCAGCTGGTTCCGGTCCGCCGCTGCGCCCCCATCGACGGGCGCAGCGGCGGTCGGTGCCGCGCTTACTTGCGGCAGTCGTCGACGTCGTGTTGGGTCAGGGTCGAGTACGGCGCGAATGCCGGCACCAGTTGCGCGGCGGCGTCCTGCGCGTTGCGCAGCGTGGCCAGCTGGTCGCAGATCTGCATCGTATTGCGTTTGAAGGTTTCCGCCTGCGCCTGGATCTTGTCGCCGATCTGGTCGGTGTTGCCGCTGAGCACGCCCTTGAGCGCTTCGCCGGCGGCGTGTGCACCGAAGGCCGCGCCCTGCGTGCCGATGTCGATGCCTTTTTCGGCGACGCCCTGGATCTGCACATAGAAAGTGCGCATCGCCTGGCGCTGCGCATCGTTCAGGCTCACCGGCTTGCCGGCGATGCTGAGCGCGCCATCCGCGCCGATGGTGGCGGCAGGCAGACCGTCGCGGTGGAGCGTCAGGCTCTTGCCGTTGAAGCTCACCCCGCGCGCGTTGGCCTTGCCCGACACCACGACGGTGGGTTCGGACTTGCCGCAACCGACCAACAGCGCACCCGCCAATACCGCACAAATCAACAGTTTCATCAGCAGTCCCCCTCAGTAATGGTCAATGCAGTGGTCAGTTGTCGGTCGGTACGCGGGTGGTGCCGGCAACATCGCTGACGTCGATGTCGCCGCTGCCCTTGCGCGCCACGCTGACGTCGCCGCGCACCTTGTGCACGCTCAGGGCGCCGGAGTTGACCGCTTCCACGCCGACATCGCCCTGTACATCGTCGATATCGACATCGCCGGAGCCGACCGTGCCGAGCCTGACGTGGCCGGCAACGCCGCGCAGCTTGACGTCGCCGGAGCCGACCTTGCCGACCTCTGCCGCGCCGCGAATCCGGCGCGCCTTGAGATCGCCGGAGCCGACTGCCAGCACGCGCAATGCCCCCATGTCCTCCAGTTCGATGTCGCCGGAACCGACCTTGGCGGTCACCCGGCCCTTGGTGCGGTGGATGGCCATGTCGCCGGAGCCGACATCGGCACTCACTGCAGCCGCGCCGCTGATCTCGGCGTCGCCGGAGCCCACGTCGAACTGCACCAGCAGCGAGTCCGGCACGTTGCCACGCAGGTCCAGGTACGCGTAGCTGTCGCCGATGGAGATGCGCGACGGGCGGTCATCGGCCAGCGTCACCACCAGCTTGTCGCCGACGCGCTTCTGGGTGACCGTCAGGCCCTCGAGCAGGTCGGCCCTGGCGGCACAGGCGCGGCCGCTCAGACGGCCGCCGTTGCCTGGCGCGGCGTCCAGATGCAGGTCGTTGGAGGCGACCTCGAACAGCACCGACTTCACTCCGCTCAGTTTCAACTCCAGGCTGCGCGGTTCGGAGAATGTGCATTGCTCCTCGGCAAACGCAGCGCCGGGCACTGCGCACAGGATGGCCAGACTCAGCAGACGACGCATGGGATGTCCTTCAGGCTTCGGAGCGCCGACGGCGCAGGTAGATGGAGGCCGCGATCAGCACCACGCCGATGGCGGCGCCGATCCAGATGTCCGGATTGCCGTAGACCAGTGCGCTGTTGGTGTGCTGCAGCGCCCATTGCACCAGGTCGCTGGGGTTCTGCATCGCGCTGCTGTCGAGGTTGCCGCTGACCGCACGTGGCGACCAGGTGCCGGGCAGGGCGCTGAGCAGGCCGCGGTAGCCGACGATGTACCAGATCCAGCCGATCGGCAGCGAGACACCCGGCATCGCCGAGAGGATGCTCAACATCACGCAGGCCAGCAGCGGGAACAGCACCGCCCACAGGAACGGCTTGCTGGTGGCCCAGGCCGAGCAGAACATCAGCCAGCCCACGGTCGGCAACGCCCACAGCAGGCTCATCGGCACGGTCTTCAGCAACAGCCACAGCAGCGAGAAGGGATGCGAATGGGTTGCCAGTGCCCAGGGGCTGGGGACGCCGGCGATCAGGGCGCCCACGATGGCGATCAGCCATAGCGCCAGGCCGACCAGCACGCCGATCGCGATGGCGATCAGCGGCGCCAGCAACAACGCCCAGGCCGCCTTGGACAGCACCGTCTGCACATCGGACACCGGCAGCGACTTCCAGAACAGCACGCTGCGGTCGCGGCGGTCGTCGTACAGGCTGCCCAGCGAATAGAAGAACACCACGAATGCCAGCACCACCGAGGCGATCCCGATGCCGCCCAGCAGCAGGCCGTCGCCGACCTGGCCCAGCGTGCGCGTGTACTCGGCCAGATCGTCCATCGTGATGCTGTCGCCGATCATGTTGCGACGCGCGCTGATCGCGCCGATCACCGCGCCCAGCAGCGCGAAGAACACCGCGATGCCGCCGGTGATGACCTGCGCCCAGACGAAACCGCCGCGGTGTTCCCAGTACTCGCGCTTGAGCAGCCAGCCGAACGTGCGTGCGGGAGAAGCTTGGTGGGTGAGTGTCTTCATGCGTAGGTCCCCTTCATGACCGCAACGAACAGGTCGGCAAGGCCGGGATTGCGGGTTTCGCCAAAACGGGCGAGCTGCGCCTTGGGCACGCCATCGAACAGCATCACGGTCTTGCCGAACGGCAGGCCGCGCTCGTCGATCGGCGTCAGGCCTCTGGCGGCGTCGAGATGCTCGGCACTCACCAATACTTCGGTGTAACGCTCGGCCACGTTCTCCATGTCGGCGGTCAGTACGATGCGGCCGTCGCGGATGAACATCACATCGGTGAGGATGTGTTCGATTTCCTCGACCTGGTGGGTGGTGACGATGATGGTCTTCTGCTCGTCGAAGTAGTCCTCCAGCAGGCGCTGGTAGAACTGCTTGCGATACAGGATGTCCAGGCCCAGGGTGGGCTCGTCCAGCACCAGGATGCGCGCGTCGATGGCCATCACCAGCGCCAGGTGCAGCTGCACGATCATGCCCTTGGACAGTTCGCGCACCCGCGATTTGCGGTTGAGCTGCGTATTGGCCAGGAAACGTTCGCACTTGGCGCGATCAAAGCGCGGATGCACGCCGGCGACGAAGTCGATCGCCTCGCCAACCCGCAGCCAGCGTGGCAGCACTGCCACGTCGGCAATGAAGCAGACCTCGTTCATCAGCGCGTTGCGCTGGGTGCGCGGATCCATGCCGAGCACGCTCAGCTCGCCGTCGAAATCGGTCAGCCCCAGCACCGCCTTGAGCGCGGTGGTCTTGCCGGCGCCGTTGGGGCCGATCAGGCCGACGATGCGCCCGGCCGCGATGGTGAAGCTGGTGTTGTCCAGCGCGAGCCGATGCTTGTAGGCCTTGCGCAGGCCACGTGCGTCGACCACATGGTCGGAGGAGACGGCGGTCATGGTGTTTTTCCCTGTGGCAACAGATCGTCGATGGACAGTCCCAGGCGCTGGATGCGTTCCAGCACCGCGGGCCATTCTTCATTCAGGAAACGCTCGCGTTCGCTGCCGCGCAATTTCTGCGCGGCCTCCGGGGTCATGAACATGCCCAGGCCGCGGCGTTTCTCCACCAGGTTCTCGTCGGCCAGTTCCTGGTAGGCACGCGAGACGGTGATGGGGTTGAGTTGGTAGTCGGCCGCCACCTGCCGTACCGAGGGCAGTGCGTCGCCCGGCTTGAGGATTCCATCGAGCATCATGGCAATCACCCGTTCCTTGAGTTGGCGGTAGATGGGAGCGCCGTCGCTCCATTGGATGTCGTTCATGGTCAGCTCCGTGGACGCAGGACCTGCGCGAAGGAGAAATAGGGCATCGACAGCGAAGCGCGCAGGTGCCGGCCGGGCCGGGTGCGCGCTTCGGGGGGAGTCGTCGCGTTTTCCGTAACCGCCTCCGACACGCCATAATCGGCGCCGGACTCCGTAACCTGACTGGAAGCGGCTCCCAGGCAACCAATGACGAACAGGGCGCTGCCGAACAGCAGCAATGGAGCTGGTCGCGTGAAGCGTGTGCTGTTCATGCTTTCCCCCTGCGTTGGATGACTGGTGTTGTATTCAACTATAACACCGACACGCAGGCAGTCAACTGCCTGTCATACCCAACTGATGGCACCCCGCACCCGCGGGTGGCCCGGACCTATCGAAAGGGATCGCCCATGTTGCTCAAACGTCTGCTGGTGGTTGTATTCGCTGGCTTTTTTTCCGCCGCGGCGCTGGCCGCAGGCGCGCCGGTGCTGGATCTGGACTACCGGCCGCTGGCCGGCAAGGCGCCGATCAACCTGAACCGTACCTACGGCGGCAAGGTCCTGATGGTGGTCAATACCGCCAGCAAATGCGGCTACACCCCGCAGTACGAAGGGCTGGAGGCGCTGAACCAGCGCTTCGGCAGTCGCGGTTTTTCGGTGTTGGGCTTTCCGTCCAACGATTTCCAGGGGCAGGAACCGGGATCTGAGAAGCAGATCCAGGAATTCTGCACGCTGACCTATGGCGTCAAGTTCCCGATGTTTGAGAAGGTGCATGTGCTGGGCGCGCAGGCCACGCCGCTGTATCAGCGGTTGACGCAGGCCACGGGCGTGGCGCCGGGCTGGAACTTCCACAAATACCTGATTGGTCGCGATGGACGCGTGGTGGCGCAGTTCCCTAGCAAGATCAAACCGGATGATCCGAGCGTGCTGGCGGCAATCGAACGCGAGCTCAACGCGCCGTCGCGCTGAGCGCGGCGCTCGCAACGCCACGCGCACATGCGACAATGCGCATTCAGCGCCGGCGTCGGCGTGTCTTTTCACTTTCGGGAAGTGCATCGAATGAAGATGGGAAAGCGCGGCGCGGCGGCGTCGCTACTGATGGTGGCACTGTCGGCATCGATGCCGGCGATGTCGCAGCAACCGGCCGCAGCGGCCACCAAGGAGAAGCCAGTTTTGAATGCATCGTCTGAGAAGAGCACGCGCGACAACGTCAGCTACGCCATCGGTATGGATGTGGCACGTTCGTTCGAGCCGATTGCCCAGGACATCGATGTGAGCGCACTGCAACGCGCCATCGAGAATGCATTCAAGGGCGGCAAGCCGCTGTTGTCCGACGAGCAGACCCAGGCCACCGATACCGCATTGCGCACCGCGCTGGCGGCACGTAACGGGCAGCAGGTTCCGGGCATGGCCCCGGGCAGCGCGCCGGCCGCGCCGTCCAAGGAAAATGTCGGCCTGATGCTGGGCGATCGCGCAGTCGGTCCTTCGCTGGCCGGCATCAAGGACGAGATCGACCTGTCGATCCTGATGGAAGCCGTCCGCACCGTGTTCGCCAAGGGCACCACGCGCCTGACCCAGCAGGAAGCCGCGGCTACCATGCAGGCGTTCGCCTCTGCCAAGCAGGGCGCTGCCGGCGCCAAGAACCGCGAGGAAGGCAATGCCTTCCTGGCCAAGAACAAGACCGAAAAGGGCGTGATCACCACCGCATCGGGCCTGCAGTACATGGTGCTGCGCCAGGGCAGCGGCGAGCGTCCGATGCCCACCAACACGGTGCGCGTGAACTACGAAGGCAAGCTGCTCAACGGGCAGGTCTTCGACAGCTCCTACCAGCGCGGCCAGCCGGCCGAGTTCGGTCTGAATCAAGTCATTGCAGGTTGGACCGAGGGCGTCGCCTTGATGCCGGTCGGTTCGAAGTATCGTTTCTGGATTCCATCCAACTTGGCCTATGGCCCGAACGGCACGCAGGGGGGGCCGATCGGACCAGACGCAACGTTGACGTTCGATGTCGAACTGATGGGTATCCTTCCCTGATCCCCCACAGGAGTACCCCCACCCATGCGAGTTGCGATCTTTGGTACCGGCTATGTTGGTCTTGTCACCGGTACCTGTCTGGCGGAAGTAGGTCATCACGTTATCTGCGTGGATATCGACCAGGCGAAAGTTGATGGTCTCAATCGTGGGGTGATTCCCATCTATGAACCCGGCCTGGAGCCGATGGTGAAAGCCAACCACGCCTCTGGCCGGTTGCGCTTCACCACCGATGCGGCCGAGGCGATTGCGCACGGCGAAATCACCTTCATCGCCGTGGGCACGCCCCCGGACGAGGATGGCAGTGCCGACCTGCAGTACGTGCTGGCGGTTGCGCGTACCGTCGGCCGGCATATCGACGGCCCGTCGGTGGTCGTCAACAAGTCCACCGTGCCGGTCGGCACTGCCGACAAGGTGCGGGTCGCGATCCAGGAAGAGCTGGACGCACGCGGCGTGGACCATGAATTCGACGTGGTCTCCAACCCCGAGTTCCTCAAGGAAGGCGACGCCGTGGCCGACTGCATGCGTCCGGACCGCATCGTCATTGGTGCCAAGAAGCCGGCAGCCATTGCACGCATGCGCCGTCTGTATGCGCCGTTCAACCGCAACCGGGATCGCATCGTGGAGATGGACGTACGGTCGGCCGAGCTGACCAAGTACGCGGCCAACGCGATGCTGGCGACCAAGATCAGTTTCATGAACGAGATCGCCAACATTGCCGAGCGTGTCGGTGCGGACGTCGAGCACGTGCGTAACGGCATCGGGTCGGACCCGCGCATTGGCTGGCACTTCATCTATCCCGGCGCCGGCTATGGCGGCTCGTGCTTCCCGAAGGATGTGCAGGCATTGGCCAAGACCGCCGAGCAGTACGGCATGGAGCCGACCCTGCTCAACGCGGTGGAAAGCGTCAACAATGCGCAGAAGGGTCACCTGTTCGAACTGGTGCAGCGTCATTACGGCGCCGAAGGCACCGGCAGCATTGCCGGCAAGACCTTCGCGGTCTGGGGCCTGGCATTCAAGCCCAATACCGACGACATGCGTGCCGCGTCCAGCCGGCGTTTGATGGAGCAGTTGTGGGAAGCCGGTGCCACCGTGCGTGCCTACGACCCGGAAGCGACCCATGAAGCCAAGCGCATCTTCGGCGAGCGCGACGACCTGACCTTCTGCGACGAGGCATTTGCCGCGCTGGAAGGCGCCGATGCCCTGGTCGTGGTCACCGAGTGGAAGCAGTTCCGCAGCCCGGATTTCGGCAAGATCAAGCAGGCCTTGAAGGACGACGTCGTGTTCGACGGTCGCAACCTTTACGACCCGCAGGAAATCGAAGCCGCAGGTCTGGCCTACTACGCCATCGGACGAGGCCGTTCGTTGCATGCATGAGCAACTCTCGCCGCGCGACCAGGAACTGGACGCGCGGTTGGTTGAACTGGAAACGCGCCTGTCCTTTCAGGAGCAGGCGCTCAACGAACTGAGTGAAGCACTTGCGGACGCCCGTTTGACGGGCGCCCGCAACGCCGAGCTGATCCGCCACCTGCTCGAGGATCTGGGCAAGGTGCGCTCCACGTTGTTTGCCGACGCTGCGGATGAACCGCCGCCTCCGCACTATTGATTGCAGATTGCCACCGCCATGAGCGATACCTTACGTGACCAGTTGCTTGGGTTGGGCTTCAAGTCCGCACCCAAGCCCGAACGCAAACCCGACGCACGGCCTGCCGCGCGTCAACATGGCAACGGTGGCAGGCCTGCGCCCGGCGTCAACAAGCCGGGAGGCCAGGGCAGGGGACCGCAGCGGCCGCATGCCGCTGCGGCGACCGACGGCAGGGGCGAGCGCAAACACGATGGCCGGCCCGATCGTCGCAACGATGGCAAGCCGGCGGCATCGCCGCGTCCGCAGCAGCCCACTGCCGAGCGTCGCGGACCCAGGCCGGCACGCACGCGCGAAGACATCGATCTGGCCAAGGCCTATGCGATCCGCGCGCAACGCGAGAAGGACGAGCGCATCGAAGCCGAGCGGCTGAAGCAGGAAGAAGCGCGCCTGCGTCGCGAAGCCAAGGCCAAGCTCGAAGAGCTGCTCAAGGACAAGGGGCTGAATCATGCCGAGGCGGACATCGCCCGGCATTTCCCGTATGGCGGCAAGATCAAGCGTATCTACGTGACTGCCGATCAGCTCAAGGCGCTCAACGTCGGTGAGCTGGGTGTGCTGCAGCTCAACGGCCGCTATCTGTTGGTCACCGCCGAGGTACTGGCAGAAGCCGAAGCGGTGTTCGCGCCATCGGTGGCATTGAAGGTGGATCCGAATGCGCCTGCAGGCGAAGACCCGTATGCCGACCCCCAGTATCAGGTGCCCGACGACCTGGTCTGGTAACCCTGCGTGCGCTAGGTGTTGTTGGTCATGGGCACCTGATGGGTGCCCATGTTGTTTGGTGCGTTGCCTTGCGTGGTGCGCACCTGATCGTTGCTGCGCGCGGTCCGGCCGAGCCATGCAGCAGACGCGGTGTGGGCGATACACGGGCCGGTCACGGCGCGCACGGCACCATCGCGGCCTCACCGGTCGACGCCTCCGGGCATGGTGCCTGTTGTGTTGCCGCTCATTCCCTGCCGATGGTGCCGTGTATGTCCATGTTGTCGAAAATGTTGAAGTCCTGCGTTGTTGCATCGCGTGCATCCACCGCGCGCGGCGCTTCGGGTTTGCAGGCGACGCGTGCCATGGGGCCGGCCGCGGTGATGCTTGGGTTGTGCGTGGTGAGTCAGCAGGCCGCTGCACAGGCGGAGGATGCACCGGCGTTCGACCGTCCCGGTATTCCGTTTGCTGCCGAAGTGCTGCAGCCCGGCGCGTTCGCCTGGGAGCAGGGCCTGCCGGACGCGAGTACCGATCGCAGCGACGGGCAACGCACCACGCAGTACACCGCCGATACGCTACTGCGCCTGGGGCTGTTCCAGAATGTGGAGCTGCAGGTGGGTAGCGACAGCTACAACTGGCAGCACGGTGGCGGTGAGCGTGTGCGTGGCGGGGGCGATAGCCATATCGGCCTGAAGGTGGCATTGCCGTCGCAGTCGGACAGCTTTCACTGGGCCGCGCTCGGCAGCTACAGCGTGCCGACCGGCAGCCCGGCCTTCAGCGACGGCTATGCGCGCGAACTGGGCGTGACCGCGTCCTGGGATCTGGCGCAGCAGCGCGCCCTGGCGCTGTACGTGAACTACGCACGCGACAGCGAGGGGTATACCTGGACCTTCTCGCCCAACTACACGTTCTTCTCAGGCGAGCATTTCAGCAGCTACGTAGAAGCGGGTTTCGACACCGGCAGCGAGCACTCGCGCGTGGCCGGCGCCGGTGGTGCCTGGCAGTTGCCGCACGCGATGCAACTGGATGTCTCGGTGCTGCGCGGGCTGACCTCCGAAAGCCCGGACTGGCAGGGCGGGATCGGCCTGTCGATCGCATTCCAGTAAGGAGGCGATTGCAGTTAGGATCGGCGCAGCTGCTGACTATGTTGCACTGCCGCATGCATTGGGTGTGCGGAAAAGGCCTAATTGGATCGATCCAATCGACGCCAGATGCATGCGCACTTCTTCCATTGCAAGGTCGGCAGCGTGACGCGTGCCAAACCGACTCCCTCCGCTGCGGAGGACGGCGATGCCCGTCGCGGCGGACGCGGTGCGGTGACCTTGCGCGATATCGCCGGCGCCATCGGCGTGTCGCGTGCGACGGTGTCGTTGGTGCTGCGCGGCAGCCCGCTGGTGCACGCGGCCACGCGCGCGCGCGTGGAGGCCGAGCTGGATCGGCAGCACTACGTCTATAACCGTGCCGCCGCCAATCTGCGCCGCCGCACGTCATCCAGTATCGCGCTGGTCATCAACGATCTGTCCAACCCGTTCTTTGCCGAATTTGCCGCAGGCGTGGACGAGGCGCTGGGCGCAGCCGGTTATGTGACCCTGCTCGGCAGCACCGGCGAATCGACGCAGCGCCAGCAGGCGGTGCTGACCTCGCTGATGGAGCACACGCCTGCCGGCATCATCCTGTCGCCGGCCGAAGGCAGCCAGGCGCAGGCCTTGACCCAGGTGCTTGGGCGTCAACACAACGTGGTGTTGTTCAACCGCGAAGTGGAGGGCGCGGGCTGGGATCTGCTGGCGCTGGACAACGAGCAGGGTGCGTTGCTTGCCTGCACGCATCTGATTGCGCAAGGCCATCGGCGCATCGTGTTCTTCGGCGGCCATGCCGAATCCAGTTCCTGCCGGCAACGCCGTGCCGGTTATGCGCGCGCGATGGCCGATGCCGGCCTGCCCGCGCACTATGTCGAATCCGCACCGAACCGGCAGGAGGCTGCGCTGTGCGCCGGTCGCATGCTGGATCGTGCCGAACACGATCGCGCAACCGCGGCAGTCTGCTACAACGACAGTGTCGCCTTGGGCCTGATGGCCGCGCTGGCGATGCACGGCATCGTGCCGGGGCGCGACTTCGCGGTGACCGGCTTCGACGATATCGCCGAAGCCGCATTGTTTACGCCCGCGTTGACCACCCTGGCCGCCGATCCGCGCGCGCGCGGCCGCCAGGCGGCGCAGCTGGTGCTGCAGCGTATCGGCAGTCCCGACCTTGCATCGCAACGCCTGACCGCCGCGGTCGAATTGAAGATCCGCGCCAGCAGCGCCGGCGCGTCGAGTTCCATCGTTTCGCTTCACTCCCCCAGCGATTCCCCCGCACATTCCCCCACCAAGGCCCCAGGCCGCTGACCAGGCAATTCCTATGGTTTCCCTTTCCACGCAATCCACAGTGCCAAGTGGCAACAAGGCGCCCGTCAACAACGGCGTTGCGTTGTCGGTCGTCACCACGATCTTTTTCATGTGGGGCTTTCTCACCTGCCTCAACGACATCCTGATTCCGCATCTGAAGGCGGTGTTCGAACTCAACTTCGCGCAGGCGATGCTGGTGCAGTTCACCTTCTTCGGCGCGTACTTCCTGATGTCGTTGCCGGCTGGCTGGTTAGTGGCCAGGCTTGGCTACAAGCAAGGCATCGTGGCCGGGCTGGCGGTTGCCGCGGTCGGTGCGTTGGGCTTCTGGCCTGCGGCGGAACTGCGCGTCTATGGCGCATTTCTCGGCGCACTGTTCGTGCTGGCAACCGGCATCACCATCCTGCAGGTGGCCGCCAACCCATATGTTGCGCTGCTGGGTCCGGAGCGCAGTGCCTCCAGCCGGTTGACGCTGGCGCAGGCGCTCAATTCGCTGGGGACTGCGATCGCACCGCTGTTCGGTGGCTGGCTGATCCTGTCCAACACGGTGATGAGCGGCGACCAGCTCAAGGTGCTGCCCGAGGCCGAGCAGCTGGCCTATCGCGTACAGGAAGCGCAGGCCGTGCAGGGGCCGTACATCGGTCTGGGCATCGTGCTGTTCCTGCTGGCGATCTTCGTGTTCCTGTTCCGTCTGCCGGCATTGACCGACGCGGGCGCGCAGAAGGACGAAAGCAGGCATTCGCTGCTGGATGCCCTGGCGCATCCGCACGTGCGCTTCGGTGTGCTGGCGATCTTCTTCTATGTCGGCGCGGAAGTGGCGATCGGCAGCCTGATGGTCAACTATTTCTCGTTGCCGCAGATCGGCGGGTTCACCGAGCGCGAGGCGACCCACTACGTGTCGGCCTACTGGACGCTGGCAATGATCGGCCGCTTCATCGGCTCGGCGCTGCTGGCCAAGTTGTCGCCGCGCGTGCTGTTGTCGGTGTTCGCCGGGATCAACGCGCTGCTGCTGGTGCTGACCATGGCCAGTGGCGGCATGCTGGCGGTGTATGCGCTGGTGGCGATCGGCCTGTTCAATTCGATCATGTTCCCGACCATCTTTACCCTGGGCATCGAGCGGCTTGGCCCGCTGACCGGTCGCGCGTCGAGCCTGTTGATCATGGCCATTGTCGGCGGCGCCATCGTGCCGTATCTGCAAGGTCTGCTGGCCGACAGCATCGGCTTGCACGAGTCGTTTGTGCTGCCGCTGGTGTGCTACCTGTACATCGTGTTCTATGGCATCTGGGGCTCGCGCCTGCGTGGCGCACTGGCGGAGGCGCACGCATGAGTGCGGCCAAGAACCGGGTGGTCTGTTTCGGCGAGGCCTTGATCGACATGCTGGCATTGCCATCCGCCGGCCCCGACGAGGCACGTACGTTTGCGCAATACGCCGGCGGTGCGCCGGCCAATGTCGCGGTTGCGGTGGCGCGGCTGGGTGGCGCGGCGCATTTTGTCGGCATGCTGGGGCGCGACATGTTCGGCGACTTCTTGCTGCAGAGTCTGCAGCACGCCGGCGTCGCCACCGATGGCATCGTGCGCACTGATCAAGCCAAGACCGCGCTGGCCTTCGTGGCCCTGGATGAAGCCGGCGAGCGCAGTTTCAGTTTCTATCGTCCGCCTGCGGCGGACCTGTTGTTCCGCCCCGAGCATTTCGCCGCGGACGCCTTCACGCAGGCCGCCGTGCTGCATGTGTGCTCCAACAGCATGACCGAACCTGCGATCGCGCAGTGCACGCTGGACGGCATGCGCCGCGCTCGCGCCGATGGCGCCATCGTCAGCCTGGATCTCAACCTGCGCCCGATGTTGTGGCCGCAGGATGTGGACCCGGCCGCGTTGCTGTGGGAGGCGTTGGCACTGGCCGACGTGGTCAAGCTCTCGCGCGAGGAACTCGATTACCTGGCCGGCACGCTCGATGGCGATGCCAGCGCGGTCACCCGCAAGCTCTGGCAGGGCCAGGCCAACTGGTTGCTGGTCACCGACGGCGGCGGGCCGGTGCATTGGCAGACACGCACCGATTCCGGCCAGGTGCCGGCCTTCGACGTGCAGGTGCGTGACAGCACGGCAGCGGGCGATGCATTCGTCGGCGGCCTGCTGTTTCAGCTGGCTGCGCGCGCGTCCACGCTGGAGCAGCTGTGTGGCGATGCGGTTGCGATGACCGCGGTGATCCGCTTTGCCGCGGCGGTCGGTGCGCTGGCGGTGACGCGCAAGGGCGCGTTTGCGGCGATGCCGAGCGTCGATGAAGTCCATTCCCTGATCCAGGAACAACCATGAGCCGTTTGCCTGCGACCCCCGCACCCGATTTCCGTTCGGCCGATGTGCTGCGTCAGCATATCGCCGACACCATGGCGTTCTACCATCCGCGCGCGATCGACCCGGCGGGCGGATTCTTCCAGTATTTCCGCGATGATGGCGCGATCTACGATGCCGGGCACCGACATCTGGTCAGCAGTACGCGCTTTGTCTTCAACTACGCGATGGCGTATCGCGAATTCGGCGATGCGCAGTACCTGCAGGCGGTGCATCACGGCCTGGATTACCTGCGCAACGTGCACCGCAATCCCGCCACCGGCGGCTATGCCTGGACCCTGCGCGATGGCGTGGTCGAAGACGACATGAATCACTGCTACGGCGTGGCGTTCGTGCTGCTGGCGTATTCGTGCGGCCTGAAGGCCGGCATCGAAGACGCGCGGGCATGGATGGACGAAACCTGGCAGCTGCTGGAAACGTATTTCTGGGAGCCGGAATTCGGCCTGTACCGCGATGAAGCCGATGCGCAGTTCAACTTCACCAGCTACCGCGGCCAGAACGCCAACATGCACATGTGCGAGGCGATGATCGCCGCGTACGAAGCCAGTGGCGAGCAACGTTATCTGGACCGCGCGCTGTCGCTGGCCGACACCATGACCCGGCGTCAGGCGGCCAAGGCCGATGGCCTGGTGTGGGAACACTACGATCCGCAGTGGAACATCGACTGGGACTACAACCGCGACAATCCCAAGCACCTGTTCCGCCCCTGGGGGTTCCAGCCCGGCCATCAGACCGAATGGGCCAAGCTGCTGATGCTGCTGGATCGCTACGCGCCGAGCGACTGGTTGCTGCCGACCGCGCAGCATCTGTTCGATGTGGCGGTGGAGCGCTCCTGGGATGCGCAGCGTGGCGGGCTGTATTACGGCTTCGACCCGGACGGCAAGGTCTGCGACGACGACAAGTACTTCTGGGTGCAGGCCGAATCGCTGGCGGCGGCGGCGTTGCTGGCCCAGCGCAGCGGCCAGGAGCGCTACTGGCAGTGGTACGACAAGCTGTGGGCGTATTCCTGGGAACACATGGTCGACCACCGCTATGGCGCGTGGTATCGCATCCTGGATGCGGACAACCGCAAGTACAGCGATGAAAAAAGCCCCGCCGGCAAGACCGATTACCACACCATGGGCGCGTGCTACGAGGTCCTGAACGTGTTGCGCCCGGCTGCCTGATGTTGGTGTGATCGAAGCGGCGCCGTCGAAGGTCGGCGGCCCCACCGTAGGAGCGCACCCGGGCGCGACAGGGCATTACTGGTAACGCCCTGTCGCGCCCGGGTGCGCTCCTACGGGGTTTGCGGCGGCCCTTATTCCGGGTCGTAATCCAGGTTCGATGCCAGCCAGCGCTCGGCCACTGCCAAGGTGATGCCCTTGCGCCTGGCGTAGTCGGCCACCTGTTCCTTGCCCAGGCGCCCGACCACGAAGTACTGGCTCCTGGGGTGGCTGAAGTAATAGCCGGAAACCGCTGCGGTAGGCAGCATCGCGAAACTTTCGGTCAGCGTGATTGAGGTGTGGCGCTCGGCATCGAGCAGGTCGAACAGGGTGCGCTTTTCGCTATGCTCGGGGCAGGCCGGGTACCCCGGTGCCGGGCGAATGCCGCGATAGCGTTCGGCGATCAGTGCCTCATTGTCCAGCGTCTCGTCGTCCACATAGCCCCAGAACTCGGTACGCACGCGTTGATGCAGGCGCTCGGCCAACGCCTCGGCCAGGCGGTCGGCCAGGGCCTTGAGCAAGATCGCGTTGTAGTCGTCGTGCGCGGCTTCAAAGCGCGCCACATGCGGGTCGATCCCGATGCCGACGGTGACCGCAAACGCGCCGATCCAGTCTTGTTTGCCGCTGCTTTTGGGCGCGATGAAATCGGCCAGGCAGAAGTCGGGGCGGCCGATGGGTTTGTCGACCTGCTGGCGTAAGAAGTGCAGTGAATGCCGGGATTGGGCATTCGGGATTGGGGATTGGCTGGGCTGCTGCGAATCCCCAATCCCGCTTGCCGAATCCCGATGGTCCGGCAGGATCACTTCCACGTCATCGCCCACACTATTGGCCGGCCATAGCCCGAACACGGCCTTGGCGGTCAGCCATTTTTCCGCGACGATGGTGCGCAGCATCTTGCGTGCGTCGCGGTACAACTCGCTGGCCTGGCTGCCGACCACCGCGTCGCTGAGGATCGCCGGAAACTTGCCTGCCAGTTCCCAGGCCTGGAAGAACGGGGTCCAGTCGATCAGCTCGATCAACTCCTGCAGCGGGTAATCGTCGAACACGTGCAGGCCGGGCTGGCGCGGGGCGGGCGGTGTGTAGCTGTCCCAGTCGCCATCGAAACGCTGTGCGCGTGCCTTTTCCAGCGGCACCAGGCGCTTGGCGTCGCCGCGATTGCGATGGCGCGCGCGGATCTCCGCGTAGTCGGCATCGTTGGCGGCGACAAAGGCCTGGCGCAGGTCGCGCGAGATCAGCGATTGCGCAACGCCCACCGCACGCGAGGCGTCCTTCACCCACACGGTGGGGGCGGTGTAATGCGGGTCGATCTTCAATGCGGTGTGCGCGCGCGAAGTGGTGGCGCCACCGATCAACAGCGGAATCTCGAAACCTTGTCGCTGCATCTCGCGCGCGACATGCGACATCTCTTCCAGCGACGGCGTGATCAGGCCGGACAGGCCGATCAGGTCGGCATTTTCCGCACGCGCCCGGTCCAGGATCACCTGCGCCGACACCATCACGCCCAGATCCACCACATCGAAGTTGTTGCAGGCCAACACCACGCCGACGATGTTCTTGCCGATGTCATGTACATCGCCCTTGACGGTGGCCATGATGATCTTGCCGTTGGACTTGCCCACATCGCCGGTACGCAGTTTTTCCGCTTCGATGAACGGCAGCAGATACGCCACCGCCTTCTTCATCACGCGCGCGGACTTGACCACCTGCGGCAGGAACATCTTGCCGGCACCGAACAGGTCGCCGACCACGTTCATGCCGTCCATCAGCGGCCCTTCGATCACATCCAGCGGGCGGGTGGATTGCTGGCGCGCTTCCTCCGTATCGGTTTCCACGAATGCGTCGATGCCATGCACCAGCGCATGCGCCAGCCGTGCGCGCACCGGCTTCTCGCGCCAGGCCAGATCCTCGACTTTCGCCGCGCCCTTGCTGCCCTTGTAGCGTTCGGCGATGTCCAGCAGCCGCTCGGTGCCGTCCTTGCGCCGGTTGAGGATCACATCCTCCACGCGTTCGCGCAGTTCCGGGTCCAGCTCGTCGTAGATCGGCATGCCGCCGGCGTTGACGATGCCCATGTCCATGCCGGCCTTGATCGCATGGAACAGGAACACCGAGTGGATCGCCTGGCGCACCATCTCGTTGCCGCGGAACGAGAACGACACGTTGGAAACGCCGCCGGAAATATGGCAATGCGGCAATGTGCGCTTGATCTGGCGGGTGGCTTCGATGAAGTCCACCGCGTAGTTGTCGTGCTCCTCGATGCCGGTGGCCACGGCAAAGATGTTCGGGTCGAAGATGATGTCTTCCGGCGGGAAGCCCACCTGTTCGGTCAGCACCTTGTAGGCGCGGGTGCAGATCTCGACCTTGCGCGCGCAGGTGTCGGCCTGGCCCACTTCATCGAAGGCCATCACCACCGCGGCGGCGCCGTAGCGCAGCACCTTGCGTGCCTGTTCGATGAACTGCGCTTCGCCCTCCTTGAGCGAGATCGAATTGACCACGCTCTTGCCTTGCAGGCACTTCAGGCCGGCTTCGATCACGCTCCACTTGGACGAATCCACCATCACCGGAATGCGCGCGATGTCAGGTTCGGACATGATCAGGTTGAGAAAGCGCGTCATCGCCTTTTCCGAATCGATCAGGCCCTCGTCCATGTTGACGTCGAGGATCTGCGCGCCGTTGGCGACCTGCTGGCGCGCCACTTCCACTGCTTCTTCGTAGCGCCCCTCCTTGATCAGCTTGCGGAACTGCGCGCTGCCGGTGACGTTGGTGCGCTCGCCCACGTTGACGAACAACAGGTCCGGCGTGATGACCAGCGGTTCCAGGCCGGACAGGCGTGTGTAGCGGGGAGTGCTCATGCGAGGCTCTGCTGGACGTTGACGGCGGCGCGATTGGTGTTGGTGCGTGGGCGTTCCTCGCGGCCTGGCCATGGGGCGCGAGACACTGCGGCCCTCATCCGGCGCTGCGCGCCACCTTCTCCCGCAGGCGGGAGAAGGGTGCTGTGCTGCGCACGGAGCGTCTTCGTGGCAAGCCAAGCCATGCGCTGCCCTTCTCCCGCTTGCGGGAGAAGGTGCCCGAAGGGCGGATGAGGGTGTGCCTGCCGCATCACGCGGCCAGCTCCTGCGCGTCAGGCAACTGCCGCGGCGGCAGGTCGGCCACTGCCTCGGCGATGGCGCGGATGTGATCCGGCGAGGTGCCGCAGCAGCCGCCGACCAGGTTGAGCAGGCCGGCCTGCGCGAACTCGCGCAAAGTCTGCGCCATTTCTTCCGGGGTTTCGTCGTATTCGCCGAAGGCATTCGGCAGGCCGGCGTTGGGATGCGCGCTGACATAGGCGTCGGCGATCTGCGACAAGGTTTCCACATGCGGGCGTAGATCCTTGGCGCCCAGCGCGCAGTTCAGGCCCACCGACAGCGGCTTGCCGTGCGCGACCGAGGCATAGAACGCTTCGGCCGTCTGCCCGGACAGGGTGCGTCCGGATGCGTCGGTGATGGTGCCGGAGATCATCACCGGCAGGCGCCCGCCGCGCGCTTCGAACACTTCCTCGATCGCATACATTGCGGCCTTGGCGTTGAGCGTGTCGAAGATGGTTTCCACCATCAGCGTGTCGGCACCGCCGTCGATCAGGCCGTCGATGGCCTCGCGATAGGTGTCGCGCAATGCGTCGAAGCTGGTGTTGCGATAGCCGGGGTCGTTGACGTCCGGGCTGATCGAGGCGGTGCGGCTGGTGGGGCCGAGCACGCCGATCACAAAACGCGGCTTGTGCGGGGTCAGCGCCTCGACCTCGTCGCAGCACGCGCGAGCGACCTGTGCGCCGGCCTTGTTCAATTCGTAGACCAGATGTTCCAGGTGATAGTCGGCCTGGCTCACCGAGGTAGCGTTGAAGGTGTTGGTTTCCAGCAGGTCGGCCCCGGCGTCCAGATAGGCGCGGTGGATGCCGGCGATGATCTCCGGGCGCGACAGCAACAGCAGGTCGTTGTTGCCTTTCAGGTCGTGGCCTTGCGGCGCGTGTGCGTGATCGCAGCCCGGGCCATGCACGTGTACCTGCATGCTGTCGTACCCGTCGGCAAAACGGGTGCCGCGATAGTCGGGCTCCTGCAGCCCGTGACGCTGGATCATGGTGCCCATTGCGCCATCGATGATGAGGATGCGTTCGGCAAGCGCGGCTGTGAGTTTGGCGGCGCGCTCGGGATGCAGCCAGGGCAGTGCAAACGGAATTGGAGGTTGGGGATTGGATACATTCGTCATGATTCAGCTCTCCGCAAAGCAGCGCCTTTGCTTTCAACCAATCCCGATTCCCGACTCCCGATTCCCGGCTTCACCGCAATCAATGAAATCACCTCGAAATGCGGCGGGCGCTTCTCGCGCGTCACCGTCTCCAGGCTGGACACGTCCAGCCCGGCTTTCTCGGCGAACTTGCGCAGTTCCTTGGCCGCAAAGCCGAGATTGACGTGGCCATAGGCATGCACCGCGGCGCGGTGTTCGTGCTTGGCCAGACTGCATAGCAGCAGCCGGCCGCCGGGGCGCAGCACGCGCGCGGATTCGGCCACCGCCTGCGCGGGCTTGGCTGCGTAGGTGAGCGCATGCATCAGCACCACCAGGTCGAAGCTGGCATCGGGAAACGGCAGCGCATGCATGTCGCCTTCGCGCACTTCCACATTACGCAGCTTGCGCAGGCGCTCGCTGGCCGCGGCGACCACGCGCGCGCTGGTGTCGATGCAGATGTAGCGGGTGGCATGCGGTGCCACCAGCTCGGCCAGCACGCCGTCGCCGGAGGCGATGTCGAGCACGTCGCCGGTTTCCAGCAAGGGCAGGGCGGTACGCGCCAGCGCTTCCCAGGTGCGACCGGGGGAATAATGCCGCTCCATGTCGCCGGCCACCGAATCGGCCCAGTTCTGGTCGGCGGCGCGGTTGGCCAGCACCGCGGCCACCCGCTCGGCGTCCTGGCGCAGCAGCGGATCGTCGCTGCCGGTGCTCAGCGCCAGCCAAAGGGCCCGCTGCGCCGGGTCCAGCGACACCTCGTCGAAACGGTAATAGGCCGACACGCCGGCGCGGCGGTCGCGCACCAGCCCCGCTTCCTTGAGCTTGGCCAGATGCGTGGACACGCGCGGCTGCGCCAGGCGGGTGATCGCCGACAGCTCGGCCACGGTGAGTTCTTCCTGCTCCAGCAAGGTCAGCAGGCGGACGCGGGTGGCGTCGGCAAATACCTTCAGGCGCGCCGACCAGTCTTCCAGATCCATGAATATCTCTATATCGCGATATGGAGATATTTTCGACCGGGCAGGGTGTGGGGTCAACTACATACGCATGCGAATGGTTGGGGCTACAATGGGCGCTCAGCCTAGGCCTGGAGGGGTGCCACGTGGATTTCAGCTTTACCGAAGAACAATTGATGATCCAGGATGTGGCGCGCCGCATCGCCCAGGAAAAGATCGCGCCCAGCGCGGAACAGTTCGATCGCAGCGGCGAGTTCCCGCTGGAGAACATCCGCCTGCTCGGCGAGAACGGCCTGATGGGCATCGAGGTGCCGGCCGAGTACGGTGGCGCCGGCATGGACCCGATCAGCTATGCACTGGCGATGATCGAGATCGCTGCTGCCGACGGCGCGCATTCCACCATCGTGTCGGTCAACAACTCGCTGTTCTGCACCGGTATCCTGAAGAACGGCAGCGAAGCGCAGAAACAGCTGTACGTGCGCGCGATTGCCGAAGGTGCGCAGATTGGCGCATTCGCGTTGACCGAGCCGCAGTCCGGCTCGGATGCGTCGGCCATGCGGTGCCGCGCGGTCAAGCAGGCCGATGGCAGCTTCGTGATCAACGGCAAGAAGAGCTGGATCACCTCCGGCCCGGTCGCCAAGTACATCGTGTTGTTTGCGGTGACCGAGCCGGACAAGGGCGCGCGCGGCATCACCGCCTTTATGGTCGATGCCGATCGCGCCGGTTTCCATCGCGGCAAGACCGAGCCCAAGCTCGGCATTCGCGCCTCGGCCACCTGCGAGATCGAGTTCGCCGATTACATCGCCCAGCCTGATGAAGTGCTGGGCGTGGAGGGCGAGGGCTTCAAGACCGCCATGAGCGTGCTCGATGCCGGGCGCATCGGCATCGCCTCGCAGGCGGTTGGCATCGCGCGTGCGGCGTACGAAGCCACGCTGGCGTATGTCAAGGAGCGCAAGGCGTTCGGCGCGGCCATCGGTACCTTCCAGATGACCCAGGCCAAGATCGCCGACATGAAGTGCAAGCTGGATGCAGCGTTGCTGCTGACGCTACGCGCGGCCTGGTTGAAGGGGCAGGGCCAGAAGTTCGGCACCGAAGCGGCCGTGGCCAAGCTCACCGCCTCGGAGGCGGCGATGTGGATCACCCATCAGGCGGTACAGATCCACGGCGGCATGGGCTATTCCAAGGAAATGCCGCTGGAGCGTTACTTCCGCGACGCCAAGATCACCGAAATCTACGAGGGCACCTCGGAAATCCAGCGCCTGGTGATTGCGCGTGGTGAGACCGGCCTGCGCTGAGGTCGGCCGCGCTCCAGCGCTGCCGCATGGCGCGGCAACGCTGGAGCGTTCTCCGTGACGCCAAGATCACCGAAATCTACGAAGGCACCTCGGAAATCCAGCGCCTGGTGATCGCGCGCGGCGAGACCGGCCTGCGCTGAATAACTAGTTCGGCAGCGCGCCGCCGGGTGCCGATTCCATTGGCCCGAGGCACGCAGTGCTCGATCCGGTGCCTTGATGGAGGCGATTGCTTCCCACTGCCAGGTAACAGCGCGCTTGCGCGCGATGAAGCGTTACCGATAACGCCGCATCGCGCGTAAGCGCGCTCCTACGCAAGCATGAGCGATCCGGCATCACAGATGCGCCGTATCAGTGGCCTGGCGCCGACATACCACAAGCACGTCGCAGCCTGACATGGCGGGTGGCTGCGTCCACGCTTGTGGTGCGCGGCGCGCGCGGATCACAATCGTGGCTTCTCCAGCCTCTGGTGCGCGCATGCTCCGGTCTTTGCACGCTGTGTTTCCTCGTCTTTTGCTGTCTGCCATCGCGCCGGTGCTGGTGTGTTGTGGCCTGTTGCTGGTCTGCGCCGCGGCAAGCGCACAGACGCCGCCACCTTCGATCGTGCCCACCGACCGCCTGCAGGAGGCGTGGTGGGCGCAGCGACATGCGCAGGTGCTGGAGCAGGTGCGCCAGCACCCTGACACCCCGCTGCTGTTGATCGGCGATTCGATCACCCAGAACTACGAAAAAGCCAAGGCGCCTGACGAAGATTTCCAGCCGACCTGGCAGACCTTCTACGGCAGCCGTGGCGCGCTCAACCTGGGCTTCAGCGGCGACGGCACCGAGAACGTGCTGTGGCGGCTGGCCAATGGCGAGGTCGACGGTCTGCAACCCAAGGTCGCGCTGGTGCTGATCGGTACCAACAACACCGGCCATCTCGGCCAGACCGCAGAGCAGGCCCAGCTCGGCATCGATGCGGTGGTCGCGGCGATCGAACAGAAATTGCCGCGCACGCAGATCCTGTTGGTGGGCGTGCTGCCCAGCGACATCTCCAGCGAGAAGTCGCGCCGCGATGCGCAGATCAACCAGGGCCTGGCGGTGCGCTACGGCGACAATCCGCGCGTGACCTATCTGGATGTGGGGTCGATCTTCCAGCGCGATGGCAAGCTGCGCAGCGAGCTGTTCTACGACACCCGCTTCCGTCCGCCGGCCGGTGCCCTGCATCCGGACACGCAGGGTCAACGCATGCTGGCCGAGGCGATCGAACCGACTCTGGCGCGCCTGCTCGGCGAGCCGCCGGTCAAGCCGGTTGCACAGCTGGGCCGCGACTTTGCGACCTCGCTGATTCCGGTCGACCGGCTGGAGCAGGATTCCTACGACTGGGATGCACGTCACCATGCGGCGCTGGCTGAAGCGCGCGCGCTTACGCCCCAGGTGGTGATGATCGGCGATTCGATCACGCATTTCTGGGCGGGCCCGCCGCTGGCCACGCGTGTCAGCGGGCCCGAGTCCTGGCGCTGGTTGTACGGCCGGCGCCCGGTACTGAATCTGGGCTTCGGTTGGGATCGCACCCAGAATGTGCTGTGGCGGATCCGCCAGGGCGAGCTCGACGGCCTGGACCCGCGCTGGGTGGTGCTGCATATCGGTACCAACAACCTCACCGGCACCGCGCAAGCGCGCGCGGCCACGCCGGCCGAGACCGCACAGGGCGTGGAGGCGGTGGTGAGCGAGGTGCGTCGTCGTTTGCCCAGGAGCCAGCTGATCCTGATGGCGATCATGCCGCGCGGTCGCCATGCCGGGGACGCGCAGCGCGCACCCATTGCCGAGACCAACCGGCTGCTGGCCGCGCGTTACGGCAAGGATCCGTCGGTGCGTCTGCTCGATATCGGCCCTCGGATGCTGCAGCCGGACGGAACCTTGCCCGAGGCGCTGATGCCCGACGGCACCCATCCCAGTGAGACCGGATATGCGATCTGGGCGACGGCGCTGCGCGAGGCGGGTATTACGGCGGTGCCATAACGGCCTCCGCTGCTGACGGTGGTGTCGAAGAGGGCGCCACCGTCAGCAGCAGGCCGGCCTGTTGCGGCGTTGCCGAGCACGGCGCAGGCGGAATCAAGCTTCGGCCGCCGATCAACGGCAGGCTCCCGGCGGCCGGTAACGCTGGCGCACCGTCCCCGATCACGACTTTCCAGACCCCAGAAACCAGAAGACCCCCGATTGCTCGGAGGTCTTTTTAAACTGGTGCCCAGAAGAGGACTCGAACCTCCACGAAGTTGCCCCCGCTAGCACCTGAAGCTAGTGCGTCTACCAATTCCGCCACCTGGGCAGGTGAGCCGCGAATTTTGCAGACTCCCGGCAGGCTTGTCAATGCCTGGCACGCAGCAATTGCGACCGGCCGGGCAAGGCGTGCTGCCCATGTCGCGGCCGCAAGGGGTACCATGTAAGCAATGACAAAGAAAAACACCCCAGATTCCGATCGGCCCAGTCGCCGCAAGTCCACCAGCCCGGGCGATGCCACCACCGCCGAAAAACAGAAGTTGCCGGGCTGGATGCCGGACTTCCTGGTCCGCGCCGCCGCCGGCGCGTCGACCAAGTCCGCGAACAAACGCGCTGCCGACAAGGCCGCCAACGCCTCGCCCGAGCTGCCGGTAGCGCCCGCGCTGCCCACGCCGCCGGCACCACGTGCACCGCATCCGCGCAAGAGCGGCCCGCCGGCGCCGCCGCCGGAACGCTTCCAACAGGCGCCGACCGAAGCGCCTGCGCCGGCGGCCGGGTTCAAGGACCCGCATGCCGATCGCGAAGCACTGCGCTACGCCGAGCCGATCGCCAGCCGCGAGGCCATCTTGCAGCTGCTCGACGCCTGCGACGGCCCGCAGACCGCCGAGGAAATTGCCGAACAACTCAACCTCAGCGACCGCATCGACGCGCTGGGCAAGCGCCTGGCGGCGATGGTGCGCGAAGCGCAGCTGGTGCAGAACCGCCGCGGCGGCTACGCGCCGGTGCAGCAGACCAGCCTGATTGCAGGTGTGGTGATCGCCAACCCGGAAGGCTTCGGCTTCCTCAAGCCGGACGAAGGTGGGGACGACCTGTTCCTGCCGCCGTACGAAATGCGCAAGGTCATGCACGGCGATCGTGCGCTGGCCAATGTCACCGGCATCGACCGCCGCGGCCGTCGCGAAGGTGCGATTGCCCGCGTGCTCGAGCGCCGCATGTCACGCATGCTCGGGCGCTTTTTCTACGAGCATGGCGTGGCCTATGTCGACCCGGACGACAAGCGCGTGCAACGCAACGTGCAGATCGCACCGGACGGCATCGGCGAGGCGCGCGAGGGGCAACTGGTGGTGTGCGAACTGATCGCGCCGCCGGACGCCCGGCGCCCGGCGATCGGCAAGATCATCGCGGTGCTCGGCGACAAGCTGACGCCGTCGCTGGTGGTGGAAATGGCCATCCATGGCCATGAGCTGCCGCACGAATTCCCGCAGGAAGTGCTGGACGAAGCCGCGGCGGTGCCGTTGGTGGTCGAGCCGCAGATGATCGGCGGGCGTGTGGATCTGCGGCAGATGCCGCTGGTCACCATCGACGGCGAGGACGCCAAGGATTTCGACGACGCGGTGTATTGCGAACCCAACGCCGACGGCTTCCGTCTGGTGGTGGCGATCGCCGACGTGTCCAACTATGTGCGTCCCGGCACGCCGCTGGACGACGAGGCGCAAAAGCGCGCCACCTCGGTGTACTTCCCGGGTTTCGTGGTGCCGATGCTGCCGGAGACGCTGTCCAACGGCATCTGCTCGCTGATGCCCAAGGTCGACCGCATGTGCTTCGTCTGCGACATGCAGGTCGGTCGCGACGGCGAAGTCACCGGCTCGCGTTTCTACGAAGCGGTGATGAACTCGCATGCGCGCCTGACCTATAACCAGGTCTGGAAGGCGGTCGGCGAAGACGATGCCGATACCAAGGCCTTCATCGGCCCGTTGCTGCCGCAGGTGCAGCGCCTGCATCAGCTGTACAACGTGCTGTCGAAGGCGCGCACGCAGCGCGGCGCGATCGAGTTCGAAACCTCCGAGGTGCGCTTTGTGCTCGACAACACCGGCGAGGTCACCCAGGCCGGCATGCTGGTGCGCAACGACGCGCACAAGCTGATCGAAGAATGCATGATCGCCGCCAACGTCGAAGCCGCGCGTTACCTGCTGAGCATGCATGTGCCGGCACCGTACCGCGTGCATGAGCGGCCGCCGGAGAGCAAGTACGAAGACCTGCTGGAGTTCCTCAAGGAATTCCAGCTGAGCCTGCCGGCATGGAGCAAGGTGCGTCCCGGCGACTACACCAAGTTGCTGAAGAAGGTGCGTGCGCGCCCCGATGCGGCGCTGCTGGAGTCGGTGCTGCTGCGCAGCCAGAGCCTGGCGGTGTATTCGCCCGACAACAACGGTCACTTCGGTCTGGCGCTGGAGGCGTATGCGCACTTCACCTCGCCGATCCGCCGGTATCCGGACCTACTGGTGCACCGCGCGATCAAGCACGCCTTGACCGGCGCCAGCCCTGAAAAGTACATCTACACCCCGCGTCAGATGGCGGCGTTGTCGCTGCAGTGTTCCGAGCGTGGCCGGCGTGCCGACGAAGCCGAACGCGAAGTCGACGAGCGTTATCGCGCCGCGTGGATGGAAAAGCATGTCGGCGGCCAGTTCGACGGCGTGATCAGTGGCGTGACCGGATTCGGCCTGTTCGTGGAATTGAACGAATCCAAGGTCAACGGCCTGGTGCATGTCACCCAGTTGCCGCAGGACTATTACCAGTTCGATCCGATCCGCAAGACGCTCAGTGGCGAGCGCCGCGGCCGCGCATTCCGCCTGGGCGACCCGGTGCGGGTGTTGGTGCTCAAGGCCAGCATGGAAGAACGCAAGATCGACTTCCGCCTGGCCGAGGACCGTGGCGATTCGCCCGAAGCGCCGCTGCCGCCGCGCGATCAGCCGGCCAAGCGCAGGAAGAAGCAGCACTAGCACGGTGGCATTGTCGCGAGCCGTCGCCTGGCGGCCGCTCGCGATGCGTCGGGATCGCTGGCCACGCGTGCAGGGTGTTGCGTGCAAAAGCGCGCAATGCGCACGGGTCACCCGTCTTCAACGGCACAGAGGCAACGATGGACACAGCAATCGGGTACAGCGGTGGTTGCCAATGCGGTGCGGTGCGTTTCCACGTGCGCGGCCGGTTGTCGGACGCCTCGATCTGCCACTGCCGCATGTGCCAGAAGGCCTTCGGTGCGTATTACGCGCCGCTGGTGTCGGTGCGCGGCGCCGAGTTCGCCTGGACACGCGGCGAGCCCCGGCGCTTCGCGTCTTCGTCGCTGGTGCAGCGTGGATTCTGTGCCGACTGCGGAACGCCGCTGACCTACGAGGCGCCCGACGGCCTGGCCATTGCCGCCGGCAGCTTCGACACGCCCGCGTTGCTGCCGCCGGTGATCCAGTATGGGGTCGAGGGCAAACTGCCGTTTGTCGACACATTGGGCGCGTTGCCGGCCCATCGCACCGAGGACGACCCGCAGGCGCCGGCGTTTCTGGCTGCACTGGTGTCGCGCCAGCATCCGGATCACGATACCGACCGCTGGCCTGCGTGACCCTGGCAGCCGCAACGGCGTTTGTCGAGCTGGCGCGTTGAACTGCGCGTCGCGGCGACGGCCACTTCCGTTGCGCCGCGACTGGCATGTGGTGCTCGTAGCCAGGGTCCGGCCGTGACGTGGCAGGCCGCAGGCCCTACCATTCTCCCTTTATCGCTTCGTATTCCCGCGCAATGAGCAAGCAGAATCAGTGGATCGTCGGCGTCAACGCCGTCGCCTCGTCCGTCGAGAACGACGCCGACAACGTGCGCGAGGTATTGATCGAGGCCGGCAGCAAGAATCCGCGCCTGATCGAGATCGAGGAGCAGGCCCGCCGCAAGGGTATCGACGTGCGCCGGGTCAACACCCAGGCACTCGATGGCGTCGGTGGCCAGGTGCGCCACCAGGGCGTGGTCGCGCGTTATGCGGCAGCGCGCCTGTGGGCCGAGAACGAGCTCGAGGCGCTGGTGACCGCGGCCGAGGGACGCGCGCTGCTGCTGGTCCTCGACGGCGTGCAGGACCCGCACAATCTCGGTGCATGCCTGCGCAGCGCTGCCGCCGCCGGCGTCACGGCAGTGGTCATTCCCAAGGACAAGTCGGCCACGGTCAACGCAACCGTGCGCAAGACCTCGGCCGGTGCGGCCGACCGTATTCCGGTGGTTGCGGTGACCAATCTGGCGCGTTGCCTGCGCGATCTGCAGAAGCAGGGCGTGTGGCTGTACGGCCTGGCCGGCGAAGCCGAGGCCTCGCTGTACAGCGTGGACCTGCGCGGCAACGTCGGGCTGGTGCTTGGTGGCGAGGCCGATGGCCTGCGGCGTCTCACCCGCGAGCACTGCGACGGCCTGGTCAAGATTCCGATGCCGGGCGATATCGAAAGCCTCAACGTGTCGGTGGCGGCCGGCGTGACCCTGTTCGAAGCGGTACGCCAGCGCCTGGGCGCCTGAAGCGGCGACCGAAACGACTGCGCTCACCGCTAGGTGGGCGCGGAAGCGGCCGATGCCCTGACTCGGCATGCGCCAACGTGCACTGCGCTTGCTGCGCGTCGCCCGCATCCAGCTGGCGACTGTTCGCCCTGTGTTGCAAACCACTTTGAATTGCACGTGCGTGCCAATGGCGAACCGCGCAGGTCGATCGGCATGGCGAGATCGCGCGTGCGGCGCGGCGCGATCCGCGCACTCACGCAGCAGCCGATCTGCGCAAACCATGGCGCCGGTGCACTTGCCGCTGCAGTGCCGGGCGCGCAGGTAGCGCGCTGCATATGACTTTCGTCCAGGCATGTGGAGATCCACCGGCGCGCGTGCCCGTTTTTGCCTACCATATCGCCAGCGAACGGCGTGTTATGTCTGATGAGAGATGGGGCGGGGGCCTGGTCGACGGGCGAGAACGGATGCGATGCCAAGGCGTCGGCACGGGGAGACAAGCGGCCGCAGCGCTGGCTCGGCGCCGTTGTCTGCATGCTGCTGGCGCTGTGCTCGCTCGCGGCACTGGCTGCACCGGCCGGCACGGCGCCACTGCGCGATTACGCAATCGACAGCTGGAGCTCGCGTAACGGCCTGCCGCACAACTCGCTGCGCGATATCGCCCAGACCCGCGACGGCTACCTGTGGTTCGCCACCTGGGAAGGGCTGGTGCGTTACAACGGCCTGGAATTCAGCATCATCGACCGCAGCACGCGTCCGGGCTTGCCCGACAACGGCGTCGGTGCCTTGTACGTCGACCGCGATGGTGCGCTGTGGCTCAGCGATGCGCGCGGCAATCTGGTGCGTCATGGCAGCGATGGGCAGTGGCGGCACTGGCAGCGGCAAGGGCAGTGGCCGCAGGCGCTGATCCATGCGATGACCATGGATGCGCGTGGTCGCATGTGGCTGCTGTTCGAGGGACACGGGCTGGGCTGCCTGTGGCCGGATGGGCGCTTTGAGTACTTTCCGCCGCGTGATGGCGTGCCGCTGCAGAGCAGCTTTCCGCGCATGGCGTTCGATGACCAGGGCCGGCTGCTGATCGGCACGCTGGACGGCCTGATCTACCGCGAACCGGACGGGCGCATGCATCGTGCCCCGGCCGCATTCGGCCTGCCGCCAGGGCTGGCATGGCCGTACCGCGCAGCGGACGGCACGCTGTGGGTCGTCGCCGGCGAGCAGCTGTACCGGCTGCAGGGCGAGTCCGCCGAATTGGTGCATCGTGTGCCCGGGCAAGGCCACTTCACTGCGATGCTGCAGGATCGCCACGGCGACCTGTGGCTGGGCAGCGAAAATCAGGGGCTGCTGCGCATCGGCAGTCATGGGGTGGAGCACTTGCCGGCCGGTCGCAGCCTGCCGACCGGGCGCATCGTCAGCCTGCGCGAGGATGCCGAAGGCAGCATCTGGGTCGGTGCCAACGGCGGGCTGTTTCGCCTGCGCGAAACCCTGTTCAGCAGCTACAGCCAGCGCGATGGCCTGAGCGGCGACTACGCCCGTGCCGTGCTGGAAGACCACGACGGCAGTCTGTGGATCGCCGGCACCGCCGGCCTGGATCGCATGCTGCCGGACGGACGCATCGTGCCGGTGGCGGTGGCCACACCATCCGGGCGCAAGCTCTCGGTGCTCAGCCTGGCGCTGGATCGGCGCGGCGATCTGTGGGTGGGCACCTATGCCGATGGCGTCTTCGTCTTGCGCAACGGACGTCTGCTGCAACATTACGGCGATGCCGAGGGCATTCCCAGCGGGCATATCCGCGCCATCGTGACCGAAGACCCCGGCGTGGTGTGGCTGGCCACGCAGCGCGGGGTGGTGAAGCTGGTCGACGGCAGGCGCCAGTCCCTGGCCGTCGAAGGCCTGCCCGACGGGGTCGTGACCGCACTGGCCAGCATCGATGGCGCGCTGTGGATCGGCTCGGTCGACGGCGCGGCGGTGCTGCGCAACGGAAAGCTGCAGCAGCTGGATCTGGAAGCCCAGGGCGGCGCGCGGAGTGTGTTCGGTTTTCAGCGCATCGGTGACGCTGTCTGGATCTCCACCGATCGCGGCCTGTACCGCATGCGCAACGGCAGGCTCGCACGCGTGGGCCTGGAGCAGGGCATGCCGGTCGATACGGTGTTCCAGCTGGTCGACGACCGATTCGGCAACGCCTGGATCAGCAGCAATCGCGGCGTGCTGCGCACGCCACTGACGCTGCTCGACGCGGTTGCCGATGGACGCGGCCGGCTGGTCATCGAACGCTATGGCGAGATCGACGGCATGGGCAACGCGCAGGCCAACGGCAGCTCCGGGCCGAGCATGATCAAGCGTGCCGATGGCTCGATCTGGGTGGTCACAGCCGGCGGCGTGAGCACGGTCGACCCGGCGCGCCTGCAGCGCTTTCGCGAGCGGCCCGCACCGCCTGCAGTGATCGAGAGCGTGCAACAGGACGCACGTCCGCTGACATGGCGGCAGCAGGCACGGCTACCGGGCGGGCATCGGCTGAACGTGTCCTACGTCGGCATGAGCTTCCTGCTGCCGGAGCGCATCGAGTACCGCACGCGCCTGGAAGGGCTGGACAACGACTGGATCGAGCGTGGCCGGCAACGCAGCGTGGAGTTCATCGGCCTGCCGCCGGGACGCTACCGTCTGCATGTGGCAGCCCGTCATCCCGGCGGTGCCTGGAGCACGCACGAGGCGATGTGGGCGTTCGAGGTGCTGCCGCTGTGGTGGCAGCGCCAGGACGTGCGCCTGGCCGCGGTGCTGGGTGCGATTTTATTGCTGGCGCTGGTGTATCGATTCCTGTTGCGCCGCTACAAGACCCATAACGCGCGCCTGGCCGAACTGGTGCGCATACGCACCGAAGATCTGCAATTGCAGGCACAGCGCCTGCTGCAGGCCAACCAGGAAAAAAGCGAGCTGCTGACGCGGCTGCGCATCAAGTCCGACGTGTTCGAGCGCCAGGCGCACGAGGACGCCCTGACCGGGCTGCCTAACCGCCGGCATTTCGACGAGGCGCTGGCGCGCGACATCAGCCGCGCACGCCGCAGCACGCGCCCGTTGGTGCTGGCGATTCTGGACATCGACCACTTCAAGCGCATCAACGACCACTACTCGCACGCCAGCGGCGATGCGGTACTGCACGACGTCGGCGTGCTGCTGACGGCCGCCGCGCGCGCATCGGACCTGCCGGCACGCCTGGGCGGCGAAGAGTTCGCGCTGCTTCTGGCCGATACGACGCTGGACGATGCGCAGGCGCTATGCCAGCGCATCCGCGAGCTGTTCCATGCGCGCCACGACTGGGGCGGCGTGGACGGCCTGCAGGTGACCTTCAGTGCCGGCGTGGCCGAGTTGCGCGATGACGACACCGGCTCATCGCTGATGCAGCGCGCCGATCAGGCGCTGTATCAGGCCAAGAGCGCGGGGCGCGACCGGATCTGCGTGGGTTAGGTGCTGGGATTGGGGAGTCGGGAATCGGGAATCGGGAATCGGGAATCGCAGAGCAAGGTGCCTGGCGCTTTCCTTCTCCTGCGGGAGAAGGTGCCCGAAGGGCGGATGAGGGCACGGCCACACGGCGGCGCCACTAACTGCTGATTTCTCGAGCAGGAAGCCTCGCTGCTCTTGCGATTCCCCAATCCCGATTCCCGATTCCCGGCTCGATCAGCCCGCGCTAGGCCCCGGCCACGCATTGGCAATCGTGCAGAACAGCCGCGCGGTCTGTTCGGTGTCGTAGACCGCGCTATGCGCGTCGGCGGCGTTCCAGTCCAAGCCCGCGGCTTGTGCCGCGCGCGCCAGCACGGTCTGCCCGTAGGCCACGCCGGCCAGGGTCACGGTGTCGAACACGCTGAACGGATGGAATGGATTGCGTTTGTGGCCGACGCGCGCAACCGCAGCGTTGAGGAAGTTCAGATCGAAATGCGCGTTGTGCCCGACCAGGATCGCGCGCTGGCAGCCGTACTTCTTCACTGCCGCGCGCACCGGTGCGAACACGTGGTCCAGCGCGTCCTTTTCCTGCTTGGCGAAACGGAACGGATGGTCGAGCACGATGCCGGTGATCTCCAGCGACTTCGGGTCGATCTCCAGCCCCGGCGCCGGCACCAGATGTGCGCTGGCGGTCTCGCCGGGGAAGAACCGCCCGTCGGCATCCATCTCGATCGGCACGCAGGCGATTTCCAGCAAGGCGTGCCTGTTCCAGTCGAATCCTCCCGTTTCCACATCCACCACCACGGGCAGGTAGCCGCGAAAGCGCCGCGACATGGGCAGGAAGGAGGGGGCAGGTGGCAGGTCGACCGGTGCGTTCATCGGCATAGCCTAGCAGGTCGCACGACCGACCCGATCGTGGCAGTCGGCAGCTTGCCCGCACGTCCGCACTGGCGATCGGGCAAACAAAAGCCCGACCCGTGTTGCCACGGATCGGGCCCGATAACCTCGCATCGCAAGCACTGGCCTCAGCGGGCGGCAACCACACTTGCGATCAGGCCGGTGGCCACTGCAATCAGCACGTAGTTGTTGTCCACGCGGCGCCACTCGTGCCCGCGCTGCGGCGCATGCAAATGATGCTTGCGGTAGTCGGCCACGCGCGTGCCGCGATGGTCCGGTGCCAGACGTTCGCCGCGCCGATAGGGCGGGCCACGACGATCGTTGCGGTGGTCGTCGTTGTGCGCGCCAGGGCGGTGGTCACGCCTGTCATCGTGCCTGTCGTCGCGATGCTCATCGCCACGGTCCGGACCACGCGCGTCGTGGTGCTGCGCGCGCCGATCGCGGTCGTCATGCTGTTGCGGTGCAGCGAACGCTGCACCGGACGTCAGCAGCGACACAACCATGAGGGATCCGATGATGCGTTTCATCTGCGTACTCCTGCGTCACAGGAACAGCCTGTGTGATTGCACCCTAGGCGCAATTTGCTGAATACGTAATGATCAGGGCCTCTGCGCGTGTTCGCAGCGTGCCTGCAGGTGTCGCAGGCCGGGGGCGGATCAGATGACGCCGGTGGTGCTGGTGTCGTCGCGCTTCAGGCGCGGCGGCAGCGGCTGCTCGCCATGGACCAGGAACCACACGTTCTCGGCGATATTGGTGGCGTGGTCGCCGATGCGCTCCAGGTTCTTGGCCATGAACAGCAGGTGCGTGCACGGGGTGATGTTGCGAGGGTCTTCCATCATGTAGGTCAGCAACTCGCGAAACAGCGCGGTGTATTGCGCATCCAGGCGTGCATCTTCATCGCGTACGCGGATGGCCGCATCGGCATCCTTGTTGCGGTATGCCTGCACCGCCTCGCGCACGGCGTCGGCCGCCATCTGGCCCAGTGCACGCAGGCCCACCGTCTGCGGCAGCGGCGGTGCCGAATTGAGCGCGATCGAGCGCTTGGCGACATTGGCCGCGTAATCGCCGATGCGTTCGATATCGGCCGGAATGCGCAGGCCGGCCAGGATCTCGCGCAGGTCGCGCGCCATCGGGCCACGCAACGCCAGCCGCATCACGTCGTGGCTGATCGCATGCTCCAGCGCATCGATCGCCTCGTCGTTGACCACGATGCGATGTGCGGCGTTGTCGTCGCGACGTTCCACCACATCCAGTGCGGCTTCCAGCTGCGCCACCGCCGTGTCGCCCATGCGCACGATCTCGGCGACAAGACGGTGCTGCTCCTCGTCGTAGCTTTTGACGATATGGTCGTTGAGGTGCTGGTTCATCGTGGTCTCGATTCGTGGCGGTGGTGGGTGTCCGCCTTCACCTTGGCGACATCGCAGGTGAGGGGGATGTCGTGCCGGGCAAGGGCGCGGCGAAGCGGCGTCGATGCGGGATGCGGCGCCCGCCTTACATCAACCGAAACGACCGGTGATGTAGTCCTCGGTCTGCTGCTTGGACGGCTGGGAGAAAATCGTTTCGGTGCGGTCGTGTTCGATCAGGTCGCCCAGATACATGAAGGCGGTGTAGTCGGACACGCGCGCGGCCTGCTGCATGTTGTGGGTCACGATCACGATGGTGTATTCGCGCTTGAGCTCTTCCACCAGTTGCTCGATGCGGCTGGTGGAAATCGGATCCAGCGCCGAGGTCGGTTCGTCCAGCAGCAACACATCCGGCCGTAGCGCCACGGCGCGTGCAATGCACAGCCGCTGCTGCTGGCCGCCGGACAGGCCCAGCGCGCTTTGCCCCAGCTTGTCCTTGACCTCGTCCCAGAGCGCGCCCTGGCGCAGCGCCTGCTCGACACGGTTCTGCATGTCGGCCTTGGACAGTTTTTCGTGGTGACGGATGCCGTAGGCGACGTTTTCGAAGATCGTCATCGGAAACGGCACAGGCTTCTGGAACACCATGCCGACCTTGCTGCGCAGCCGGTTCATCGGGTACTTCGGCGAGAGGATGTTTTCGTTGTCCAGCAACACTTCGCCGCGCGCCTCCATCTTCGGATACAGCGCATAGATGCGGTTGAAGATGCGCAGCAGGGTCGACTTGCCGCAACCGGACGGCCCGATCAACGCGGTGACGCGCTTTTCCGGAATCTCGATGTTGATGCCCTTGAGCGCGTGGTACTTGTCGTAATAGAAATCCAGGTTGCGTGCGGCCACCTTCACCGGCGCCTGTGCGGTCGGTGCCCCCTTGGCGGCCGGAACGGCGATGCGATGCATCGGCATGGCGTTTTGGAGATCGTTCATGTGGGGTGTCCGGAGGGAGAGGTCAGTCATTGGAGATCTTGTTGCGCAATAGCAGGGCACGCGCGCCCAGGCTCACCAGCAGCACGAACACGGTCAGCACCAGCGCGCCGGACCAGGCCAGGGTCTGCCAGGTCTCGTAGGGGCTGCCGGCGAACTGATTCATGATCACCGGCACGCTGGCCATCGGCTGGAACACATTGCTGTTCCAGTACTGGTTGCCGAAGGCAGTGAACAGCAATGGCGCGGTTTCGCCGCTGATGCGGGCCAGGGCCAGCAGGATGCCGGTGAGGATGCCGGCCGAGGCGGCGCGATACAGCACCTGCACGGTCACCTTCCATTGCGGAATGCCCAGCGACAGCGCCGCTTCGCGCATCTGCGCCGGCACCAGGCGCAGCATTTCGTCGGTGGTGCGCACCACCACCGGCAGCACGATGAAGGCCAGCGACAGCGCGCCGGCAAACGCGGAGAAGCGCCCGCCGGTCTGCATCACGTACAGCGTGTAGACGAACAAGCCCAGCACGATCGACGGTGCCGACAACAGGATGTCGTTGACGAAACGCACCACCAGCCCGGCCTTGCGTGCATTGCCGTACTCGGCCAGCCAGGTACCGGCGGCAATGCCCAGCGGCGTGCCGATCGCCAGTGCCAGGCCGCACATCACCGCACTGCCGAAGAAGGCGTTGAGCAGGCCGCCTTCCTGCATCGGCGGCGGTGTCATCTTGGTAAACAGGTTGACGTCGATGCCTGGCACGCCCTTGGACAACAGGGTCCACAGGATCCAGGCCAGGAAGAACAGGCCGAACACCGCGGTGACGCACGACAGCAGCAGGGCGATCGCGTTGGTCACGCGGCGGCGGTTGTACAGTGATTGCGAGACCGAGGACATCAGTTGCCCTCCCGACGCGACAGCTGCATCAGCATGAAACGCGCGATCGCCAGCACGATGAAGGTCACGATAAACAGCACAAACCCCAGCAGCAGCAATGCCGAACGATAGGTTTCGGTGGCCTCGCCGAAATCATTGGCGATCAACGCGGCGATGGTGGTGCCGGGCTCCAGCAGCGACGGCGACAGCCGCACCGTGTTGCCGACCACGAACGCCACCGCCATGGTCTCGCCCAGCGCACGGCCCAGGCCCAGGAACACACCGCCGATCACTGCGGAGCGGGTGTAGGGCAGCACGATGTCCCAGCTGACTTCCCACTTGGTCGACCCCAGCGCGTACGCCGATTCCTTCAGGCGCGTCGGCACGGTCAGGAACACTTCGCGCATCACCGAGGAGATGAACGGAATCACCATGATCGCCAGCACGAAGCCTGCGGTCAGCAGACCGATGCCCAGCGGCGGGCCCTGGAACAACGGGCCGATCAGCGGCAGCGTGCCCAGGTGATCGTTGAGCCAGGGCGTCACGTGCTCGGTCATCACCGGCACCAGCACGAACAGGCCCCACATGCCGTAGATGATCGACGGGATGCCGGCCAGCAGTTCGATCGCAGTGCCGACCGGGCCACGCAACCAGCGCGGCGCCACCTCGGTGAGGAAGAATGCGATGCCGAAACTCACCGGCACCGCAATCACCATCGCAATCAGGGCGGTGACCAGGGTGCCGTAGATCGGCGCCAGCGCGCCGTATTTGTTTTCCACCGGATTCCAGTCGGCGGAATAGAAGAAGCTCAGGCCCTGCATCTGCAAGGCATGGCGTCCGCCCCACAGCATCGACAGCGCGGCGCTGCCGAGCGCCAACAGGACGAAAACGACCGTGGCGGCCAGCGCAAGCTTGAACAGGCGATCGGCACGCGCATCGCGCAGGTCGCGGCCGCGCGGGGCGGTCATCGCTTCGGGAATGGCGGTGGCATTCATTCGATTGGACTCGTCACCCGCGCAATCGCGGGAGCGTGAGACAGCAGGAACGGCGAGGCGCCCGCAGGCACCTCACCGCAGCGCATCCCGCCACGACAGCGGGTGCAGGGCATCACTTGAACTCGCTGGCCCAGTAGGCCTGGATCTGCTGCACCAGCTCCGGCGGCAGCGGCACGTAATGCAGTTCGCTGGCCTGGGCCTGGCCGTTGTCCAGCGCCCACTTGAAGAAGTCCAGCGTCGCCTTGCTGCGCGCCGCATCCTTGGGCTGTTTGTGCATCAGCATGAAGTTGGTCGCGGTGATCGGCCAGGCCTTCTCGCCCGGTGCGTTGGTGATCACCAGGTTGAAATCCTTGGCGTTGGCCCAGTCGGCGCTGGCCGCAGCGGCGGCGAAGCTTTCCGCGTTCGGCTCCACCCACTGGCCGGCGGCATTCTGCAGCGAGGCGTACGGCATCTTGTTCTGCAGGGCGTAGGCCAGTTCGACATAGCCGATCGAGCCCTTGATCTGCTGCACGTACGAGGCGACGCCTTCATTGCCCTTGCCGCCGACGCCGCCGGGCCACTGCACCGAGGTGCCTTCGCCGACCTTGCTCTTCCACTCCGGGCTGACCTTGGACAGGTAGTTGGAGAAGTTGAAGGTGGTGCCCGAGCCATCGGAGCGATGCACCAGGTTGATCTTGGTGGCCGGCAGGGTCACGCCCGGATTGGCCGCCACGATCGCCGCATCGTTCCACATCGTGACCTTGCCCAGGAAGATGTCGCCCAGCAGCGCGCCGGTCAGGCGCAGCTTGCCCGGTGCGATGCCTTCCAGGTTCACCACCGGCACCACGCCGCCGATCGCCGACGGGAACTGGCCCAGGCCGGCCTGCTGCAGTTCGGCGCTGTCCAGCGGCTTGTCGGTCGAACCGAAGTCCACCGTGCCGGCCTTGATCTGCGCGATGCCGCCGCCGGAGCCGATCGACTGATAGTTCACCTTGTTGCCGGTGGCGGCGTTGTAGTCGGCCGACCACTTGGAGACCAGCGGATAGATGAAGGATGCACCGGCGCCGGAGATCTCGGCGCTCTTGCTGTCACTGGCGGTGGCGCCCGCGCTGGGCGCGCCCTTAGCGGTATCGCCGGACTGCGCATCCTTGCCGGGCGAGCAGGCGGCCAGGGCGAGGGCGATGGTGAGGGACAGGGCGGTCAGGCTGGCCGACTGCAGTTTCATGGAAGCTCCGAGGCTGGATTGGCCGGGGGACCCGGCAGACCACGCTATGAAATGATGTTTTTGTTACACGTGCATGACAGTGCCTTTTGGAGAAGGCATCACAAAAAAGACGCGACCCCCGTGGGGCCGCGTCCCGGTACCGACGCCGGGGAGAGAGACGGCGTCGTTCCTGTTGCTGTGCGTGGCGTTACTTGGGCAGGTTCTTGGCCCAGTAGCCTTCGATCTGGGTCACCAGGCTGTCCGGCAGCGGCACGTAGTCCAGCTGCTTGGCCTGCGCATCGCCCTTGCTGTAGACCCAGCGGAAGAACTCCAGCGTGTTCTTGAGGCCGGCCGGGTTTTTGGGCTTCTTCTGCACCAGGATGAAGTTGGTCGCGGTGATCGGCCAGGCGTTGTCGCCGGAGGCATTGGTCATCACCAGGTAGAAGTCCTTGCTGTTGCCCCAGTCGGCGCTGTTGGCGGCGGCGGCGAAGGTCTCGTCGGACGGCTGCACGAACTTGCCGGCGGCGTTCTTCATCGCGGTGTAGGCCATCTTGTTCTGCAGCGCATACGACAGCTCGACATAGCCGATGCCGCCCTTGATCTGCTTCACGTACGCGGCCACGCCCTCGTTGCCCTTGCCACCGATGCCGGTCGGCCACTGCACCGCGGTGCCTTCGCCGACCTTGCTCTTCCAGTCCGGGTTGACCTTGGACAGGTAGTTGGTGAAGTTGAAGCTGGTGCCCGAACCGTCGGAGCGATGCACCACGGTGATCTTGCCCTCGGGCAGCTTCACGCCCGGGTTGAGCGCGGCGATCGCCGGGTCGTTCCAGGTGCTGACCTTGCCCAGGAAGATGTCGCCCAGGGTCTTGCCGTCCAGTTTCAGGGCGCCTGCGGCCACGCCGGGCACGTTGACCACCGGCACCACGCCGCCGATCACCGACGGGAACTGCGCCAGGCCGGCAGCGGCCAGTTCTTCCGGCTTGAGCGGGGCATCGGACGAGCCGAAGTCCACGCTGGCCGCCTTGATCTGGGCAATGCCGCCGCCCGAACCGATCGATTGATAGTTGACCTGCTTCTTGGTGGCCGCGTTGTAGTCGGCCGACCACTTGGACATCACCGGGTAGATGAACGAGGCACCGGCGCCGGTGACATCGGCGGCCTCGGCGCACAAGGCCAGCGAGGCGGTGAGCACGCCGACGGCCAGACGGGTCTTCAGAGAGTGGATCACGGAACAGCTCCTGTAGCGAAGGGATGAGGACGTCCCGCGGTCGCGCCATTGCAGGGCAGGGGCATGACCGCGCGGTGTCCGGGAGATGACATGCAGATGACGGCGTTGCGGCCGGGCGCATTGCCGGGCCAGGCGGGTCGCCGCCATGGCGCGCTCACAGCAGCGCGGCAGGGCGGCCGGATCGATCGCGCACTTACCAATAGAACTGCGCACGTGCCTCGATGATCGACGGGTTGTCGTCGACCAGGCCACGCGTGGCGCTGTTGTAGCGGGTGCTTTCCACCTTGGCGTAGTCGAGTGCGAACTTGAAGTTGGAGCGCCAGTACCAGTTGGCACCGACCGTCCACACGTCCATCTTGCCGCCCAGCACGCCGTCCACGAACGGGGTGGTGCCGTTGGAGACCAGGTGGCCGTCGTTGAGGTCCAGGGTGTCGTAGCGCACTGCCAGCTGCCACATCCCCGAGGCCGGCGCGTTCGGCAGCGGGGTGGTCGGCACGCCGGCCTTGTAGCCCCAGGTCTCGCCGGTGATGTTCCAGACACCGCTGACGTACCAGCCATCACTCTTGTAGTCGTTGGCGTTGTTGCCGATGCGCTTGGCGTTTTCCTGGAAGAACTCGCCCTGCAGCTTGAACGGGCCGGTGATCCACATCGCCTCGGCTCCGGCCACACCCACGCTGTCCACGTTGGTGATGGCGCCGCTGTCGATCAGGCGCACCGTGGTCAGGTCGGCGTCCGGGCGCGCGCGCAGGCGCAGGGTGTCGTCGTCGGTGTCGTACCCCAGGTAGCTCAGGCCAACGTGCAGCACATTGCCGCTCTCGTTGATCGGCGCCCAGGTGCCGCGTGCGCCGTAGCCGCTGCCATGTGCCTGGTTGCGGGTCAGTTCGCGGCCGAACGCGCTGGCGGTGATGCTCCAGTCGTTGTCGCCCATTCCGTAGGCCACGCCGAGCCGGCGCGAGATGCCGTAGGTGTTGGTCACTGCGGCCTTGGAGACGAAGTCGTTGTTCTTGGTGCTGGACAGCTCTTCCAGGCTGTTGGGCTGCTTGAACTGGCCGATCTGCAGATAGTTGTTGGCGTTGCCGGCGAACTTGTACTTGATGTTGTTGTCGAGGAAACGCCCGGTGCTGCGGATGGTGGTGCCGCGGATGGTGACCTCCTTCAGCACGCTCGGGTCGTAACCGGCCACCCATTCGAAATTGCCCGGGCCCTTGCCCTTGAGCACCAGCTCGGCACGGCGGATGCTGAATTCGGAATTGTCGCCATTGGCTCCGATCGGGCCATTGAGATCCTGCACATCGTTGTGGAACCAGTTGCCATCAGCCTGGACCAGGCCTTCCAGCGACATCTCCGAGCCGCCGATCACGTCGATGGCGATTTCGGCATGCGCGGCGGGTGCGGCCAGCGCCAGCAACAGGGCAGCGCCCAGCAGGGTGGGAGAAAGTTTCATATGTGCCTTGCGACCTGAGAAAGTGAGCGCAGGCTATGGCGTGAAAGTTGCGTTAATGTGACAACTTCGGATCGCGTTGCAATCTGATTTTTGTCAACAAAGACAAAGATTTACGCGTGTTTGTCTTTTGTCAGTGTGTGTCATGAGTCTGAACGGGCTGCCTCGTATGACAGATGTGACAGTGGCGTGGTTCACCGTTTCAGCGAGCTCAAGCTTATTGCGACCTGAACCAACCAGGTGGAACGGCGGCGTATCAGGCGCTTTGTGCGTCGCACCACTTGCACAGGCGCGTTCTAAATTGTTAGTTTCGAGGCCATGTTTCCCCGATTCCTCCAATTGCTGTTGGCCTGCCTGCTCGCGCTCACTGCGTGGTCGGCGGCCGATGCGCACGACCGCATCCACGATGCGCTTGTGGGCGATGGCGTGGCGGTGATGGCGGATGCTGGTGAAGAACGCGACGCAGCCGATGATCTGCAGGATGATGGGGACGCACAGACCCAGGTCGATACGCACTCTGCAGACGACATCCCCTTGCTCTCCCAGGCATGGCCGGTGGTCGCACGTTATTTCCCCTCCTGGTACGCGCATTACGCGCCGGCAACTCAAAAACGCGACCTGATCCCGCAACTGCGTCCTCCCAACGCAGCGCGCGCCTGATCCTTCGTTAGTCGCGTCAACCGGTGCAGCGCACCGGCTTCCTTTGATTTGTTCGTCTTTGCAATTCGCGGCCTGCGCCGCGGATGGCCATTCGTTGCCTAGAGGTATCTCCCATGGAAAGTTTGCTAGAAGGTTTTCGTCATTTCCGTAAGGAAGTGTATCCGCGCCAGAGTGCGCGCTTTCAGGAACTGGCCGGCGGCCAGAGTCCGCACACGTTGTTCATTACCTGCGCCGACTCGCGCGTCATGCCGGAGCTGATCTTCTCCGCACAACCGGGCGAATTGTTCGTCTATCGCAATATCGGCAATGTGGTGCCGCCTTACTCCCAGCACGTCAGCGGCGTGGTTGCGGCGATCGAGTACGCCATCGCCGTACTGGGCGTGCGGCATATCGTGATCTGCGGCCATACCGACTGCGGCGCGATGAAGGCCGTGCTCAAGCCGGAATCGCTGGAGGACGTGCCGTCCGTGGCGGCCTGGCTCAAGCACACCGATGCGGCGCGTCACGTCACGGCCCATCACGGACACGACCCGCACAGCCAGGAAGCGCTGAGCTGCATGACCGAGGAGAACGTGGTCTCGCAGCTGGACCATCTGCGCACGCAGCCGGTGGTCGCCGCGCGTCTGGCGGCCGGTACCTTGCGCATCCACGGCTGGATCTATGACATCGCCCACGGCGAGATCCGCGCCTTCGATGCCGAGAAGGGTGGCTTCCGTCCGTTGTTGGCGGACAACACCCCCGAAGCCACCCCACGTCCGCGACTGCAGCAAGTCGTGCGCGCCGAACTCGCCTGACGGAGCACATCATGAACACATCAGGTATCGGCGGATATTTCCGCCAGGGACTGTTCGGGCGTGATTTGCTGTCGTCTGTCGTGGTCTTCCTCGTCGCACTCCCGTTGTGCATGGGCATTGCGATCGCTTCCGGCATGCCGCCGGCCGCAGGCCTGATCACCGGCATTATCGGTGGACTGGTCGTCGGCTTTCTGGCGGGCTCTCCTCTGCAGGTGAGCGGACCGGCCGCCGGCCTGGCTGTGTTGGTGTTCGAACTGGTCCGCGAGCACGGCATTGCCGCACTGGGTCCGGTGATCCTGGTGGCGGGCGCGATTCAGCTGATCGCTGGTCTGTGCCGCGCAGGCGTGTGGTTCCGGATGACATCGCCGGCCGTGGTGGCCGGCATGTTGTCGGGCATCGGCATCCTGATCGTGGCCTCGCAGGCGCATGTGCTGATGGACGCCGCTCCCAAGGCGCGCGGTCTGGAAAACTTCGCTGCATTGCCGGCCGTGGTGTGGCAGGCAATCACCGAAGGCACCGGCCGTACCGCGTTGTTCGTGGGCCTGGCCACCATCGGCATCATCCTGGCCTGGGACAAGCTGCGTCCGCAGCGTCTGCGCTTTTTGCCAGGTGCGTTGATCGCGGTAGTGGTGGTCACGGCGACGGTGCAGTTGCAGGGCCTGAACGTCAACAAGGTGGACGTGCCGACCAATCTGTTCTCGGCGATCAGCATCCCCAGCGTCGCGGACATCTTCGGCGTGTTCAATGCGACGTTGCTGGTGTCGGCGGTGACCTTTGCCTTCATCGCCAGCGCAGAGACCTTGCTGTCGGCGGCGGCGGTGGACCGCATGCATCAGGGCGCGCGCACGCAGTACGACCGTGAGCTGGCGGCGCAGGGCGTGGGCAATATGCTGTGCGGCTTCCTGGGCGCATTGCCGATGACCGGCGTGATCGTGCGTAGCGCGGCCAATGTGCAGGCCGGGGCGGCCACGCGCATGTCCACGGTGCTGCATGGCGGCTGGTTGCTGGTCTTCGCAATGCTGCTGCCGTGGCTGTTGCGGATGACGCCGGTGGCATGTCTGGCCGGCATCCTGGTCTACACGGGCGTAAAGATGATCAAGATCGGTCAGGTCAAGGAGCTGGCGACCTATGGTCGTGGCACCGCGGCGATCTATCTGGCGACCACCTTCGCGATCGTGGCGACCGACCTGCTGACCGGTGTGCTGATCGGCTTCGGCCTGTCGTTGTTCCGTCTGGCACTGCATTCATCGCGCCTGAAGGTGGACGTGCGTGAGCACGAGCACAAGAAGGACGAGATGCATCTGACCCTGCAGGGCTCGGCAACGTTCCTGAAGGTGCCGGCGATGGCGCGCACGCTGGAGAGCGTGCCGCCGAACACCGCCCTGCATCTGGATGTGGCCAAGCTGCATCACGTCGACCATGCCTGCATCGAGTTGTTGCGCGACTGGAGCCGGAATGCGGCCTCGCGCGGCTGCGAGCTGGTGGTGGACTGGAAGGAGCTGGATCGACGCGTGGAAGGCCAGCCGGCGGTGGAAAGCGTGCTGGTCGAACAGCGCGTCGAACAAGCCAAGGCGGCGTAAACCTGCTGCAACGCCCGGCGCTCGCGCCGGGTGAACTCTATCGTGACCGGGTGATGCATGGCGCCGCAAGACGCATCATCTGGTCGCGATTTTTTATGGCCGGGAATCGGGATTCGGGATTGGGGAATCGGAAAAGCCAGGATTGGCGGTGCTGAGGTGCTGATACGGCAGGCCTGGTGCCCGACTGAGCGCTTGCAGTTGCGATGGTTTTGTTAGTTCGTGTCAGCCATGTTGATTCGGATTGCGTCAGCTTTTGGGAGTTTTTGGCCGTTCGGCGGGTGCGGGGGTCTTGTCGCGGTAGCGGCACAGGTCGTGGATCACGCAGCCTGGGCAGTCGGGCTTGCGTGCCTTGCAGACGTAGCGGCCATGCAGGATGAGCCAGTGATGTGCGTCGTGCAGGAACTCGGCAGGAATGACCTTGACCAGCGTGTCTTCGACCGCGCGCACGTCCTTGCCCGGCGCAAGACCGGTGCGGTTGGCGACGCGGAAGATATGCGTGTCCACCGCCATGGTCGGCTCGCCGAACGCGGTGTTGAGCACGACGTTTGCGGTCTTGCGGCCGACACCGGGTAAGGCTTCCAGCGCGGCGCGATCGTGCGGTACTTCGCCGCCGTATTGCTCCAGCAGGATCCTGCAGGTGGCGATGACGTTCTTGGCCTTGGCATTGAACAGGCCGATGGTGGCGATGTAGCGCTTCAGGCCTTCTTCGCCGAGATCGAGAATGTCACGCGGGGTATTGGCCACCGGATACAGCTTGCGGGTGGCCTTGTTGACGCCGACATCGGTGGCCTGTGCCGACAGCAGTACCGCGATCAGCAACTCGAATGGCGTGGTGTATTCCAGCTCGGTGGTCGGGTGCGGATTGAGCTCGCGCAACCGCGCGAACATCTCCTGTATTTCAGGCTTGCGCATGAGGTTGCCGCGCCTTGCCGGCGGGGTCTGACGGATCGCGTTCATGGCGGTGCGCCGCCAGCGGCCTTGGCCTTTGCGCGCGCCAGGATGGCTGCGGCCAGCGGCGGTAATGCGGCTGCGGCGGGTTGGCTGGGCGCCGGTGCCGGCGTTCGGCGTGCATCGCGTTCGGCAGCACGACGTTGCAGGCGCGCGGCGCGTGCGCGGTAGCGGTCGCGGGCGGCCCAGGCATCGCGCAGCCGCTGTTGTGCGGCAAGCAACACCGCGCGCAGCTGCGGGCAGGCCGGATCCAGCAGGTCGTCGCCCGGATCGGGCCGATACTCCATCAAACCCAGTGCCAACGCACGATCGAGATCGTCGGCGTGTACGCAGTCGAACAGCTGGAGGGGCAGGGGACGTGCTGCCGGGTTGGGGTCGAACGTCATGGCAAGCCGATCAGCGATTGAGAAAGTGCGCGGGGCGTTTTTCGAGAAACGCGCCGGTGCCTTCGCGCATGTCGTCGCTGGAAAACAGCAGCGCAAATTGCGCGGTTTCCAGCTGCAGGCCTTCTTCGATGGCGCATTCGCCACCGAACACCACCGCATCCAGAATGCCGCGCAGCGCGAGCGGTGCGGCGACGGCCAGACGCTGTGCCACGGCCAGGGTGTCTTCCTGCAGGGCTTCCGGCTCGACCACGCGGTTGACCAGGCCCAGTTGCAGCGCACGCGGCGCATCGATCGGCAGACCGAGCAGGCACAGCTCCAGCGCCGCCGCTCGCCCGGTCAGACGCAATAGCCGTTGCGTGCCGCCGAAACCGGGGATCAGGCCGAGGTTGATCTCCGGCTGCCCCAGGCGTGCGGTGGATGCGGCGATACGCAAATGGCAGGCCATTGCCAGCTCCAGCCCGCCGCCCAGCGCAAAGCCGTTGACCATGGCGATCACTGGCTTGGGCATGCGCTCGATCCGGCGCATCACCTGCTGGCCCAGCAGCGAGAACTCGCGGCCCTGCATCGCCGACAGCTCGCGCATTTCGGCGATGTCCGCGCCGGCGACAAATGCCTTGGGGCCTGCGCCGGTCAGGATCACCACGCGGATGTGGTCTGCGCTGGCTGCCTCGGCAAAGGCATGATCCAGTGCCCGCAGCGTTTCCTGGTTCAAGGCGTTCAGTTTGTCCGGTCGATTGACCGTGATCGTCCGTACACTGGCGTGGTCGGCGATCAGAATGACGTGATTGGACATGGAAATCCTTGCGAACGTAAAAAATTAGTAAATACGGAACTTCCGAAAGCCTTGCTGGTCCTAGCTTTCGTGATAAGTAGCGGTTCGGTATCGCGGCCGCTATCCTAGCGCGTCATCTCAGGCGGCAGACCCGTCCTGTGCCACCACCCTGGAGAATTGTTTGATGAAGTTGCGTTCTATCGCGGTCGCTGTGGCGGCCCTGGCCCTGACGGGCAATGCACTGGCCCAGGACACGACGTCCGAGAAGGGCAAGTTGAGCTACTACTTCGGCTATGACTACGGCAACAATCTTGCCGAGCTCACCGGTCGCGGCGAGCAGCTCGACATCAACTCGGTGGTAAAGGGTCTGCAGGACGCCTATGCCAAGAAGCAGCCGGCCATCACTGCCGACCAGCTGAAGCCGGCCGTCGAAGCGTTCCAGAAGCGTGAGCAGGGCCGTGCCCAGCAGGCCAAGGCCGAGTACGACAAGGCCGCTGCGGCCAACAAGACCAAGAGCGACCAGTTCCTGGCCAAGAACAAGGGCACCGCTGGCGTGCAGACGCTGCCCAGCGGCGTGCAGTACCGCGTGATCGAAGCCGGCAAGGGCGCCAAGCCGACCCAGGCCAGCACCGTGCAGCTGGAAGTGGCTGGTCCGTTCCCGTTCGGCGACCGCGAGAAGGCACGTCCGGCGCAGCAGATCCCGGCCATCAAGGTCAGCGAAGTCGAAATGCAGGCCATGCGCGACACGCTGCTGCAGATGCCGGCCGGCTCCAAGTGGGAAGTGACCCTGCCGCCGGAGAAGGCCTACGGTGCCGATCCGCGCACCCCGTTCCCGCCGAACGTGGCTGTGCAGTTCGAGATCAAGCTGGTCAGCGTCAAGTAATTGCATTGGATGTTGCTGTGACAACGCCGGCCACCAGGCCGGCGTTGTCGTTTGGATCCAGCGGCCAAGCGCGAGAGGATGGACGAACGGCGTGACGATGCGGTGCGGCGGGAGCCAGCGATGAGCGACACGGATTCGACCCGCAATGGTCTGCCCAGCCCGTGTATCGGTGTATGTTCGCTGGACGCGCAGGCGCACTGTGTCGGCTGCCTGCGCAGCCTGGATGAAATTGCACGCTGGATGAGCATGAGCGACACCGAACGTCAGCAGTATCTGCATACGGTTCTGCCGGCGCGCGCGTTGGCCGCGCGGCTGCCCGAATGTGCGCAGTTGCGGCGCGCGTTGTATGCGCTGGACACCGCGCCCGACGGGCCGGGCTGGAATCATGCCGAATTGATCGACCTGACCGAGGGCGGCGCCTCGGCCGAGGCCGCGGTGCTGTGCGGACTGGTGCCGCGCACACAGGGCACCATGGTGCTGCTGACCCGGCGCACCGACAGCCTGCGTCACCATGCCGGGCAGGTCAGTTTTCCCGGTGGACGGATCGAGCCGTCGGATGCGGATGCGGCCGCCGCGGCCCTGCGCGAGAGTTGCGAGGAAATCGCGCTCGGCGCCGGCCAGGTGCATGCGCTGGGCTATCTGGATCCGTTTCTGACCGTGAGCGGTTTTCGCGTCACGCCGGTGGTGGCAGTGATCGACCCGGCGTTCGTGGCGGTGCCGCAGCCGGACGAAGTGGCCGAGGTGTTCGAGGTGCCGCTGGCCTACCTGATGGATCCGGACAACCTGCGCAGCGTGGAGCTGGAGTATCGCGGCCGGCCGCGCCGCGTGCTGGAATACGACTGGCCGGGCCACCGCATCTGGGGTGCCACCGCGGCCATCCTCCTCAATCTTCGTCGTCGTCTGGAGCAGGCTGCATGAGTGCGGAACCCCACTGGACCACGCTGGTCGACAGCGCCACGCTGGCAGCGGCATTGCCGCATCCGCAGTTGCGATTGCTGGACGCGCGCGCTGCGCCACCGACTGCGCCGGACCCGGATGCCGCGCGCAAGGCCTATGCGCAAGGGCATCTGCCAGGCGCGCACTACGTCGATCTCGAGAAGGATCTGGCCGATCTGTCGCTGCCTGCGCAGGGGCGGCACCCGCTGCCGCACAGTGCGGCATTCGCCAGGCGGCTGGGCGCGTGGGGCATCGACCCGGACAGCCAGGTGGTGATCTACGATGCCGCCGACGGCAGCATGGCCGCGGCGCGGGCATGGTGGATGCTGCGGCTGATGGGACATCGCCGCGTGGCGGTGCTCGATGGCGGGTTGGCCGCCTGGCGCGCTGCCGGCTTGCCGGAAAGCACCGAGCCGCCTGCAGAGCGCGATGGCGCGGCATATCCAGGCAGCTTCGACAGCGATGCGGTGGTCGGGGCCGGGCAGATCCTGGCGCGGCTGGATCAGGCGCCGGGCTGGTTGCTGGATGCACGTGCGGGCGAGCGTTTTCGCGGCGAGGTGGAGCCGGTCGATCCGGTGGCCGGGCATGTGCCCGGTGCGGTGAGCCGCCCCTTGGGCGTGAGCCTGCGCGACGGGCGGTTCAAGCCGGCAGAGGAACTGCGCACCGAGTTGTCGGCGCTGCTGGGCGCGTACCGTCCCGAGCAGGCGGTGGTGATGTGCGGCTCCGGGGTGACCGCATGCCATCTGCTGCTGGCACTGGAAGTGGCCGGATTGTCGGGCGCGCGCGTTTACGCCGGCTCCTGGAGTGGGTGGCTGCAGGATTCGACACGTCCGGTCGCGACCAGCCCCTGATTGCAGGCACAATGGCGGCAGGAACGGTGACCTGTGGGGACGCAGGTTCGCTGCGCGGAGCGCAGTTTCTCGCAGTGCTGGGTGACTCATGCGGTTGCAGTTGCAGGTCGGCGCGTTGTGCGTCGCGATGGTGTCGTTGGCTGCCTGTTCGGCGGGGTCGACCGCCGACGCCAACGGTGCGCGCATCGCCGGTCGTGGGCAGAGCGATCGCCACGCGATGTATCAGGTCGAACTCGAACGTGCACGCGCCGAGCGCGTGCAGCGCTTGCGTGCGCCCGATGGCTGGCTGAGCTATACCGGCTCCGGGCGCGTGCGTGCCGGCCGGTACCAGGTGGGCAGCGATCCACGCAGCGACCTGGTGTTGCCGGCCGGGCCTGCGCAACTGGGGCAGCTGACGCTGGATGCCGACGGCCGTGTGCACTTCGACGCCGCTGCCTCCGCACCGGTGCACTTGAACGGCCAGCGCATCGATCGCGTGCGCCTGAGGCCGGAGCGTGCAGGGCAGCGTGGCGATCGCCTGGATGTGGAGGGCCGGCAGTTCTATCTGGTGCAGACCGGCAGCTTGTTCGGCTGGCGTTTCCGCGACCCGGCAGCGCCGTTGCTGACCCACTTCGCCGGGCTGGAATATTTTCCGACCGACCCGCAGTGGCGCATCCAGGCGCGCTGGCAGGCGTATCCCACGCCGCGCACGACCACGCTGCTGACCTCGATCGGCACCCCGCTCACCGTCAAGGTGCCGGGCGAGGCGGTGTTTTCGCGCAATGGCCGGGACTACCGGTTGCAGCCGATCGTCAGCGACGACGGGCGAGGCCTGTTCTTCCTGTTCGCCGACCGCACCAGCGGCAAGGAAACGTATGGCGGCGCGCGCTATCTCTACACCGCGGCACCACACGATGGCCGGCTCGTGCTCGACTTCAATCTGGCCGAGAATCCGCCCTGTGCGTTGACGCCGCACGTGGTCTGCCCGATCGCATCGCCGGAAAATCGCCTGGACCTGGCAGTGAATGCCGGCGAGAAGACCTACCGCGCGACCGAGCGCTGAGCACCGAACACGCGAAGGCGGCCCGCCGTGCCGATGGCCCTGTGTGCGCCGCTGCTAGCGCGGTGTGTGCGCCCAGCTGACCGCCGCTTCGATCTGCGGCCACGGAAACAGCGGGCCGGGGTCGAGCTTGCGTTGGATCTTGCGCGACGGATCGTCGCTGGCCGCTTCCTGGGTGGTGTCCAGTGCCTGGTGGCCGGCGATGCGGCGGACCGATGGCAGCTGCTGTTGCAGCCACTGCAGCAGCGTGATCAGCGCAGTGATCTGCGCCTGAGGATACGGCTCGCTCATGCACTGATGGCGCGAGTCCAGCCAGTGCGGATAACGGCCGCTGTTGACCAGTTCGATGCCCAGCGTATGCGGGTTGTGGCCGCGCACGTGATGGGCCACGCGCTCCAGCGCGACGTATTGCTGGATGCTGCCGTTGCGGTCGATGTAGTAATGCCCGCTGTTGCCGGTGCCGCTGTCGTAGAGCACGCGTTCGCCGTATTCGCGTGCCATCGCCATGTCGGGCAACTCGGTGCAATGGATGACCACCATGTCGATCTGCGTGAGCGCGCGTCGCGCCAGCCGCGATTCGTAGGACAACGGCGCGTAGGTGATCGGTGGCGACGGCAGGACGGCATCGGACATGAGGCGGATGCTAGCATTGCCCGATGGCTTTGAATCCCGACAGCCCCTTGGGCAAATTGATGGCAACCCTGCCGCAGACCGGCCAGGTGACCTGGATCGGCGTGCGTCCCGCGCGCGACGTGGAGATGATCGCGGTGGACGCGGCACAGGCCACCACCGGCGTCGGCCTGGTTGGCGACCGCTACAAGGGCGGCAGCGGCAAGCGCGGCGTGACCTTGATCCAGGCCGAACATCTGCCGGTGATCGCGGCACTGGCCGGCCACACCGTGATCGCGCCCGCCACCTTGCGCCGCAACCTGGTGGTGTCCGGCATTCCGCTGATCGCCTTGAAAGGGCGGCGTTTCCGCATCGGTGATGTCGAGCTGGAAGGCACCGATCCCTGCGATCCGTGCTCGCGCATGGAGGACGCGCTGGGTGCGGGCGGCTACAACGCCATGCGCGGTCATGGCGGCCTGTGTGCGCGCGTCCTGCGTGGCGGCGTGCTGCGCCTCGGCGATACGGTGCAGGCGCTATGAGCCGCGGTCATTGCATCCTGTCGCACGGCTTCGAGAGCGGCCCGGATGCGCTGAAGGTCACCGCCCTAGCCGATGTCGCCGCGCAGTTGGGCTGGACCCACGAGCGCCCGGACTACACCGATCTGGACGCACGCCGCGAGGTGAGTTCGCTGGGCGATGTGCAAGGCCGGCTGCAGCGCCTGCTGGAGATTGCGCGTGCGGCGGCCGACAAGGGCCCGCTGGTGCTGGTCGGTTCCAGCCTGGGCTCGTACATCGCCGCGCAGGTGTCGTTGCAGGTGCCCACGCGCGGGCTGTTCCTGATGGTGCCGCCGACCAGGATGGGGCCGTTGCCGGCACTGGATGCGGCGCGCGTGCCGATTTCGATCGTGCATGCCTGGCGCGATGAACTGATTCCGGCCAGCGAGGTGATCGCCTGGGCGCAGGCGCGGCATGCGCGCTTGCTATTGGTCGACGACGAACACCGGCTGGCGTCGCATGTGGATGCATCGGCGCGGGCCTTCGCCGAACTGTTGCAGAGCCTGTGATGCGGACCAGGGTGTGCGGGTTTTGGGGCGTCCGATGAACGTACTGATTCGCGAAGCGAGCGACGGCGATGCGGCGGCAATCGAACTGCTGACGATGGTCGCGTTCATGCGCGACGAACATAGCCGCCATGACGAGCAGCACGTGATCGCCGGGTTGCGCAACGACGGCGCGCTGGCGTTGTCGCTGGTGGCCGACCACGACGGGTATGTGGTCGGGCATCTGGCGGTATCGCCGGTGTGGCTGTCGGACGATTCGCCCGGCTGGTACGCGTTGGGGCCGCTGGCGATCGGCCCGGGACATCAGCGCCAGGGGCTGGGCACGCGCCTGGTGCAGGCGGCATTGGCCAGCTTGCGCGAGCGTGGCGCGGCCGGCTGCCTGGCATTGGGCGAGCCGGCGTTTTTCAGGCGCCTGGGTTTTGCGGTGGAGCCGGGGCTGACCTTGCCCGGCGTCCCGGCATCCGGGCTGCAGGCGCTGGCGTTTGGCGACCGCCTGCTGCCGCTGGCCGATGTGGCCTATCACCCGGCGTTCGGGCTGGGCTGAGCGTTGCATCATCGGGACACCTGATGGCCCGCGTTGCCGGCGATTTTGCCACGGCAGCGATCCCCGCGATGGCTGTCTTCGATGGTCCCTGGTAGCCGGCAATGAGCCGGCCTGCAGGAGCGTGGGCATGTCTGCACGGTGCCGCCTGCCGATGCTGCTGCGCTTGAACAGGGCCAGTCTGCCGCAGTGCCCGGGATTTGGCTTGCATCGCAGGCTGACCTACACTTTGCTGCGTTGCCCACTGTCTGAGGATTGGTCCAATGCGCCATTGATGCCGCCGTCGTGATGACGGCCTTACCCGCTGCCGGTCCGGCTGGATCGGTGCGTGTGCTGGCATGCAATGGAGATCCGTATGACCTGTCCGTCGCTGACGCTGGAAGGCGTTGCGTATGTGTTGCCCGATGGCAGCCCGCTGTTTTCCGATCTGACAATCCACATCGACCAGCGCGCCACCGGCCTGGTGGGGCGCAATGGCGTGGGCAAGAGCGTGCTTGCGCGCCTGCTGGCCGGCACGTTGCTGCCCAGTGCCGGGCGCTGTGTGCGCAACGGCAGCGTGCACTACCTGCCGCAGCGCGTGCGCGTGGCGCCGGGGCAGAGCATTGCCGACCTGGCCGGTGTCGCGGCGCTGCTGGAGGCGCTGGACCGTATCGCTGCTGGCAGCGTTGCGCCCGCCGATTTCGAACTGGTCGGCGAGCGCTGGGCCGCCCATGCGCAATTTGCTGCAGAACTCGAACGGCAAGGCCTGGGTGGGCGCGATCCGCGTGCACCGGCCGCGCATCTCAGTGGCGGCGAAGCGATGCGCGTGGCACTCGCCGGTGCGTTCCTGAGCCAGCCGGACCTGTTGATTCTGGACGAACCCAGCAATCACCTGGATGGCCCGCAGCGGCAGCGGCTGATGGATCAGTTGCTGGCATGGAACGGCGGCGTGCTGGTGATCAGCCACGACCGCGGCCTGCTCGATGCGATGCAGCGCATTGTTGAATTGTCCGGGCAGGGGCTGCGCAGCTACGGCGGCAATTACACGTTCTATGCGCAGCAGCGCGCCATCGAACAGCAGGCCGCCAGCGCGTTGCTGGCCCAGCGCAAACAGGCGCGCGCACGCGGCGAACAGGCGCTGCGCGAGCAGCAGCAACGTCACCAGCAACGCCAGGCACGCGGCGCGCGTGCTGCGGGGCAGGCCAACCAGGCCGCGATCCTGCTTGGCGCGCAGAAGCAGCGCAGCGAGGTCAGCGCGGGGCGGCTGCAACAGCAACGCCAGGCCGACCAAGCGCGGCTGAGCGAGGCGGTGGTGCAGGCCGCGGCGCTGGTGCAAGACGACCCCACGATCGCGCTACTGGCGCCGACATCGCCCGCCGGCGCATCGCAGCGCTTGGCCACGCTGCAACAGGTGGAACTGGCGCACGGGCGGCTGGGCGGGCGGCGGGTGGATCTGCTGTTGCATGGGCAGCCGCGGATCGGCCTGGTCGGCCCCAACGGCAGCGGCAAGTCGTCGTTGCTGCAGCTGCTGGCCGGCCGCCTGCAGCCCAGCGCGGGGCAGTGCCAGGTGCATGTGCCGGTGGCGTATCTGGATCAGGACCTGGGGCTGCTGGACCCGGCGCGCTCGGCCGCTGCGCAGCTGCACGATGCAGACCCGGGCGCGCCGGCGCATGCGCAGCGGCTGCGCCTGGCGCTGCTGGGGCTGGACCAGAGGCGTGCCGACCTGCCCACCGGCCAGCTCAGCGGCGGCCAGCGGCTCAAGGCGGCGCTGGCCTGCGCGCTGTACCGGGCGCAGCCGGCGCAACTGCTGTTGCTGGACGAGCCGACCAACCACCTGGATCTGGCCGCGGTGGAGGCGATCGAGACGCTGCTGCACAGCTACCCCGGTGCGCTGATCGTCGCCTCGCACGATGCCGCCTTCCTGCAGCGGCTGGGCCTGCGGCAGTGCCTGGATACCGCGCAGGCGCAGTGGCGGCTGGCGCCGTGGTGAACCGCGCAGCGGGCGATCCGGCCGGCGGGCTGGTAAAGCCGGCCCCGATGGCCGACCATTTGCGCCCCGCCCGCGGCGGCCACGGCTCTGCCCTCCAGGGCGCCGGCCCAGCGTCCTGCTCCCGCGCTCGCCCTCACGGCCAGCGTCTCCATCGATACCTGCCTACGTGAAATTCTTCGCATCCTGTGCCAAGGGCCTGGAATACCTGCTTGCCGACGAGCTGCTGTCGCTCGGTGCCAGCCAGGCCACCGCCACCATCTCCGGCGTCAACGTCGAGGGCGAGCTGCGCGATGCGCAGCGCGCCGTGCTGTGGTCGCGGCTGGCCAGCCGGGTGCTGTGGCCGCTGAGCGAGTTTGATTGCCCAGACGAGGACGCACTGTATGCCGGGGTGGCCGAATTGCCGTGGGACGAGCACCTGTCCGTCGGCCACACGCTGTCGGTGGACGCGCATGTCTCCGGTACCGCGATCACGCACGCCCGCTACGCGGCGCAGCGCGTCAAGGACGCGGTGGTCGACACCATGCGCCGGCAGGGCCTGGAGCGCCCGTCGGTGGATGTGGACAGCCCGGATCTGCGTTTGAACCTGTCGCTGCGCAAGGGCCGCGCCACCATTTCGGTGGATCTGGGCGGCGGCCCGCTGCATCGGCGCGGTTGGCGCATGGCGCAGAACGATGCACCGCTCAAGGAGAATCTGGCCGCGGCGGTGTTGCTGCGCGCCGGTTGGCCGCGCGCCTACGCCGGTGGCGGCGGCCTGCTGGATCCGATGTGCGGCAGCGGCACCTTGCTGATCGAAGGCGCGCTGATGGCCGCCGACGTGGCGCCCGGCCTGCAGCGCTATGGCAGCGCTATCCCCAGCCGCTGGCGCGGCTTCGACCGCGAGGGCTGGCAGCAGCTGGTGGGCGAAGCGCGCGAGCGCGACAGTCGCGGCCGCGCCGCACTCAGGCAGGTGATCCACGGCAGCGACATGGACCCGCATGCGATCCGCGCCGCGAAGGAGAATGCGCAGGTGGCCGGTGTGGCCGAGGCGATCTGGTTCGGCGTGCGCGAGGTGGGCGATCTGCAGACCCCGCCGCAGGCCACCGGCGTGGTGGTGTGCAATCCGCCTTATGACGAACGCCTGGCTGCCGACGCGGCGCTGTACCGCCGCCTGGGCGACACCTTGCAGCGCGCCGTGCCGCAATGGCGGGCCAGCCTGCTGTGCGGCAACGCCGAGCTGGCGTATGCCACCGGCCTGCGCGCGGGCAAGAAATACCAGCTGTTCAATGGCGCGATCGAATGCGCGTTGATCGTCTGCGACCCGATCGCGGTGCCGCGACGCACCCCGCTGGCGGCGCCGACCGCGCTCAGCGAAGGCGCGCAGATGGTCGCCAACCGCCTGCGCAAGAATCTGCAGAAGTTCAAGAAGTGGCGCGCACGCGAAGGCATCGAATGCTTCCGCGCCTACGACGCCGATCTGCCGGAATATTCCGCCGCCATCGACGTGTACCAGCAGGCCGATGGCGATCGCCGCGTGTTTTTGCATGTGCAGGAATACGCCGCGCCGGCGACGATTCCCGAAGCCGACGTGCGCCGCCGTCTGGGCGAGCTGCTGGCCGCCGCACGCGAGGTCTTCGAGGTGCCGGGCGAACGCGTGGCGCTCAAATCGCGCGAGCGTGGCAAGGGTGGCAGCAAGTACGGCCGCTTCGAGCAGCGCAACGAATTCATCAACGTGCGCGAGCATGGCGCCTTGCTGCGGGTGAATCTGTTCGACTACCTGGATACCGGCCTGTTCCTGGACCATCGCCCGTTGCGTGGCACCATGGCCATGCAATCGAAGGGGCGGCGTTTCCTCAACCTGTTCTGCTACACCGGCGTGGCCAGCGTGGAAGCGGCGGTGGCCGGGGCAAGCGCGACCACCAGCGTGGATCTGTCCGGCACCTATCTGCAGTGGTGTGCCGACAACCTGGCCCTGAACGGCCAGGCCGGCAGCAAGCACACGCTGGTGCAGGCCGACGCGCTGGCCTGGCTGGAAGCCGAGCGCGCGCATTTCGACGTGATCTTCTGCGACCCGCCGACCTTCTCCAACTCCGCACGTGCCGAGGACTTCGACATCCAGCGCGAGCACGTGCGGCTGCTGCGTGCGGCGATGGCGCGGCTGGCGCCGGGTGGGGTGCTGTACTTCTCCAACAACTTCCGTCGCTTCAAGCTGGACGAGGAACTGGTGGCCGAGTTTGCGCAGTGCGAGGAAATCAGCCCGCGCACCATCGACCCGGATTTCGAGCGGCATGCGCGCATCCACCGTGCCTGGCGATTGACCGCCTGATGCCGCGGCCCGGTCGCGTCTGACCGGGCAGTGCAGGCATTGCGCGCCCGCTGTCGCCGGCGCCCGGCTGGCTGCGGTGCGCCATGCCAGCGGCGCGTGGTGGCGCAGCTGCAGCCGTGCAGGCCAGGGCGGGGCGGGCAGCCAACAAGCCGACCACAGCGCTGCGGTATGCTGATTCGCATGCTTTGGAGTCAACGATGACCGCACCACCACGGATTGCCTTTGTTGCCAGTCACGCCGAGCCGGCGGTGACCGCGCGCACGCGTCTTGTGCAGCGCTATGGCGATCATGCGCTGGACACCGCCGACATCGTCTGCGCCCTGGGCGGGGACGGCTTCATGCTGCAGACCCTGCACCGGCATGGGGCTGCCAGCAAGCCGGTGTTCGGCATGAAGCTGGGCTCGGTCGGGTTCTTGATGAACCAGTACCGCGACGACGAGGACGACCTGCTCGCACGTCTGCAACGGGCCGAACCGGCGCATCTGCGCCCGCTGGAAATGCAGGTGCAGACCGAGTCCGGTGCCAGCACGGTGTCGCTGGCCTACAACGAGGTCTCGCTGCTGCGGCAGACCCGCCAGGCCGCGCACCTGAGCGTGGATCTCAATGGCCAGACCCGCATCGCCGAGTTGATCGGCGACGGGGTCATGGTCGCCACACCGGCCGGCAGCACCGCCTACAACTATTCCGCGCACGGGCCGATCCTGCCGCTGGGCTCGCACACGCTGGCGCTGACGCCGATCGCCCCGTATCGGCCGCGCCGCTGGCGCGGCGCCATCCTCAAGGCCGATACCGAAGTGCGTTTCCGCGTGCTGGACCCGTACAAGCGCCCGGTCAGTGTCACTGCCGACTCGCACGAGATCCGCGATGTGGTCGAAGTGACCATCCGCGAATCCACCCAACGCCAGGTGACGCTGCTGTTCGATCCCGAACACAACCTGGAAGAGCGCATCTTCAGCGAACAGTTTGCGGTCTGAGGGGCGGGGATTGGGCATTGGGGATTCGGGATTGGCAACGGCAGCAGCGTGGCGTGCAGCCGAGCCTGCGCGTGGCCAAGGTACGATGCAGTGCAAGTAACGATCTCAAATCCCAGAAACTTCGTTGTTGCTCCAACCCATTCCCCAATCCCGATTCCCCATTCCCGGCACCCAAATGGCTGACAACTCCCCCAGGCTCCTGACCGTCGCGGTGACCTCGCGCGCGCTGTTCGATCTCGAAGAAGGCCATGCGCTGTTCGAGGCCGATGGCGTGGAGGCGTATTCGGCGTTCCAGCGCGAGCACGAGGATGACATCCTGGAGCCGGGTGTCGCCTTTCCGGTGGTGCGCAAGCTGCTGGCGCTCAACCACGATGTGCCCGAGGAAACCCCGCGTGTCGAGGTGATCCTGCTGTCGCGCAATTCCGCCGATACCGGGCTGCGCATCTTCAATTCGATCCAGCACTACAACCTGGGCATCGTGCGGGCGACCTTCACCTCGGGCCAGCCGACCTGGCCGTACGTGAAGCCGTTCGGCACCGATCTGTTCCTGTCGGCCAATCCGGAATCGGTACGCCGCGCACTCACCCATGGCATCGCGGCGGCGACCATCATGCCGCGTGCGCCGGGCGAACGCGCCGAGGCCGCCGCGGCGATCGTGCACAACGACGAAAGCCGCCTGTCCACCCAATTGCGTATCGCCTTCGACGGCGATGCGGTGATCTTCGGCGACGAGAGCGAACGCATCTCGCGCGAGCAGGGCGTGGAGGCGTTCGGGCGCCACGAGCGCGAACGTGCGCGCGAGCCGTTGTCGGTCGGGCCGTTCCGCAATTTCCTGTCCGCGCTACATGCGCTGCAGGCGGCATTCCCGCCCGGCGAGGCCTCGCCGATCCGCACCGCGCTGGTCACCGCGCGTTCGGCGCCGGCGCACGAGCGGGTGATCCGCACCCTGCGCGAATGGGGCGTGCGCCTGGACGAGGCGCTGTTCCTCGGCGGGCGCCACAAGGGGCCGTTCCTGGAGGCATTCGGCGCGGATATCTTTTTCGACGATTCGCAGCACAACATCGACAGTGCGCGCCAACACCAGCATGTGGCGGCCGGTCACGTACCGCACGGCGTGGCCAACGATCCGCCGGGCAGGTGAGCGAGTGAGCAAGGCACCGAGGCCGTCTGGACGCGCCGCGCTGCGCTCCAGCTGGCGGCAACTGGAGCTGTATTTTGCCGACGACACCGTCCAGACGCGCATGTCGCGTTGGGCGCCGTACCGGCTGATGCTGCCGTACACGCGCGGCATGCTGGCGGCGCTGTGGTTGCAGCCGCGCCCCGAGCGCGTCGGCCTGATCGGCTTCGGGGGCGGCGCGCAGGCCAAGTTCTGTCACCGCTATCTGCGCAGCACGCGCATCGAAGCGGTGGACGCCGATGCGCAGGTGCTGGCCTTGCGCGATGCGTTCGCCGTGCCACGCGACGATGCGCGGCTGGAGGTCACGCACGGCGATGGTGCGCAGTGGATCGGCGCGCGTGCCGGGCGCTACGACCTGCTGCTGCTGGATGCCTACGATGCCGATGGCATTCCGCCTGCGTTGTGCACGCCCGGGTTCTACGCCGATTGTCGCGCTGCGCTGACGCCGAGCGGTGTGCTGGCCCTGAACCTGTTCCAGGTGCCGCTGGCAGGGCATCTGGCCGCGCTGCGCGAGGTGTTCGAGGGACGGGTGCTGCTGTTGCCCGAGCCGGACCCGCGCAACCAGCTGCTGTACGCCTGGAACGGCAAGCGCACGCCGTGCACCGCGGAGCAGGCGTTGGCGGCGCTGCCGTGGTCGGCACGCCGGCAGCTGCGGCCGTCGATGTTGCGGCTGCAGGCGGCGTGGATGGAGCGGGCCTGGCGGTTTTCCTGAGCCGCTGTCCGGCGCCCGTCGTCAGCCTGCACTGGCGACAAGCCCGACACCGCTAGCGCGCGCTCATGGGGGTAGCGGAGGTTCCGCCTCTGCCAGCGGCAAGCGGATATCGGTCAATCGCCAGCGCAGGCCTCGCCGGGTCAGCACGAACACCACCGGCGCTCCGGTCGCGGTGCGGGTGGTGGCAGTGAAGCGGCGGGTGGATTCGAAGCGCTGCTGCGCGCCTTGCAGCGGACGCGCAGGTGCCGGCGCCGCATAGGTGTCCGGGCTGACGGTGGTGCCGGTGACGCGATTCCACACGCTATGGCCTTGCAGCAACGCGCCGATGCCCAGCGGCGTCACCAGCGTGTCCACGCCGGCGCCGCTGATGCCGCTGGCAAGCTGCAGGGCGAATCCGCCCAGCAGGCTGGATTGCATGCGGCTGCCGGCCTGGCGGATCAGGTAATCGTCCAGCTGCGCCTTGAGGTTGACCCGCAGGCTGGGGAAGTCCACATGACGTTCCAGCTGTGCGGCGTCGCGACTGGCGACTGCCTCGCTGACGCCGCGAATGGCAAGATACGGGCCCGCAACCACATAGCTGGCCAGCAGCAACGCGGCCAGCACAGGCAGCAGCAACCAGCGCTTCTTCATGGCATGCAGTCCATTGCTGTTGTCTGCACCAGGCGCATCGAGGCATGGCGCCGCGCAGCGAGAAATCGCTGCGGTCCGCCGATTGCCTGCGCAGCGTCGATTGCCGTCGGCGCCGTGCGATGCATCAGAATTCCAGATCCAACGCGGCGCACAGGTAATCGACGAACGGCGCCAGCACCACCAAGTCCGCCTCGATGGTCTGGCGCAGGCGCGGGCCGGTCATGATGGCATCGTCGAGTGGACGCAGGTACGCCCAGTTGCGATGCTTGAGATCGTCGATGAACTCGAAATCGTTGGGAAAGCCGCGCGGCGCACGCACCAGTTTCTCGCTGTCGTCCAACGCGAACTTGCGGCGTAGTTTTGGCTCGTAGGCGGCCGCTTTCCAGTTGGCGGGATTGTCGAAGATGAACTGGCGCAGCTTGCGCTGGGTGTCCGGCTCCGGATGCCACAGCCCCGCACCCACGAAGCTCTCGCCCGGCTGCAAATGGATATAGAACGACGGCGCCGGCACCTGGCGGCGGCGCTCATGGAACAGGCGCGCGCCTTGCCAGTTCTTGTACGGCGATTTGTCGTTGGAAAAACGCGCATCGCGGTAGATACGAAACAGCGAGCCACCCTGGGTCTTGGGGTCGGCGCGATAGTGCTCGCTGACCTGTGCCAGCGCGGGCTGCAGGTCGGTGATGAGCTGCAGGAACGGCTGGCGCACATGCGCCTCGTACTGATGCCGGTGATCGTTGAACCAGGCCTTGTCGTTGTGGCGCGCCAGGGCGCGCAGGAACTTGAAACTGGCGTCGGAAAAATAGGTGGTCATAGCGTGCGTTGGAGGTCCAAACCCCAGGCGGCGAGCTGGTCGAGCAGGGACTGCTTGGTAGCATCGTCGGGGTGAGCAAGCCGTAAATCCGCGATCTGCGCATGGAACTGGTCGAGCGTGACCTCGCCCAGGCCACGGTCCTCGAGCAGGCGTTGGCGGCGGTAGACGTTCCAGCGTTCCTGCTCGTCGAACGACAAGGTCTGCGGCCAGTTGCGCGCGCGGTAGCGAAACAGCAACTCGACCAGGCGCGGATCGCGAAAGCGCGATTCCAGCGCGCCCAGCTCGGCCGGTGCACTGGCGCGCACCTGCGCCAGCAGGCGCTTGTCGCCTTCGGCCAGGAAGCCGTCATACAGCGAGGCATCGGCATCGTTGACTGCCGGCGCCGCAGCGCGCTCGTTGCCGTACACCTGGCGCACCTTTTCGGCCAGTTCGGGGCCGAGCGCGCGCAGGCGTGCAGCCTTGGCCAGCACCGCGTCGGGGTCGATGCCCAGGCGCTGGAAATCCGCCGCGCGCAGATGCTGCCAGGCCACCAGCGCCGGCGACTTGTTCACGTGCACTTCCTTGAGCGCAATGCGCTGCTCGCCTTCGGGCAGGTCGGCGGCGCGGATATACAGCCGGTCGGCGATCTCGTCCGGGCTCAGGCGCAACAGCACTTCAGGGTCGCCTTCCAGGTCGAACACGATCACGCGGCTGTCGATGCGTGGATGGCGCGTCAATGGCAGCACTGCGGCAGCGCACATGCGCGAGGCGGGATAGCGCTGCGAGACATGCAGCACCGGCTGCATGCCGATCACGTCCAGCAGCGTTGCCGCAAAGCGCTTGTCGCGCAGACGCAGCGCGTAGTCCCACAACTTGGGCTGATGCTGCTGGAACCTGCGTGCCATGCCGATGGTGGCGTACACGTCCGACAGCGCTTCATGTGCATCGCCTTCGCGCACCGCGTTGGCATCGGCCAGGTGTTCGAGCTTGAACGAGGTGGCGCCGTCTTCGCGCTGCGGCCAGACGATGCCGTCCGGGCGCAGCGCATGCACCAGCCGCAGCACGTCCAGCAGATCCCAGCGCGAATTGCCACCGCGCCACTCGCGCTCGTACGGGTCATAGAAATTGCGGAACAGCCCGCAGCGCACGAATTCGTCGTCGAAGCGGATCGAGTTGTAGCCCAGTGTGCAGGTCTGCGGCCGGCTCATCTGCTCGGAGATGCGCGCGAACGCTTCGGCCTCGCTCACCCCTTCGCGCAGCGCGTGCTGCGGGGTGATGCCGGTGACCATGGTCGCGTACGGGGAGGGCAGCAGGTCGTTGGCCGGCTGCACGTAGAAACTGATCGGTTCTTCGATCACGCGCAGCTGCGCATCGGTGCGCACCGCGGCGAACTGCGCGATGCGCGTGCGGCGCGGATCCTGGCCGAAGGTTTCCAGGTCGTAGAAGAGAAAGCTGTCAGGCATGCCGTATCAAATCCAGATCCGCGGCGCGCTGCGGAGGGCGCCGCCAGTGCTGCCTAGTATCTCTTATCCGCGCGCCGGCCCGCTGACGCAGGCCTGTGCAGCTTGATCAGTGCGCGCCTTCCAGCGGTTGCAGGCGCGCATGCACGACCGCTTCCAGTGCCGCCCAGTCGATGCGCGACAGGTCGCTGTGCCCGCGCGTGGCCTCGACCAGGATCTCGCGCTGGATCTCGCTGCGCGCCAGGGCGATCGAGTAGCGCGTGCGCAGGAAGGTCACCATCGTGTAATGCGGCACGAAACGGGTGGGCCAGCGTGCCTGAAGTTGCTGTTCGAGCGCGCGCTGCAGCAGGAAGTCGGGATCGTCGACGCGGTCGCGCATCTCCAGATAGTTTTCCAGCGCCATCTGCTGGATCGCCGCGGCATCCTCACGGCGTGCAGCCTGGAACGCGGCAAACGCAGTTTCCAGATCGTGGTGCGCGTCCAGTTGCTCTGCCAGCGCCACGCAATCTTCGAACGCGCAATTCATGCCCTGGCCGTGGAACGGCACCATCGCGTGCGCGGCGTCGCCGATCAGCAATGCGCGGCCGCCCAGATGCCAGCGGTCCAGCGTCAGGGTGCCGAGCAGGCCGGGCGGATGTTCTTCCCAATGTTCCTTGAGCTGCGGGATCAGCGGCAGCGCATCGGGGAAATCACGCGCGAACAAGGCCAGCGCTTCGTCGCCGTTGCGGGTGGTGGCAAAGCTGGGCTCGCCGGCGTTGGGCAGAAACAGCGTGACGGTGAAGGTGCCGCCGTCGTTGGGCAGCGCGATGCACATGTAGCGCCCGCGCGGCCAGATGTGCAGCGCGTTGCCTTCGATGCGGAACCCGCCGCCGGGCAACGGCGGAATTTCCAGCTCCTTGTAGGAGTGATCGAGGAATTCGGTGCGCTCGCCCAGCGGCGATTTGCGCTGCATCGCCGCGCGCAATGCCGAGCCGGCGCCATCGCTGCCGATCAGGCTCTGGAAATGGATTTCGTGCGGCTGGTCGTCGCGATCGTCGATGAAGCGCGCATAGCCGGCGTCGAAGTCCACCGTATGCAGGCGGCGGTAGAAGTGCACGCATGCGCCGGACTGTTCGGCCAGATCCAGCAGCGCGACATTCAACGCGGCGCGGTGGATCGACCAGATCACTTCGCTGTCGTCGCGCCCATAGCGCTGCAGCTGCGGCTGCGCGTGCAGCGGGTGCACCATGCGCCCGCGCATCATCACCGCCTTGGCCATCACCGCGTCGTCGGCGCCGGCCTGGCGCAGTGCATGGCGGCCGCGTTCGGCCAGCGCCAGGTTGATCGAGCGGCCGGACTCGTAGCCCTTGATGCGCGGGTCGCCGCGGCGCTCGTAGACGGTGACCTGCCAGCCGCGACGCGACAACAGGATGGCCAGCAGGCAACCGGCCAGGCCAGCGCCGATCAGGGTCAGGGAACGGGGAGAGACTGCGCTCAATGCGGTATCCGGCAGCGGCCGGACGCGAGTGCCGGCCAAGAGGGAGGAAGGAGAGTGGCTGGCAGCGGCACCTGCTGCGTCGGCCAGGTGCGGGTTCGGAGTGTACGTGCGCGGGTGCCGATTCCGGCTCACGCGCAGCCGTGTTCGCTGGCACAGTCTGTGCCGTACGTGCTCAGGCGGCGGCCCAGGTTTCCACGTGCTCGACCAACTGGTGCAGGTCGCAGAAGCGGTTGTACAGCGGCACCGGTGCGATGCGGATCACGTCCGGTTCGCGCCAGTCGCCGAGCACGCCCACCGACTGCAGGGACTCGAACAGCGAACGCCCCTGCGCGCGGCCGCCGGCCACCCGCAACGACAGCTGGCAGCCACGCTGCGCCGGCGCGGCCGGGGTGACGATCTGCAGCACCTGCGGCACACGGGCGTGGATCAGCTGTTCCAGATGCCCGGTGAGGTGTTCGGACTTGGCGCACAGCGCCGCCATGCCGGCCTGGTCGAACAATTCCAGCGAGGCACGCAGCGGCGCCAGCGCCAGCACCGGCGGATTGCTCAGCTGCCAGCCTTCGGCCCCAGGCGAGGGCACGAACTGCGGATCCATACGGAACCGGGTCTGCTGCTCGTGTCCCCACCAGCCGGCCATACGCGGCAGGTCGCTGTTGGCATGGCGTTCGTGCACGAAACAGCCACCCACCGCGCCGGGGCCGGCATTGAGATATTTGTAGTGGCACCAGACCGCGAAATCCACGCCGTCGTCGTGCAGCGTCATCGCGATATTGCCGACCGCATGCGCCAGATCGAAACCCACCGCCGCGCCCTGTGCGCGTGCCAGCCGCACGATTTCGCCCAGGTCGAAGGCCTGGCCGGTGCGGTACTGGATGCCGGGCCACAGCACCAGCGCCAGCCGCGGACCATGCAGGGCGATGGCATCGGCAATGGCCGCCATCGACAGCGTGCCGTTGGGTTGGTCGGCTTGCACTTCGATCAGCTGCGTGGCCGGATCCAGCCCATGCAGGCGCAGTTGCGATTCCACCGCATGGCGGTCGGATGGAAACGCGCCGGCTTCGATCAGGATCGCGCCGCGCTCGGGCGTGGGGCGGTAGAAGCTGGCCATCATCAGGTGCAGGTTGACGCTGAGCGTGTTCATCGCCACCACTTCGCCGGGCAGTGCGCCGACCACCCGGGCCAGACCATCGCGCACCAGCTGGTGATAGGTCAGCCACTGGGTGGGACCGGTGAAGTGGCCCTCCACCGCGAGCGCACCCCACTGGTCGAGCACCTCGGCCACCATCGCGCGTGCGGCGCGTGGCTGCAGGCCCAGCGAGTTGCCGACGAAATAGGTCTGATCCTGGCCGGCATGCTGCGGGAAGATGAAGTCATCGCGCAGCTGGCGCAGCGGGTCGGCGGCGTCCAGTGCAACGGCATGGGCGCGGGACAGCAGGTCGGTCATGATCACGGCTCGCAACGCAGGTCAGTGGCGCAGTTTACCCGCCGGCACCCTGTGCGCCGTCATGCGCGGCCGGTACGTCGGGCGCGGCGGTGGTCGCGGCTGGCCGGGCAGGGCGCAGCAGATGCGTCAACGTGCCGATGCTGTCGGTGATGCGGTCTATGGTGTCGGCCAGTGCGGCGGTGGCCGGCGAGCCGTCGGGCAGGGCCGCCAATGCATCGGACAGCTGGCGCTCGGCGCTGCGCAAGGTGGCCGCGGCGGGAATGCCGCCGTCGAGCAGGCAGGCGATCAGCTCGGACAGCGCCTGGTCGGCCTGTTGCGCGAATGCCGGCAGCGCGTCCAGCGCAGGCAGGGGATGGCCGTCGCGCAGCACCGCCTCCAGCGACAAGGTGGCGCGGATCAGCCGGTTGCCGTTGGCCAGCAACGACTCGGCGAGTTTGAGCTCGTGCAGATTGCGCCGGCTGCGCGGCTCGCCGCGCAGGCGTTCGATCGAGGCCTGCGCATTGGTGCGCGCCACGCGTGCGGCAGCGCGGGTGTCGCCCAGATCCTCCATCCTGCCGAGTAACAGATTGCGCAGATGATCGCGATACGCGCTGAGCAGCTGCGCCAGCGATGCGCGGATGTGCCGGCGCTCGCGCGTGGGCCACAGCGCGTAGGCGATCAGCGCCCAGGCGCTGCCGGCCACCGTCGCCTGCAGGCGCGCACCGATGGCCTCGCCCGGTGCCACGCCCTCGAAGGACAGCAGCAGCACCAGCATGCCGGTCAGGAACGCCACGCCGATGCCGTAGTTCACCTGCGTCAGCAAACGGAAGCCCAGGCAGAACAGTGCCAGCAACGCCAGGCGGACGCTCGCGCCATCCATCGCCAGATGCGCCAGCAAGGTCGCCACCAGCAGGCCGACGAAGGTGCCGGCCACGCGCAGGGCACCGAAGCTGAAGGTGCCGCCGAAATCCGGCTTGAGCACGATCGCGGTGGTCATCGGAATCCAGAAGCCGTGCGGGATCTGCTGCCAGCGCTGGAAGGCGATCGCCAGTGCCAGGCACACGCCGCAGCGCAAGGCATGCCGGAAGGCCACCGAGGACAGATCCAGGTTCGCGCGCAGCGTGGCCCAGGTCGCGGCGGGCCTGAGTGCCGCCGGCAGGCGCGCTTCGGCCAGCTGCGCCTGGATTTCGCCGCGGCTGCTGGCCCAATGCGCGTTGCGGATCAGCGCGCGCAGCTGGCCGCCCAGGCCTTGCGCGCGTGCTACCGCCACCCGCACCAGTCGGCGCTCGCGGGTGTCGGCGTTGTCGTGCTGGAACTGCGCCAGCGCGGCGACCAGATCGTCGAAGCCGGTCATCGAGGCATTGGCGGCGAGCGGGTCTTCGCCCACCGTCATTGCATGCGCGAGCTGTTCCAGCACGATGGCGCTGCGTTCGAGCACGCGCTCGATCGCCGGCCGCGCCTGCGACTCGGTCAGGCGGGTGTCGGCATCGGCCAATGACAGCAGCTCCAGCCGCACGCGCTCGCACAGCTCGGCAATGATGCGGAAGCTCTGCACGGCGATCGCGCGCGAGCGATGCTCGCCATGCAGCATCACCATCGCATCGAGCACTTCCTGGGTGGCCGGCGGCGGGGCGCTGGCTTCCGGACGCTGGCGTGCGATGCCGGCCAGTTGACGCATCAGGTCGGCCAGCGCGAAGCGCTCCGGGCGATAGCGTTGCAGCGGCCAGGCGGCCAACGCCAGCACCACCTGGAGCAGGCCGCCGGCAAAGATCAACGCCGCCACACCCGCTGCCTGCTGCACCGGCAAGCGCATGTCGGCGCTGACCACCAGCAGGATCATGCTGGTCAGCCCTACACGCGCCGCCACCGGGCCGAGCGCCACCAGCAAGCCGCCGCCAAGGCCGAGCAGCAGCCCGGCGATCACCAGGGCCGGCGTGTTGTGGCCGACCCAGATGCCGAGCAACGCGGCCAGACCGGCAGCCAGCGCGGCCATCAGCATGCGTTGCAGGCGCGCGCGATACGGGCCGGGCTGGTCGGTGAACATGGTGTTGAGCGCGCCGGTACACACGGCCAGGCCGGCGGCGACATGCCCGGTGGCCACGCCGACCGCCAGCGGCAGCACCACCGCGGCGGTGTTGCGCAGCGCGACGCGCAGCGGCACGTCGCGCGGTTTGAGGTCGATCAGCGTGCGCAGCATGGCATGCGGCTCAGCGCGGGCACGCAGCGTGGCCGCCGCGCGTGCACGCGGTTGAAACGCAGCACGTTGCGGGCAGTTGCGCCGTCGTTGCAATTGCGCGGCATTACGCTGCCGACGTGACGCACACGCGCGGCCATCGAGCGAACGCGCTCCGAAGACCTGCGCAAGACGTGCCCAGCCGTGCCATACGTCATCGCCCGCTCATGCCTGGACAGTGGCATAGCGCTCCGGCGCAGGATGCAGGTGTCCGCACCGGGTGCAGGTGCGCAGCGCGAGCGAGCGGTAGAAATGATCGAACACCGGCGGAAAATCGGTTTCGATGTCCTGCAGCGGAAACATCGCCTCGTACAGCTTGTGATTGCACTGCGGGCAATACCACTGCAGGCCGTCCTGCTCGTCGGGCAGGCGCTCGCGTTCGATCACCAGGCCGATCGAGCCGGCCGCGCGCTGCGGCGAATGCGGCACCTTGGGCGGCAGCAGGAAGATCTCGCCGGCGCGGATCGGGATGTCGCGTGCCACACCGTCATCCTGCACCTTCAGCACCATCTCGCCTTCGAGCTGGAAGAACCACTCCGGGCCTTCGTCGTAGTGATAGTCGGTGCGCGCATTCGGCCCGCCGACGATCATGATGATGAAGCCGTCCTGCTGGATGCATTTATTGCCCACCGGCGGCTTGAGCAGGTGGCGGTGTTGCTCGATCCAGGCTTGCAGGTTGATCGGCGGGACCAGCATCGACGTTCCTCGGCAAAGAAGACGTCCAGCATAGCCAACCGACGGCGCCGATGGGCGCCGCGGCGGGATGGTGTGCGGGTGCGGCTCAGCGTTCGGCGTGATCGGCCTGGATCTGTGCCAGCGCCGCGTCGTAGCGTTCCTGCAGCAGTTCGGGGCGGTCGATCGACATGCCCAGGTCGTGCGCACGTCCGTCGCGCAGGCTGTAGACCCAGCCATGCACCTGCAGTGCCTGGCCGCGCTCCCAGGCATCGCGCACGATGGTGGTACGGCAGACATTGACCACCTGTTCGAGCACGTTGAGCTCGCACAGGCGCGCGTGCTGGACCGGCAGGTCGCCCGCATCGTGCAGGCAGGCCTCGTGCTTGTCGGCCACATCGGTGACGTGGCGGATCCAGTTGTCGACCAGGCCCATGCGCTTCTGGGTCAGGCTGGCAAACACGCCGCCGCAGCCGTAATGGCCGACCACCAGGATGTGCTTGACCTTGAGCACGTCGACGGCGAACTGGATCACCGACAGGCAGTTCAGATCGGTGTGCACGACCACGTTGGCGATGTTGCGATGGACGAACACCTCGCCCGGCGCCATGTCGATGATCTGGTTGGCCGGCACGCGCGAGTCCGAGCAGCCGATCCACAGATACTCGGGCGTCTGCTGGGTGGACAGCTTGGAGAAGAATTCCGGATCCTCGCGACGGATGCGCTCGGACCAGGCACGGTTGTTTTCAAGCAAATGGTTGAGCTCGTTCATGGGGGCAGTATTCCAGAGGACGAAGGGCAGTGTGTGATCGACAGATGAGCGAAAGGCAGTGATGCGCAAATCGATGCTGTACGGCACTGCTCATGCTGCGCCATCGCGTACCTGCAGGGCATCGCGCATCAGCGATGCCAGCTCGCGGGAGTCGGCGGACGCCTGTTGCTGCAATGCATCGCTCACGGCAGCGACATTACCGGCCGGATGATTCTGGCTGAGCTTGAAGGTCAGCTCGATGCGGCTGGGGACGAAGCGGAAGCCGATCAGGCCGCGCAACTGACGGCGGTGGCTGTCGCGTTCCATCTCGAACAGCCAGTCACTGCCGGCGCGCTGTTCGAAGTGCGCGCTCATGCGGCCGATCAGGTCGCCCAGCGCCGCCTCATCGCTCACCTGCTCGCAGCGTCCATGCAGATGCGCCACCGCGTAGTTCCAGGTCGGCACGCGTGCGGCCGCTTCCTTGTCCGGATACCAGCTCGGCGACACATAGGCGTGCGGGCCCTGCACCACGATTACCGCATCGCCGGGGCTGCGCGCCTGCGGATTGGGGCGCGCCCAGTGGCCTTCGATGACCACTGCCTGCGTCTGGCGTCGGTACAGCACCGGCAGATGCGAGATCGCCGGCTGCCCGTCCTCGCCACCGCTGATCAGGGTGACGAACGGGTCGCGCGCGATCAGCCAGTCCAGCAGTGCCAGATCGGTCTGCGCGAACGCGCGCGGGGCGTACATGTCAGGCGCGACCGCCCAGGGTCAGCACCATGCGTTCGCGCAGGTCGGCATCGTCGTCGCCGCGCGGCGGCGACACCTCGTCGAGCGAGAAGCCACGCATCAGCGCGTCTTCCTCGTCCAGGCCGTCGAGCGCGACGAATTCGGCATCGAACAAGGCCGCACGGGCGCTGTCTTCGCTGTCGTAGGGCAGGATCTTGCCGTCGCTGTCCAGGACTTCGGCGGTACCGGCCTGCTTGACGCGCAGGCGCGCCCAGATCAGCGTGCGGCCGATCGTGGCCAGCCACCACGAATCGTGGTGGTCCTGTGCAGTGTCTTGCGGGGTATTCATGGCATTACCTTGGAAAGCAGGCCGAGCAGGGCCGCCATGCCCAGGCCGAAGAAGATGGTCAGCAGCGACAGCCAGGCGGGTGTGGCCAGACCGGACAGCGCATTGTCGCGGTGGCTGCGGTAGCGCCGTGTCAGCAACCAGCGCAGTGCCGCAGGGCTGATGAAGGCCGGATCGCCGAAGCTGGCCAGCGCCTCGGGATGACGGTCGCGCAGGTGCACCAGCGTCAGTGGCCAGAAGATCAGCAAGGCGGTGAGCCCGGCGACGGCGACGCCGACAAAACACAGTGCGAAGAACAGGGTCATGTGCCCGCCGGCCTCAGTAAGCGTTGCAGAAGTGCTGCGCCAGCCACCGGCGCAGCGATGCTCCACCCTAACGGACGCCTGGCCCGGAGGAGGGCCTGGCGTGCCGTGTCACCCTGCCGCCACGCACCTGGAACCGGAAGCGTGGCTGCCGGCTCGGCTGGCCGGACGCCGCACACGCCTGCCATGCCGAGGCTTGGCAGGGCCGGCGCCAAGGCCGGCGATTGCAGGTGCGGGGCGGCGGCAGCCAGCAGGCGCACGGTCAGAACTCGGCGCTGCCCGGTGCGCGCGGGTAGGGGATGGCGTCGCGGATATTGCTCAGCCCGCACACGTAGACCACCAGGCGCTCGAAGCCCAAGCCGAAGCCGGCATGCGGCACCGAGCCGTAGCGACGGAAATCGCGGTACCAGCCGTAGTGCTCCTGATCCAGGCCGAACTGCGCCATGCGCGCATCCAGCACGTCCAGGCGCTCTTCGCGCTGGCTGCCTCCGATGATCTCGCCGATGCCCGGCGCCAGCACGTCCATCGCCGCGACGGTCTTGCCGTCGTCGTTCAGGCGCATGTAGAAGGCCTTGATGTGCTCGGGGTAGTTGGTCACCACCACCGGGCGGCCGATATGTTCTTCGGTCAGCCAGCGCTCGTGCTCGGTCTGCAGGTCCAGGCCCCATTCGACCGGGAAGTCGAACTTCTTGCCCGAGTTCTGCAGCAGCCTCACCGCCTCGGTGTAGTCGATCTGCTCGAACGGCGCATTGATGAAGGCTTCCAGCTTGCTGATGGCGTTCTTGTCCACGCGCTCGGCCAGGAAGGCCAGATCGTCGCCACGTTCGTCCAGGACGGCGCGGAACAGGTACTTGAGGAACTGTTCGGCCAGGCGCGCGTCTTCGGTCAGGTCGGCGAAGGCGATTTCCGGCTCGATCATCCAGAACTCGGCCAGATGGCGCGTGGTATGGCTGTTCTCGGCGCGGAAGGTCGGGCCGAAGGTGTAGACCTTGCTCAGCGCCAGGCAGTACGCCTCCACGTTGAGCTGGCCGGACACGGTCAGGAAGGTTTCCTTGCCGAAGAAGTCGCGGCTGAAATCCACCGCACCGCTGGCATCGCGCGGCAGGTTCACCATGTCCAGCGTGGAGACGCGGAACATCTGCCCGGCGCCTTCGGCGTCGGAGGTGGTGATGATCGGGGTGCTGATCCAGTTGAAGCCGTTCTGGTGGAAGAAGCGGTGCACCGCCTGCGCCAGGCAGTTGCGGATGCGGGTGACCGCACCGAACAGGTTGGTGCGCGGGCGCAGGTGCGCCACTTCACGCAGGAACTCCGGCGACATCGGCTTGGGCTGGATCGGGTAGGTCAGCGGGTCTTCGACCCAGCCGACGATCTCCACGCCGCTGGCCTGGATCTCGAACGACTGGCCCTTGCCCTGCGACTTCACCAGCACGCCCTTGGCGATCAGCGAGCAGCCGCTGGTCAGGCGCTTGATCTCGTCGAAGTTGGGCAAGGTGTCGTTGGCCACCACCTGGATCGGGGCAAAGCACGAGCCATCGGTCACGTTGATGAAGGCCAGTCCGGCAGATCCGCGCAGCGTGCGCACCCACCCCCGTACCGTGACTTCGCCGCCTTCCGGGAGTTTTCCCGCAAGCGCATGTTCAACGCTGACCACCGTCATGACTTGTCCTCGCCGTAGCGACTTTGAATGGTCTGCGAGTTTACTGGCTGCGGGCGCGCTGGCGCGAGCATCTGAACGGCTTGCCGGTGGTCGCGCTTGTCGACGGCGGGGCATGGCCCCATCTGGGGAACACGTCGTATCAGCGGGTGCAGCCCCGGTCATTGCAGCCTCGCTATACTTGCCACCAGTGTTTCACCATCGTTTTCGGAGCATCTCCCATGGCCATCAGCCTCACCCCCGCCGCGCTGGAGCGCGTGCAGCGTTTCGTGCAGCAGACCCCGGGGACGCTGGGTCTGCGCTTTGGCGTGACCAAGACCGGTTGCTCGGGTTGGGGTCATGTCACCGACCTGGCGCGCGAGAAGCGCGACGACGATGCGGTGTTCGAGCAGCAGGGGGTGCGCATCTTCGTCGACCCGGTCAGCCTGCCGCTGGTCGATGGCACCTGCATCGATTTCGGCAAGCACGGCCTCAGCGAGACCTTCACCTTCAGCAACCCCAATGCGACCGCCGAGTGCGGGTGCGGGGAAAGCTTCACGACCGACGCCGAGCACCGCTGAGCCCGGCTGAGCCAACCGGCACTGGAGTCCCTTCTCCCCTGGGGAGAAGGTGCCCGAAGGGCGGATGAGGGTGCGCCTCAAGCATCTGCCAGTGCCCGGAATGAAAAACGCGTCGCCACGCGCCTTTAAAAGTGACGCTGCGACTACTTCGCCCCGGGCCCTCACCCCCCCCCCTCCCGGCTGGAGAGGGGCGTTGGAATGTCCTCGCTGGGCGGCCGGTTGCGTGCAAACGCCTGAACTGCCATACTTTCCTGCTTCCTGCCCGGTTCCGGGCGGGAACCCTTGCTCCACCGGCCGCCTCGCGCGGGTCACCGGGGAGCTGTCCGGCCCACGTGGCCACATCCGAAAGGTAATACAACATGAGTCGTCATTACGAAGTCGTGTTCCTGGTCCACCCGGATCAGAGCGAGCAGGTCCCGGCCATGATCGAGCGCTACAAGTCGCTGATCGAGGGCGGTAACGGCACCATCCACCGTCTGGAAGACTGGGGCCGTCGTCAGCTGGCCTACCCGATCCAGAACCTGGTGAAGGCGCACTACGTGCTGCTCAACATCGAAGTCGACCAGGCCGTGCTGAGCGAGCTGGTGGAAAGCTTCCGCTTCAACGATGCGGTGCTGCGTCACCTGGTCGTCAAGCGCGACGGCCCGGACACCGAGCAGTCGCTGATCATGAAGAGCAAGGACGAGAAGGGCGACAAGCCCGAGCGTAGCGAGCGTCGTCGTCGTGATGACGATGAGGGCGATGCTGCACCTGCCGCCACCGATACCGACGGCGACAACGCCGAAGCCGCTTAAGGAGCGCTGTCATGTCCAAGTTCTTCCGTCGTCGCAAGTTCTGCAAGTTCACCGCCGAGGGCGTCAAGGAGATCGATTACAAGGATCTCAACACCCTGCGCCAGTACCTCACCGAGAACGGCAAGATCGTGCCGAGCCGCGTGACCGGCACCAAGTCCAAGTACCAGCGTCAGCTGGCCACGGCCGTCAAGCGCTCGCGTTTCCTGGCGCTGATCCCGTACACGGACAATCACGACGTTTAATCCGAGTCGTTGATGTGAGTCCCTCACAAGAGCCCGCACGGTTGTATGTGAGTCCCTCACAAAAGCCCGCACATCCATGTGCGGGTTACTAAAAATATAGAGGCCGGTCATTCGAGATGCGGTGTTGATCGTGCTGTTGCGATTCCCAAATCCCGATTCCCGAATCCCGTCTTTTCGGACAGCAAACGTTGCGTCGGCCAAAGCGCCGGCGCTAACGAATAACGGAGCACCACCATGGATCTGATTCTTCTGCAGAAAGTGACCAACCTCGGCGGCCTGGGCGACAAGGTCAGCGTCAAGCCGGGTTACGGCCGCAACTTCCTTGTGCCGCAGGGCAAGGCCGTGCCGGCCACCGCTGCCAACGTCGAAGCGTTTGAAGCCAAGCGTGCCGATTACGAAGCCAAGGCCAACACCATCCTGGCCGATGCCCAGAGCCGCGCCGGCAAGTTCGAAGGCGCCAGCGTCACCATCGGTGCGCATGCGTCGACCGAAGGCAAGCTGTACGGCTCGGTCGGTCCGCGCGACATCGCCGAGGCGTTCACCGCCGCCGGCCTGCCGCTGGAAAAGAGCGAAGTGATCCTGGGCGAAGGCGCATTCCGCAATGTCGGCGAGTACGACGTCGTGCTGCACCTGCACGCCGATGTGGAAACCTCGGTCAAGGTCATCGTCGAATCCGACGCCTGATCCGCGCTGCACGCTGTATCCGAAGGGCGCCTGGTTGGGCGCCCTTCGTCTTTGTGCGGCCGCGCCAACGATGGCAGGCCCGCTATACTCGTGTTCCATTGCCGGTTCCACGGCCTGCAGATCTTGTGGATCAAGGGCTTAGGTGTCGGCTTCACAGGAAAAAGCGCCTGCCGGCCTCGCCCGTGCGGTGCCCGGAACCTTCAGCCCCATGCGCCTGTCCACGATCAAACTGTCCGGTTTCAAGTCGTTCGTCGACCCGACCACGTTGCACCTGCCCACCAACATGACCGGCATCGTCGGACCCAATGGCTGCGGCAAGTCCAACATCATCGACGCGGTGCGTTGGGTGATGGGCGAAAGTTCGGCCAGCCGCCTGCGCGGCGACTCGCTGACCGACGTGATCTTCTCCGGCTCCTCGGCGCGCAAGCCGGTGTCGCAGGCGACGGTGGAGCTGATCTTCGACAATTCCGATCACACCATCAGCGGCGAGTTCGCCTCGTTCAACGAGATCTCGGTCAAGCGCCTTGTCAGCCGCGACGGCAACAGCGCCTACTACCTCAACGGCACCAAGTGCCGGCGCCGCGACATCACCGACCTGTTCCTGGGCACCGGTCTTGGCCCGCGCAGCTACTCGATCATCGAGCAGGGCATGATCAGCCAGATCATCGAGGCGCGCCCGGAAGACCTGCGCGTGTACCTGGAAGAAGCCGCCGGCATTTCCAAGTACAAGGAGCGCCGCAAGGAAACCGAAACGCGCATCCGGCATACCCGCGAGAATCTCGATCGCCTGGGCGACCTGCGCGAAGAGATCACCAAGCAGCTGGCGCATCTGCAGCGCCAGGCGCGCCAGGCCGAGCAGTATCAGGCCTTGCAGGAAGAGCGCCGGATCAAGGACGCCGAGTGGAAGGCGCTGGAATACCGCGGGCTGGATGGGCGGCTGCAGGGCCTGCGCGAGAAATTGAACCAGGAAGAGACCCGGCTGCAGCAGCTGATCGCCGAACAGCGCGATGCCGAAGCGCGGATCGAAACCGGGCGCGCGCGTCGCGAGGAAGCCGCCGAAGCGGTGGCCAAGGCGCAGGCCGATGTCTATCAGGTCGGTGGTGCGCTGGCGCGCATCGAGCAGCAGATCCAGCACCAGCGCGAGCTCTCGCATCGCCTGCACAAGGCGCGCGACGAGGCGCAGAGCCAACTGCAGGAACTGACCCAGCACATCAGCGGCGACTCGGCCAGGCTGGCGGTGTTGCGCGAGGCGGTGGACGCTGCCGAACCGCAGCTGGAACAGCTGCGCGAAGACCACGAATTCCGCCAGGAGTCGCTACGCGAGGCCGAGGCGCGCCTTGCCGACTGGCAGCAGCGTTGGGAAACCCATAACCGCGACACCGGCGAAGCCTCGCGTGCCGGCGAGGTGGAGCGCACGCGTGTGGATTATCTCGATCGCCAGTCGCTGGAGGCCGAGCGCCGCCGCGAAGCGCTGGTCAACGAGCGCGCCGGGCTGGATCTGGACGCGCTGGCCGAGGCATTCGAGCAGATCGAGCTGCGCCACGAAACCCAGAAGACCTCGCTGGACGGGCTGACCGAACAGGTCGAAGCGCGCAAGCACGCGCTCGGCGGGCTGCAAGAACAACAGCGCGCCAGCCAGGGCGAGCTGGCCGAGGTGCGCAAGCAGGCGCAGGCCGCGCGTGGCCGGCTGTCGTCGCTGGAAACCTTGCAGCAGGCCGCACTCGGCCAGGAGCAGGGTTCGGCGGTGGCGTGGCTGACCTCGCGCGGGCTGGATTCTGCCGCGCGTGTGGGCGAGCGCATCACGGTCGAAAGCGGCTGGGAAAACGCGGTCGAAGGCGCCTTGGGGCAGTTGATCGAAGGCGTGCTGGTGGAGGCGCCCGAACAACTGGTCGATGCGCTGGGCGAATTGGGTGATGGCCGCATCGCGCTGGTGTCCAGTGCCGACGACAACGCGACATTTGCGCCGACCTCGCTGGCGGCCAAGGTGCAGGGGCCGATCGCGATCCGTCGCCTGCTCGCGCGCCTGCACGCGGCCGAGGATCTGGACGCGGCACGCACGCTGCAGCGCAGCCTGCCCGAGGGCGATTCGGTCATCACCCGCAGCGGCGAGCGGCTGGGCGAGGGCTGGGTACGGGTATCGCGTTCCGGCGCCGCCAAGCAGGGCGCCTTGCTGCGCGAGCGCGAGATCCAGGAGCTGCGCGCGCAGATCGAAACGCTGCAGGAGCGCGAAGCCGAGCTTGAACAGCGGCTGGGCAGCTTCCGCGAGCAGCTGCTGGCGGCCGAACAGCAGCGCGAAGATGCGCAGCGCCAGTTGTACATGGCGCATCGCAGCGTGTCCGAACTGGCCGGCCAGCTGCAGAGTCAGCAGGGCAAGGTCGATGCCGCGCGCACGCGCATCGAACGCATCGAAAACGAATTGTCGCAGCTGCTGGAAACGCTGGACACCAGCCGCGAGCAGGCACGCGAGGCACGCGCCAAGCTCGAAGACGCGGTGACCCTGATGGGCGATCTGCAAGGGACCCGCGAGGCGCTGGAGAACGAACGCCGCCAGCTCACCGATGCGCGCGACCAGGCCCGCGATGCCGCACGTGGCGTGCGCGATGCGATGCACGCATTGGCGCTCACGCTGGAATCGCAACGCACCCAGATCACCTCGCTGAGCCAGACGCTGGAGCGCATGGACAGCCAGCGCGGCCAGCTCGATACGCGCCTTGAGGATCTGGTCGCCCAGCTCAGCGACGGCGACTCGCCGGTGGAAACGCTGGAACACGAGCATCAGGCCGCCTTGAGCGAGCGTGTGCGTACCGAGCGCGTGCTGAGCGAGGCGCGCACGATGCTGGAGAGCATCGATGGCGAACTGCGCAGCTACGAGCAGACCCGTCAGCAACGCGACGAACAGGCGCTGGCCCAGCGCGAGCGCATCTCGCAGCGCAAGCTCGATCAGCAGGCGCTGGTGCTCAGCGCAGAGCAATTGGAGGCCGCCGTGGTGAAAGCCGGCTTCGTGCTCGAGGACGTGGTCAATGGATTGCCGGAAGCAGCGAACGTGGCCGAGTGGGAAGCGGCAGTCGGCCAGATCGACGGGCGCATGCGGCGGCTGGAGCCGGTCAACCTGGCCGCGATCCAGGAGTACGGCGAGGCTGCGCAGCGTTCGGAATATCTGGACGCACAGAACCTGGATCTCAACACTGCACTGGAGACGCTGGAAGAGGCGATCCGCAAGATCGACCGCGAAACCCGCGGCCGCTTCAAGGACACCTTCGATCGGGTCAATTCCGGCGTCCAGGCGCTGTATCCGCGCCTGTTCGGCGGTGGGCACGCCTATCTGGAGCTCACCGGCGAAGACCTGCTCGATACCGGCGTGACCATCATGGCGCGCCCACCGGGCAAGCGCGTGTCCAGCATTTCGCTGCTGTCCGGTGGCGAGAAGGCGATGACCGCGGTGGCGCTGGTGTTTGCGATCTTCCAGCTCAATCCGGCGCCGTTCTGCCTGCTCGACGAGGTGGACGCACCGCTGGACGAAGCCAATGTCGGCCGCCTGGCCAACATGGTGCGGGAAATGAGCGAGAAGGTGCAGTTCCTGTTCGTCAGTCACAACAAGGCAACGATGGAGGCGGCGCGTCAGCTCTCGGGCGTGACCATGCGCGAGCCGGGCGTCAGCCGCCTGGTCAGCGTGGACCTGGAAGAGGCCGCACGTTTGGCGGGTGCGGCATGACGTGCCATGCTTGTTGGAATATCGACACCTGTCACTCTTATGCGGAGGCACGCTGAATGTCCGACATGGCCATGATCCGGATCGGGATCCTGATCGCTGGACTGCTGCTGGTCGCGGCCATCTTCCTGTTTGGTCGCCCGAAAAAATCGCCGCAAGGCCGCCGGGTCGACAAGGACGACGGGCAGCCGCGCGAGCGCCGCGAGCCGGTCATTTCCGGCGAGCCCGGCGTGGAGGGCGACCCGTTCGCGCGCAGTGAAGGCGCCGAGCAAAGCGAACTGAACCTGGACGATGCCGATGCGGCCGGCGGCAACGATGTCGGCAAGCGCCCGAACCAGGATTTCGACAAGATCGTGTCGCTGTTCGTGGCCGCCAAGGCCGGCCAGGTCCTGCGCGGCGAAGACATTGTCGTCGCTGCCGAGAAGACCGGGCTGGTATTCGGGCACATGAATGTGTTCCACCGCCTGGTGGAAGGGCATCCGGAGCGCGGGCCGATCTTCAGCATGGCCAGCATCCTCAAGCCCGGCAGTTTCGACATGGCCAACATCCGCGAGATGCAGACCCCGGCGATTGCGTTCTTCCTCACCTTGCCGGCGCCGATGACCGCGCTGGATGCCTGGGAAAAGATGCTGCCGACCGTGCAGCGCATGGCCGAACTGCTCGACGGCGTGGTGCTGGACGACAGCCGCAATGCGCTGGGCCGTCAACGGGTGGCGCATATCCGCGACGAGCTGCGCGCCTACGACCGCCAGCACCAGGCCCCGCCGCTGACCAAGTCGCCGCGCTGGTGAGTTCCCTCTCCCGCAGGAGAGGGCATCAAAGCCACTCTCCTGCGGGAGAGGAGTTGGGGTGAGGGCACCGGGCGAAGCCCTGGGGTAGTTGGACGGCACAAGGCTTCGCTTGCACCCTCATCCGCCCCTTCGGGGCACCTTCTCCCGAGGGGAGAAGGGATGACCACCCAGCGCCGTGCGCTCAGCGCTTCGCCTTGGCAAAGGCCTCGCGAAACCGCAGCATCTCCGCCTCGGTGCCGACGCTCACACGCACGCGCTTGGGCCAGATCGGCCAGCTGCGGCCGACGATGACGCCTTGTTTCTGCATCGAATCGGCGAACACGCCGGCGTCGCGCTTGACGTCGAGCAGGAAGCAGTTGGCCTGCGTGGGCAGGCAGGTGTAGCCCTTGGTCTTGAGCCAGGCGATGGTGTCGTCGCGCACGCGGGCGTTTTCCGCGCGACGGGTCTGCACCAGTTGCGGGTCGCGCAGGCTGGCGATGCCGGCGGCCATTGCCGGGACCGAGAGCGGGTTGCTGCCCAGGCTGGCGAGCTTGGTCTGCAGCCCCGGCGGCGCCAGCGCGGCGCCCAGGCGCAGGCCGGCCATGCCGTAGAGCTTGGAGAAGCTGCGCAGCACGATCAGGTCCTGGCGCTGACGCACCAGGTCGGCCACAGACGGCTCGTTGCTGTAGTGGATATACGCTTCGTCGACCACCAGCACGGCGCTGGCCGGCTTGTTGGCCAGCAGCCACTCGATATCGGCGCGCGGGGTGATGGCGCCGCTGGCGTTGCCGGGATTGCACAGGTAGATCAGGCCAGCAGTCGGGTCGGCCTTGGCCATTGCCTTGACGTCGTGGGCGCCGTCGGCCCGTAACGGCACCTTGCGTACCGGCACGCCGCGGGCATTCGCGCTGTCGACGATCGGATCGAAGCTCGGGTCGGCCACCACCAGCCCGGCACGCGCCGAGGTGAACAGGCTGCCGGCACGATTCAGCGCGTCCCTGGACCCGGGAAAGAACGCCAGATGGTCGCCGGGCAGCTGTAGCTCGCCGGTCATCAGATTGCGCAGGTCCTGCTCCATCTCGACCTGATAGCGGCCCGCGCGTGCCAGCAAGCGGGTTGCGGCATCCAGTGCGGCCGGTGCGGGGCCAAGCGGATGCTCGTTGAGGTTGAGAAACACCGCGCCCGCTGCCGGCGCCACGCCGGGCTTGGCCGGCGCAGCCGCGCGTTTGCGGGCTGCCTCGGCCGCAGGGGGCAGCCCCAGTGCGGAAACTGCCACGCCAACGCTGGCGAGGCTGAGAAACGAACGGCGCGAGACAGGCAACGACACGGGTAAGCTCCAGGCGAGCAGGCAAAGAGGGCGCCACGCTAGCGGGTTTGCGCCTGTCTGCCTATCGGGAAAATCGCTGCAGGGCTCGCTGTCGCACGGTTTGCCAGCTGCCGGGCCGCACTTGCACCCCGGCATGGCCCGTTAGAATGGGCGGCCCAGAGCCAGCCCAGCGATCGCATGACTGTCAGCCCGGACCCCGCGCAGCGTATCGACGCCCTGCGTCATCGTATCGAGGACGCCAACTACCGCTATCACGTGCTCGACGAGCCGCAGATGGCCGACGTCGACTACGACCGCCTGATGCGTGAACTGGAGGCATTGGAGGCCGCGCATCCGGAGCTGGCCAGCGCCGATTCGCCGACCCAGCGCGTTGGCCACCTGGCCGCCTCGCGCTTTGCCGAAGTGCGGCACGCCTTGCCGATGCTGTCGTTGGGCAATGCCTTCAGCGACGAGGAAGTGACCGAGTTCGTGCGGCGCATCAGCGAGCGGCTGGAGGTGAAGCAGCCGCTGTTCTCGGCCGAGCCCAAGCTCGATGGCCTGGCGATCAGCCTGCGCTACGAAAACGGCGAGTTCGTGCAGGGCGCAACGCGCGGCGACGGCGCCACCGGCGAGGATGTCAGCGCCAATCTGCGCACCGTCAAGGCGATTCCGCTGCGCCTGCGTGGCGCGGGCTGGCCGCAGGTGCTGGAAGTGCGCGGCGAGGTGTACATGCCGCGCGCCGCCTTCGAAACCTACAACGCGCAGATGCGCCTGCACGGCGGCAAGGTGCTGGCCAATCCGCGCAATGGCGCCGCCGGTTCGCTGCGCCAGCTGGACGCGCGCATCACGGCGCAGCGCCCGCTGAGTTTCTTTGCCTACGGCGTGGGCGAAGTGAGCGAAGGTGCGTTGCCGCAGACGCATTCGGCAATCCTGGCGCAGTTGCGCACGTGGGGTTTCCCGGTCAGCGCCCTGGTCGAGGTGGTGCAGGGCAGCGCGGGCCTGCTGGCCTACTACCAGCGCATCGGTGAAGCGCGCGATGGCTTGCCCTTCGACATCGATGGCGTGGTGTACAAGCTCGACGATCTGGCCGGCCAGCGCGAGATGGGCTTTGTCGCGCGCGCGCCACGCTGGGCGATTGCACACAAGTTCCCGGCGCAGGAGCAGTCCACCACGGTGGAGGCAATCGAGATCCAGATCGGCCGCACCGGTGCGGCCACGCCGGTGGCGCGGCTGAAGCCGGTGCACGTGGCCGGGGTGATCGTCACCAATGCCACCTTGCACAACGCCGACCAGATCGCGCGGCTGGATGTGCGCGTGGGCGATACCGTGATCGTGCGGCGTGCCGGCGATGTGATTCCGGAGGTGGCCGGCGTGGTCGCCGATCAACGGCCACCCGGCACCCAGCCATGGCAGATGCCCACGCAATGCCCGGTGTGCGGGTCGGAGGTCGTGCGCGAGGAGGGCGAGGCGGTGTGGCGCTGCTCCGGCGAGCTGACCTGCCCGGCGCAGCGCAAGGAAGCGTTCCGGCATTTCGTCTCGCGCCGCGCGATGGATGTCGATGGCCTGGGCGAGAAATTCATCGAGGTGCTGGTCGATAGCGGTGTGGTGCAGGGCGTGGCCGACCTGTATCTGCTCACCGTGGACCAGCTGCTGCAACTGCGCCTGATCAGCACCGCCGAGAGCCCGCATGCGTTCCTGCGCGAGGCGCGCGAGCATCTGGCCAGCGGTGCGTATGGCCAGCTGGAAACCACCGTGGTCGGCATCGGTGTGGACCTGGCCGGTGAGCGCGAGGTGCCGCACACCTGGCAGGCGGACCTGTTGCGCGCCGGCCTGCCGGCGTTCGACTGGAATCGCAAGAAGATCGCCACCAAGTGGGCGGAAAACCTGATCGCGGCGATCGCGCAATCGCGCGATACCACGTTGGAGCGTTTCCTGTTCGCGCTGGGTATCGAGCATGTCGGCGAAAGCACCGCCAAGGCCTTGGCGGCGTGGTTCGGCGATCTGGAACTGATCCGCCATCTGCCGTGGCCGCTGTTCAAGCGCGTGCCGGACATCGGTGGCGAGGTGGCGCGTTCGCTCGGGCACTTCCTCGACCAGCCCGGCAATCAGCAGGCCATCGACGACCTGCTGCAGCGTGGCGTGCGCATCGGCGATGCGCATCCGCCATCGCCCAAGCTGCGCGAGGCGCTGAGCTTTGCCAGCGTGCTGGAAGACATGGATATCCCCAAGGTGACGCCGGTGCGTGCGCAGCAACTGGCTGCCGCGGTGGCCTCGTTCGATGCGCTGCGCAGCGCCGGGTCCGATGCCTTGTTGCAGGCTGGCGTTCCCGCGCCGGTGGTGGCGTCGCTGCTGCAATGGCTGGAGCGGCCGGAAAATGCGGCCCTGGCCAGCGCCGCGCAACAGGCGATGGAAACGGTGCTGTCGCGTCTGCCCGCAGCCGATGCGCTGCAAACGGGCCCGCTCGACGGCCAGACCGTGGTGATCACCGGCACCCTGGCTGCGCTCACCCGCGATGCGGCCAAGCAACGGCTGGAGGCGCTGGGCGCCAAGGTCGCCGGCAGCGTCTCCAAGAAAACCGCGTTTCTGGTGGCCGGCGAAGAGGCCGGGTCCAAGCTCGACAAGGCGCAGTCGCTGGGTGTGGAGATCTGGGATGAGGCGCGCTTGCTGGCCTTCCTCGGCGAGCACGGCCAGCAGCCATGAATGCAGCACAGGTCGACCTGGCCGCGTTGCGGTTACGCGCGCGGCTCAATGCGCTGATCCGCGATTTCTTCGCCGAGCGCGACGTGCTGGAAGTGGAGACGCCGGTGCTGTCGGAGGCAGGCAACACCGAGCCGAATATCGACAGTTTCAGCACGCGCTTCAGCGGCCATGTCGATGCCGGCGCGCCAGTGCGTTGGCTGCGCACCTCGCCGGAATATCCGCTCAAGCGGCTGCTGGCCGCCGGTGTGGGCGATTGCTACGAGCTGGGGCGGGTGTTTCGTAATGGCGAGGCCGGCGGCCGCCACAATCCCGAGTTCAGCATGCTCGAGTGGTACCGGGTGGGCTGGGACGATCGCGCGCTGGCGCAGGAAACCATCGCGCTGGTGCGCCGCGCGCTTGCGCTGGTCGGGCGCCAGGCGCAGGTGAAAGTACTGAGCTATCGCGCGCTGTTCGTGCAGGCACTGGGCATCGACCCGTTGCGCGACCCGATCGAAACGCTGCGCGCACCGCTGCACGATGTGGCGATCGATCCGGAGGGCCTGACCCGCGACGATTGGCTGGATCTGCTGATGACCCATCGGCTCCAGCCGGGCTTTGCCAGCGACACGCTGACCGTGGTGCACGACTGGCCGGCCAGCCAATGCGCATTGGCGCGCATCCGCCACGACGACCCGCCGGTGGCCGAACGCTTCGAGCTGTATCTGGGCGCTTACGAGGTGGCCAATGGGTACCACGAGCTCAACGATGCGCACGAGCAGCGTGCGCGTTTCATGCGCGACAACGCGGTGCGTGCGGCGCGCGGATTGCCGCAGCTGCCGGTGGATGAGCGGCTGCTGACAGTGCTGTCGCAACTGCCCGATTGCGCCGGGGTGGCGGTCGGCGTGGACCGGCTGTTGATGGCCATGCGCGACACCACGCAGATTGCCGATGTGCTGGCCTTCGCGTTCGCCCGCGCCTGACCCCGGCAAGGCCCGCACCGGCCACTGCGTGGCATCGTCGCGCACGGTGCGCCCCGCTGCCATCCCGCTGTCATGTCCCCCGTATTGCTATCTTCACATCGATGATGCTCTCATCGTGGCGTCCACGGGGGGCGCGGCGCAGAGTGTGTTTGGGTGAGGATTGTCGGCATGAAGTGGCTGATCAGCTTATGCGGTTTGTGGTGCGTGCCGCTGCTGATGCTCGCCGATGCGCGCGCGGTCGATCGCGTCTCCGGCGTGGTGCGCTGCGAGTCCAAGGACATGGCACGCGTGCATTGCGCGATGGATACCGAACATGGCGTGCAACTGGTGCGCCAGCTGTCCGAAACCAGTTGCATCCGCGGCAGCGAGTGGGATGTCGAACGCGATGGCGTGTGGGTCGAACAGGGCTGCCGTGCGGAGTTTGCCAGCGCGCGCGCGTCGCATGCCCCGCAGATGCGCCGCGTGGTGCGCTGCGATTCCAACGGCGGCAAGGTGGTCTGCCCGGTGGTGCTGCGTGGTGCGCCAGTGCGCTTGCTGCGCCAGCGCTCTGTCTGGCCGTGCAAGGAAGGCCGCAGCTGGGGCGCGCGCCGTAACGAAATCTGGGTCTCGCGCGGCTGCGATGGCGAATTCGAAGTCGCTGCCGAGGACGGTTCCGGCTTCGTGGCAGTGCCGCGCATGGTGACCTGCGAATCGAAAAAGGGCGCACGTCGCACCTGCGGCGTCTCGGTGGAGCGCCGGGTGCGTGTGGGCCGGCAGCTCTCCAAAAAGGAATGCGTGGAAGGCCAGACCTGGGGCTGGAGCCGCGACGGCGTCTGGGTCAACGATGGCTGCCGCGCCGAGTTCATCGTCGACTGAGAGAATTGATCAACAACTCAAGCCCTCGGTTGTCTTGAGAGGATTGAGCGGGTTGCGGATTTACCGGCTGTAGCGCGGACGATCTGCGGCTTGGCCGCAGGACTCTTGCCCGCCCACCATCGCAGGACACGCCGCAAGTACGTCCTTGTAGGCTCTTACGCGGCATCCCTGCCGCGTAAGGTCCCGCGACGGTGAGCGGGCAAAGGACCGGTCGAGAGGGTCGGTGTGCATTGGAGAGCAGTGCTGAATGCGCCTCGTCTGATCATGAAGCATCGGCCCCAGGTCTGATGCAGACCGCACGACAGACAGCTTTTCAGATGAGCGCCGACCACCTGTCTGGCGCGGTGTCCTTGCCGGTTGCGGGACCGTGTGGCGGCATGAATGCCGCCACCGAGCCCCCCAGGGATGGATTCACGGCGTGTCCCTTAGGCGGTGAGGGCACCGCGCCCTCGACGCTGTCAGTTTGCTGCAGGGTCCTTGCCCGCCCACCCTCGCGGGACACGCCGCAAGTACGTCCTTGTAGGCACCGGCGCGGCATCCATGCCGCTAAGGGTCCCGCGACGGTGAGCGGGCAAGGACCAGTCGAGATGGTCGGTGTGCATGGGAAGAGCAGTGCTGGAAGCGCCTCGTTTGATCATGAGCAACGGTTCCAC